>CAKUCX010000061.1 GCA_934643865.1 uncultured Kiritimatiellota bacterium
AGGCGCGCCAACTTTGAGAGACAATCTCCGCGTCTTCGTGTCTCCGCGCGCACCGTGTTGACCGGCCGGAGGGCGCGTGCCGGGCCTGTACCGCCGTACTTGTAGCGGGAGGCTCGGGAATATTCTTTTCCTAGTGTCTCTTGTGGCCGGGTGGGAAATCGGGATAAGTTGTTCTGAAAAAATCGAGATACGGGTGGTTGAACATTCGCATTTGACGGGGGGTGGGGGGGATGTTAAAATTGACGCCGTTCTTGACGATGGCATGTGAAAGAGAGCGAGGCGATACGCATGAATGGCATGGGACGAATGGGCAGATGGATGTCGCTGGGGGCGACCGCATTGGGATGCCTGGTGGGGGCGCATGCCGATACGCTGACGTGGAACGGCGGCGCCACGAACGACTTCTCGGCGGCCGCGAGCTGGACGCCGGCGCAGAAGCCCCAGCCGGGCGATACGCTCGTCATCCAGGGGGACGTCACCTTCACGGGCGCGACGTTCGACGTGGGGATGGCGGGCCTCACGATCCAGAGTACGCAGGGAAGTGTACGGTGCAACGTCTCCTTCACGGGGAGCGGCGACCTGGTGATCAGGGGCAACGGAAAGGCGTTCTTCCAGGATGGCGCCTGTCCGTCGCTGGCGGGCAACTGGCGTCTGTGCGGCGGCGTCTTCGAGCCGTGTCCGGGTGGGATGGGGTCAGGGAAGGTGTATGTCGAGGCCTCCTCAAGGCTCCAGGTCGGTGCCGTGACGCTGACGAACGACGTCTGCGTGGTCGGAAGCGGCGCGTCCATCGCCTTCGCGCGCGCCGCGCGGCTGATGGGCGTGCTGTCTGCGAATGCGGACCTCGTTCTCAATGTCGCCTGGGTGGATGCGAACCAGCGCGTGGAAATCGCCGACCTCCGGGCGGGCGTGTCGACGGTGACGATTACGGGAAATGCGGGCGGCGCGAACCGCACGCTCGACTTCACGGGGACGGTCGAGGCGCGTCTCGTCAAGAAGAGCGGGGCATGTGAGGTCCGTTTCACGGGCACGTCGGAAGCGGCGGAGACGGCGCTGGCTGTCGAGGAGGGAACGGTGTCGTTCACCGGATCGGCCCGGTGGGCGGGTCCGTCCGTGACCGCGACGGGCGAAGGGACCGTTCTGCGTTTCGACGGGAACAACCTTTCGTCCGCCGCGACGTTGACGGTCGAAGAGGGCGGCAAGGTCGAGATCGCGGAGGGCGTGGGCGTCCGCGTCAAAGCATTGGTCCTCAATGGACAGAAGATGCCGGTCGGCGTCTATTCAAAGGCGAACCAGCCCGCCTTCTTCGACGGCGCCGGCCATGTGGTGGTGGGCAAGGCGACCGTGGTCATCCTGCGTTAGGGGCCGGGCCTTCGGCACGTCGATGGCGGTTGCGGGGATTGCCGTCCCGCGCCGCCTTCACATTCCCTGCACGACCTCGGCGGCCGCGAAGGCGGCGACGAGGTCGGCCTTCGAGAGGCGCGTCTTGAGGTAGCGGCGGTTGTCGGCGGGCAGCGCGACGCGCCCGTTCTCGGAGGCCGTCGGCACCGCCTCGCCGTCGATGCGCGCGAGCAGCGTGACGGCGGCGGGCAGCTTCAGCGTGGCGGAGCCCGAGGTGTGCCACCAGGTGGCGTAGGTCTCGCCGCCGCGCTCGAAGACGAAGGCGCTCACCGGCGCGGCGGCGCCCGCCACCGGCGCGGGGGTGAGTTCCACAAGCTCGTAGGCGCCGCGGCCGTTGAGCAGCAGGTGGAACTCGCGCGCGGGGTCGCGCAGCCTTTCGCGGCACGCGGGGGTGAGCCACTTCCGGGCACGGACGTCCTCCCAGCGGCGCATCACTTCAAGGAGGTCGTCGGCGCGCGGATGCTTCTGGAAGAAGTCGCGGCGGATCTGGATCGTCGCCGGGCAGTCCCATGCCGCCGCCTTGGAGGTGCCGTACTCCCACTGGTCGGCCTGGGTGCCGACCGAGGGCTTCCCGCGCCAGGTGTCCTTGCCGGGCAGCACGCAGCTCCACCAGCCGAAGTCGAGCCGCGTGAAGTCCTGGCGCATGACCGGCGCCTCCGCGAGCGGATATTCGGCGATCTTGCGCTTGAAGAGTTCGGGCGAGAACACGTCGAAGGCGTTGGCGCCGGCCTGCAGGTGCCAGCCGAAGTGCGCCTTCGCGGCGCCTTCGGTGAAGATGGGCGGCTTCTTGAACTTCGCGCACACGCGGTACTGCGAATAGGGCACGTAGACGCCGCAGGGGGGATTCACGCCTTCGGAGCCGTCGAAGTAGCAGAACGCCATGCCCTGGTCGTAGATGCGCGCGATCTTCTCGGCCACTTCGTCCTGGAGGTCGGTGCGCTGGTCGATGTAGCAGCTTGTGGCGCCGAATTCGCTCATGTCGAGGATGCCGCCGATGTCGCCGCGCCGGTGGGGCGCGGCACGGGTCTTGAAGGCGCCGCGCCGCACGCCGGTGAAGCGGTAGGGCGGCGTGGTGGCGTAGCCCTCGTAGGTGAAGAGCTCGCCGCCGAACTTGAGCACGCGCGCACAGCGGCCCTGCGCGTCCCCGGCGATCACGCTGTCCACGGGGTTCTCGGAGACGAAGAGCGCGTCCACGGCGCCCGTTTCGGGGACGTCCCTCATCAGCGTGAAGTGCCGCGTGAGGTTGAGGCGCGGATCGGCGACCGGCGTCACGTACGAACTTCTCATGCCGATGTGCGTCTGGAGCGTGTGGAAGCCGGGGGTGATGCCGGCGGCGCGGATCTTGTCGAGCACCGCCTTCACGTCCTTCTCGCCGTTGGGGTAGTGCTTGTTCCAGGTGTAGTCGCCGAGGATCGCGTAGCCGCCCGGTTCGAGGAAGGCGGGGAAGAAGATGAGCATCAGCCGGAAGCCGCCGCGCCGGGCGAGCGCGATGTGGTCGTCCACGTTCTCGGGGTAGACTGCGCCCGACCAGTAGATCGAGGCGTTCAGCAGCGGGTTGCGGCGGCTCGCCACGCCGTTGGGGAGCCCCAGACCCCGCTCGCAGCGTTCCATCGCCGCGAGGAAGCCCTGCTCGCCGGCGCCGGCCACGATCGCCGCCTTGCCGCCGCGCAGGCGCCGCCCCCGGGCGAGGTCGGCGCGGAGGATCCTGAAGCCGTGGCGGACCTCGTGGTCGATGTCCGCGAAAGGCTCGGCGGCGATCACGGCCACCGCCGCCTTGTCGTCCCAGGAGACGTTGAGCCAGTCGCCGAAGTTGGCGCGGTTCTTCACCGGCAGCTGTACCACGCGGAAGTCCGCGACCGGCGGCACGTCCATCACCAGCCCGCCATACTGCTTCTCGTTGACGGTGTCGCTGATGAAGTCCACAAGCTCGAAGACGGCATAGCCGTCCGCCTCCACCACCTTGACCACCGCCTCGTAGGGCGCGAGGTGGAAGCCCACGACCAGCCTGTCGCCCTCGCGCCGGAGGCGGTTCGCCTGGTAGGTGGTGCGCTTGTTGGGATGCGCGAGCTTGATCTCGTTGTTGAAGGGGCGCGTCTGCGTGGAGCTGAAAAGCGCGATGCGTTCCCTCTGGTCGAGCGTCTCCTCGCCAGTGGCCTTCACGACGAGCGACCGGGCGACGGCGTCGTCGCCCACCGTGAGGGTGAAGGTGGTGGTTTCGATGGTGACGTCGGCCGTCGCGGCCAGCGCCGCGAGCGTCGCCGCGAGCGTTGTGATGTTCGCAAGGTTCATGTCAAGGGCTCCTGTCGTGCATGGCCGAAGGGTTTCCATTCCGCCGTTCGCCGGACAGTATGCCAAAAATCCCGTGGAAGCGGAAGTGAATCAGAAAATCAAAAAAACTCTCTTGCGCGCAGCCAAAGGATTGTGTTAAACTAGCCGCAATCGACTTAGGAGGAAGCGTGATGCTACGAAACAAAAAGGTTCTGACCGCGCTCTGCATGGGTGGAGTCGCTTTGTCTGCGTTGGCGGCCGGGACGGTCGTCGTGCAGCAGCCGTTCGCGACGGTGACGGATGACCTGACGCAGCTCGGAGGCGACAATCCGGGTACGTGGGAGGGCTATGGTTCGGTGACGAACCAGTCCGTCGGAACGGGGTACGCGAAGCCGGTCGGCAAGCCGATTGCCGTGGCGAAGGACACGTTCTACCTCTCCGTTGACGGTTCTGTGACCTGCACGGCCGCCACGGAGGAGAACAAGCCGGCGACGGTCGACATGATGATCCAGATCTCGCGGCCGGACGAGGCGCTCGCCCTGCCGTCGGGCGAGACGACGGACGGCATCCAGATCGCGCTCGGCGTCGAGACGAACGGCACGCTCAAGGCCTACTGCAAGAACCGGGGCGACGTGACTGGCTGGTACGCGCTCGGCACGACGCAGTACGCGGAAGGGGAGTGGCATCGCGTGAGCTTCACGTTCGACTACACGAAGCAGACGTGCCAGATCCGCCTTGACGGCGAGCCGCTGATGACGGCGGACGGATATCTGACGTCCGACCCAAAAGGGGCGTCCACGGACACCGGGTCGTGGTATAAGTTGAACACGACGACGGTCCAGAAGCTTTCAAGCCTGAAGGTCGTCGGCTCGACGGCGATCGACGAGGTCGTGGTGAAGTATGGCGAGGGCCTGGGCGATGTCCAGCCGCCGCTGGCCGACATCGGCGACTCGACGGGCGAGGTTCCGAACCAGTGGATCGCCGAGCAGGGCATCACGCGCGAAATGGCGACGGGCGACGCCCCCGACGGGACGGGCATGAAGGTCGTTGAGAAGTATCAGGCCGGCTTTGACGTGGCGGACGGCCAGAAGCTTGAAATCACGAAGATGACGATGACGGCGGACGGGGCGCAGCTCGTGGTTCCCGTTGCGAAGGCGCGCGAAGGCTTCAAGAACGTCATCGAAGTCAACAAGGGCGAGACGAACGAACGGGTCGACATCCCGGTTGGCGAGGGGACGGTGACGGTCCCCGTTCCGGCGCCGAACGGCAACACGGCCGTCAAGTACACCTACCAGATCAAGACCCAGACGAAGTAACCGCGAACGGCTGAAAGGAACATGACAATGAAAAGGCTTTTGACGGTTTTCGGTGCGGCGGGTCTCACGATGGCGTCCCTTGCCGCCGTGAATGATACGCTCATCTCCTTCTCGACGCCGGGCGTGGATACCTACGCGGATGGGACGGCGGTGCGCGACGGCGAATGCTACGCGCTCGTCTGGTCGGCGGACGGTGTCTTCGAGGGGCTTGACGTGAACGGTCGGCCGCTCGACGCCGCCGACGCGGTCGTCCTCGTCGCGCCGGTCGCGAAGGACGGCAGATGCCCGGATCTGGTCTATCAGGTGGACGCCGCGCGGGCGGCCGCGTTCGCGGGTGGCCAGTACGGCGTCTATCTGCTCGACACGCGCCGGACGGATGCGGCGACGGGCGAGGTGAAGGTCGGCCTTGAAGACGGCAAGCTCGTCTTCGTGCGCACGAGCGCGGCGGCGACGGATGGCCTTGCGGCGACGGCGGGCGGCGCGCCTGCGGCGGCTGGGGCGGCTGGGGCCGTGGGCGGCGCGGCGGCGACGGTCTACACGGAAATCGAGCCGCCGGTCGTCGCGATCAAGGTCGATGCGGCCGTCATCACGCTCACGGTGTCGGGCATGAATCCGTTTGCGGACTACTGGGTGCAGAAGGGCACGGACCTCAAGGATGTCTCCGAGAAGGTCGCCGACGTGCCCGCAGACGGCGTGGTGGCGCTTCCCAAGACGGACGACGCCGCCTTCTTCAAGGTCAAGGGCGGCCTCCCGGCGGTCAAGTAAGGCGTGCGAGTGAAAGGACTGTGAAGATGAAACTCCATTCGTTGATTTGCGTGGGCATGTTTGCGGCGGCGGGAGCCGCGTTGGGCGGGGATGTGATCGTGGGCACGACGTGTGCCGCGATGGCCGTTCCCGCGACGGGAATGTACACGCTCATTGCCGTTCCCTTCAAGGACGTCGGTGGCAAGGAGGCGAAGGTCAAGGTCGCCGATGTCGTGAAGACCGTCGGGCTGGAGGATGGCAGTCAACTTTACTACTATACGGGTAAGGAATACTACGTCTGGACGCTTGATGCCAAAACGGGTGCTTGGGGGGGAGCGATCGTTACCTCTACCTCCGAGAAAGAGGGTGAGAGCGTGACGATGCAGACGCCGCCCGCCGATTTTCAGGTTCCCTGCGGCTCGACGTTGTGGCTCCAGCGCGCGGAGGGAAGCGACGTGGGCGTCGTCCTCTACGGCGAGGAGGCGGCCGTGCCGAATCCGACGCTGACGGCGAAATCCGTTCAGCTTATCTCAAACCCAAAGGCGACGGACTACACGTTCACGGCGGAGGGTGATGAGGGTGTTGCTGATGGCGACATGATCATGATTCCCCAGGACAACGGCACGCAGACTGCCTACACCTACAAGACGGGGAGGGGCTGGGGCCTGTACGAGCAGAGCGGGAAGGTTCCGGGGACTGAGATTCCCCTGATGACATTCACCGTCAAGACGGTCACGATCCCCGGCGGGCGGGGTGCCTGGTACGCCAGCAAAGGCACGACGCCTCCGTCCATCGTTTGGTAACGCAACGTCGAAGAAGAGAAGGAAAGACAATGAAACTCATTCAGAAAATCGCCTTTTGCGCGACGTTGGCACTGATGGGGTCGGCTTCGGCCTCGACGCTCTTCTGGCAGGTCAATAAGGACGGGGCAGGTCCGCTGGGATGGGACGGCAATGACGCGCAGTACGCCGTTCTCAAGGCGACGACCGGCACGCTTGCGGATGGCGTCGACATCGTGGCGGCGTATGACCTGCGCGAGGGGACGGCGTGGGCGACGGATCTCGGAACCTATGGGAATTCAAGCTATTCCTTCTTCGTTGAGCTGCTCAACGCTTCCAGCAGCCCGGTCTACGCCCAGAAGGCGGCGACGTCCTACGACAACCTGCTTTCGTCGGGGTACGTTTCCGCAAGTGCCTTGGATCGGCCGACGGGCGCCGTTTCGGGCGGCTTCAACGGCGCGTCGGTGCCGGAGCCGACGAGCGGCGTTCTGCTGCTGATTGGCGGGGCGATGCTGGCCCTGCGGCGGCGGCGCGCGTGAAGGTGGCCTGAAAGGCGGACGGAGGCGGGTCGGCGACGGCCCGCCTCGGTTGTGTAGACAAGGGGGAAGGGGAAGCAGATGCGCAAATACTACGACGAAGACGACGAGGCGGATGAGCGGTCGGCGCGGCGCGCGGGGCTTCCTGTTTTTCTCCCGGCCGAGCGGATGGCGGCCGCCGATTGGACGATGGCCGCGCTGGCGGCCGCGCTGACTTTCGCCGGCTTGACGTTGCTCGCCTTCCCCGGCCTGTCGCCCGATGTCTGGAAAGACGCCGCCGTCGCAGCGGGTCTCCGCCCGCCCGAAACGATTTTCCCGGGGTTCTGGCGCGTTCTCGCGTCGGGGTTCTACCTGGACGGCATCGTCGCCGGAAACGCCCTCTTGACCTGGGCGGGCCGTCTGGGCGCGGCGCTCATGGCGGGGTGCGCCTATCTGCTTTTCCGCGCGTTTCTCGCGCTGCTCGTGCGGGGCCGTCTCCGCTATGCCGTGCGGCGCCTGGTCGTCCAGCGCCTCGCGGCGTTCGTGGGGGCGTTTTGCTTCATCTGTTCAGACCCCGTCTGGCGGGCGGGACAGGTCTTCACGCCGGCGGGGCTGCTGACGCTTCTCTCCCTCGTGCAGCTGCTGTCCTTTGCCTCGTTCATCTTGTCGGGACGGCTTCTCGCAGCGTTTGCGTCCATGTTCCTTGTCGGCCTTCTGGCGGCCGAGACGCCGCTCGGCTTCGGGCTTCTCGCGGGATGCTGGGGCGTCTACCTGCTCGCCCTGCGCCATGGCGCGCTCTGCGCGAACATGCCGCTTCTCGACCCCGTGGCGGGGCCGTCCGCCAAGTGGACGCTTACGCTCGTCTGGGCCCTCGGCCTGCTTGCGGGCATCGCCCTCAACTGCGTCTCCTTCGTCGGCATGGAGGGGCTGGCGGCGTCGGGCAAGGCCGGGGGCGACATGCCGCTCCTGTACCTCCTCTGCTGGTGGCACCAGGCCACGGGCGCGGCGAACGCGCTCGGCTGGGTGCTGGGCCTCGGCGTGTGCGCGCTCCCCTGCGTGGTGGCGGCCGTCATGCTGCCGCGCGCGGTAGACGAGGAGTCGTTCATGCCGTACCATGTGGGCGCCGTCTTCTTCTGCACGGGCGCGCTTGCGTTCGCGCAGGTGGCGATGCTGCCGCCGCTCTGGTTCTGGTCGTGGACGGACGCGGTGGCCGTCCATTCGCCCTATCTCCTTCAGATGCTGATGCTCTGCGCGGCGTTGACGGTCGCGTTCGCCCTGACGGTTCTCGGCGTCGACGCCTGCTGCCGCAACCACCGCCGCCTTGCGGCCCAGCGGTTTGCCGCGCTGCGTGACGAAGAAGGGGGCGAGGCGTCGTCCGCGCCCGCGACCGTGAAGCGCGGCGGGCTCGCCGTCTTCTTCGTCGCCGCCGCGCTGCTCGTCGCGGGCGTCGTGCCGGGGCGGATGCTCACGCGCACGCGCCAGATGCTCGCGATCGTGGAGGACTACGTGCAGGAGGTCGTGGAGGAGTGCGGGCCGGCAAGGTGGATCTTCACGGACGGCTCGTTCGACGCGCGCTACGAGCTTGCGGCGGCCGCGCGCGGGAAGACGCTCAAGGCGCTTTCGCTGATGGCCGACAACGCGCCGTACCAGCAGTACCTGCGTGCGCGCGGCGTGTCGGACGCGGAGGACGCGATGTCCCTCGCGGCGGGCGCGCCGATGGCGCTCCGCAGCTGGGTGCGCGACAAGCCCGCGCGCCTGCGCGAGATGGCCGTCCAGCTCGGCTTCGAGGTCTGGAAGCGCGACGGCAAGGAGCTGCCCCTCTGTTCGGGCGTCCTCGCGCGCCCGGACGGCATGGACGCGGCGGACTGCGCGGCGGGCATTGCGCGCGCGACCGCGCTGGCGGACCGCATTCTCGCCCTCTACGTCGTGGGCGGCCCCGAGAAGGCCGCCGGGCGCACGCTCCGCGATCTCTTCCTTTTCGTGCAGTGGCGCATCTCCCGCCTCGCGCGGATGCGCGCCGAGCGCGCGGACCGCGCGGGCGACACGTCCCTGGCGCTGAAGAACGTCAAGCTTTCCGACGAGCTGGACCGCTCGAACGAATCGCTCAAGGCGATTCTCGTCGGCCTGGAGCGGGCGAAGGCGACGACGCTCAAGCAGGTCACGCCCCGCGAGGGCCTGCAGCTTGCGCTCGCGCGCGCCGACTTCGTGCTTGCGCGCCGCTATGGCGAGGTGATCCTTGCGGCGGACCCCGACGACCCGAACGCGAACTTCGGCGTGGGCATGAGCTACTACACGCAGAAGCAGTGGGCGCGCGCGGAGGAGTACCTGCGCCGCTGCCTCGTGAAGAAGCCGAAGGAGCCGGCCGTGTGGAACAACCTCGCCATGATCTGCCTCTACACGAAGCGCTTCGACGAGGCCGAGCGGCACGCGAAGCAGGCGCTGGAGATCATTCCCGAATCGGCCGAGGTGAAGGACACGCTCAAGGAGATTGCCGAGGCCCGCGCCGCCGCGCAGAAGAAGAAGTAGCGGGCGGGTCTGCCGGCGATTGTCGAAAGGGGGGGCGGATGATGGGAACGATGACGATGGCGGCGGCGGGCCTTGCCGCCTTGACGGCGGGATGCGTCTTCGCCGCGCCGGAGCCGCCGGCCAACTTCCGCACGGAGACGCGCGACGCCGCCGCGCGCCGCGTGTGCGTGAGCTGGGACATGCCGGACGGCGTGACGGACTGCGCCTGGCGGACGTTTACGACCGTGCGCGCGGGCGGCATTCCCGCCTCCCGCGCCCTGTGGCGCGCGCCGTTCGCCGACGTGCCCGCCGCCAAGACGACCCGGAAGCTCGACGCGGCGGCGCTGGAGGCGCTGGGCTTCGCGGGCTGGGAGGGCGTCAACGTCCGCCAGACGCCCGTCGCGGGCGCGCTGCTCCTCGGCTGGGACAAGCACGCCTCGGGCGTCTTGACGACGCCGCCCCTCGCGCGGGCGTATGCGGCGGGCACGACACTCGCCGTCGCGGCGTCCGTGCGCGAAACGGCGACGGGCGTCATGCCGCTTGCCGTCGTCTCCGGCGGCGTGACGTCGCACGTCGCCGACGTCGCCCTCACGAAGACGCCGCAGGAATGCGCCGTGCCGCTCCCGGCCCTCGCCCCGGAAGACCGCCTCGTCCTCCACTCCTCGACGAACTACGCCGCCGAGCAGACGTTCGTCTACGACCTCGCGCTCTGCGCGCCGGACACGTATGTGCCCGCGTGCGTCCTGACCAACGCCTGCTCGCAGGCCGTCCCGCTGACGGGGCACGCGGTCGAGCTGCTCGTGCCCGCCGGCGGCACGAACCTCTGGTTGGAGGTGCAAACCATCCATGCGGGCGCGGCGTCGGAGTGGTCCGCGCCGTATGGCGTCGCGCTGCCGTCCGGCGGCGCGGGCGAGACGCCGGACGGGTCCCTCGCCCCGCCATCCGGCGTCCGGGCCGGGCGGCTCCCCGACGGCTCGGTCCGCCTGGGCTGGTCGATGCCCGCCGGCGCGACGAACGTCCGCCTGCGCGTCTGGTCCTGCTCCGTCTCGGGCGGGCTCGCGGAAGCGGAGGCAACGGACATCCTCTGGCGCGAAACGTTCGCCGCCGCCCCGGCCACCAACAGCACCGTCAAGCTCGACACGGCGGACAAGTGGAACCGCTACACGGACCTCGGCGCGGACGCATGGGCGTGGGAGGCGTGTTCGGCCGTCTATCTCGCCCCGGAGGCCGGCGCCGTCCAGGTCGGGAAGACCGACGGCACCGGGACGCTCGCGACGCGCGCCCTCGGCCTTTCCGGCGACGGCCTGACGCTCGTCGCGCGCGCACGCCGCCGCACGCCGTCTTCCGGCGCGGGGCTGCGCGCCGCGCTCGTCGCGCCGTCGGGCGCGACCAACTGGACGGGCGCGGCTGCGGCGGACGACGTCTTCTCGGAATGCGCCTTCCCGCTCGACGTCCCCCTCGCCGCAGACGACGCGCTCGTCCTCTCCTCGCCGACGGGCGGGAGCGACCGGCGCCTCCTCCTCTCGGACGTCGCGTTCGTGCGCGGCTATGCGCCCGTCGCCGTCTCCACGAACGAGCTGCTCGCCGTCGATCTGGGCGCGCGCACGACGTATGACCTGCCGGCGGCGGACGGCGGCGGCGTGCGCCTCCTCGCCCTCTCGGCGCAAGGCCCGGACGGGCGGGCCAGCGCGTGGACAAGCCCCCTCGCCCTCGACCCGGCCGCGCTGGGGCCGTGGCGGGAGCGCGAGGTGGCCCTGCACGGCGGCACGGCGACGGCCGCGTTCGACCCCGCCCTCCCCGCGTCGTCGAATCAGCTGGCCGTGCTGGACTCGCCGTTCCGCTTCCTGCTCGACGGCGAAGAGGTGGAGGCGCTCCCCTGCCGCGACGCGACGAAGCAGCTCAACGCCGGCATCTACGTCTGCACGAACGCCTTGGAGGCGGACTGGATCGTCCTCGTGCCCGGTTCGCCCCCAAGCCAGGGCGTCGTCCGCGAGGCCGAGATGCGCCTCTCCGTCGCCACGGGGGCGTTCGCCGCGCAACGGGTCGAGATCGAGGGCGTCTTCGCGCAGCTGAACGCCGCCAACAGCCTTGAGAAGGCGCTCGCCCTCCAGTGGCGCGTCCGCGCCCCGGACGGGACGGCCGGCGACTGGACGGACTGCGGCCGCTTCGCGTCAACCTACACGACGGCGGATGTCCAGCCCGACCTCATCGGCACCGTGCGCTGCGTGACGGGGGCGGCCGACCTGCACGCGCCGGCCGGCGCGCGCGTGGAGGCGCGCATCCACTGCGCCAAGGCATACAAGTCGGGGCGGGAGGCCCCGCTCGGCTTCCGCGCCGTCCGGGTCTGCGTCCTCGGCGAAGGCCGGAACTTCATGCTTGTCGTGCATTAGAGGCTTCCCGGCGCGGAAATTGCACCACTGGAAACGAATGCCGTAGGCTGGACGTGGCGGGAGAAATCATCAAGACAAAAGGGCTTGTCCTCGCCCTCCATCCGTGGTCGCGCACAAGCCATGTCGTCGTCTGGCTCACGCCCGACCACGGCGTCGTCCCAACGCTCGTCAAGGGCGCCGTGCGCCCGAAGAGCGCCTTTCTCGGCCAATACGACCTGTTCTACTTGTGCGATCTCCTCTACTACGCGCGCGCGGCAGGCGGCCTCCACGCCCTCCGGGAGGTGACGCCGACGAACCTGCGCGAGGGCCTGCGCGGCCGCTGGCGCGAGACGTCGCTTGCGGGCTACGCCGCCCATCTCGTTCGCACGCTCGCGCCCCCCTCGGGCGCCGCCGCCGACTGGTTCGCCTTCCTCGACGCCTTCCTCGACGCCCTCGCCCCTTCTCCCGGCCACCTCCTCCGTCCGCTCGTCGCCCTCGAAATGGCCGTCCTCCGCCTCGCGGGGCTTGCGCCGGACTTTTCGGGAATGGATGCCAACGCCGCCTGGACGCCGTTCGCCATCGACCGCGGCCGCTGCGGCGAGGGGGCGCGCACGCTGCGCCTCTCGCCCCGCACCGTCGCCGCGCTTCGCCGTCCCGACGCGGCCACGACGTCTGCGGAGGCGCTCGCGGACGCCGCGCGCTTCCTCGGCGTCTTCCTCGCCTACCACCTTGAGGAGCCGCCCGATGTGCGCCGCGCCCTGCTTGCCCTCCTGAACGGCGGCTAGGCCGGGCGGTAGCGGTAGCCGCGCCCGTAGACGGCCTCGATGCGGGCGCCCGCAGGGCCCAGCTTCTCGCGGAGGCGCGCGACGGCCGCGCCGAGCGCGGACTCGTTCCCCTTGTAGTCAAGCCCCCAGAAGCGCGTCAGGAGGGCGTCGCGCGAAAAGACTTCTCCGGGGTGGGCGTGGAAATGGCGCAGCATCTCGACTTCCCGGAGCGTCATGTCCACGGTATCGCCCGTCGGCCGCGTCAGGCGCAGGCACGCCGCATCGACCATGCCGCCCGCAAACGCGAAGCGGGCGGGCGCGCCGTCCGCCGTCCGCCGCGCCCGCTTCAGGAGCGCGGCGAGGCGCGCCAGCAGAATGGGCCGGGTCGTCGTCTTGGGGAGGTAGTCGTCGGCGCCGAGCGCGAGGCCGCGCAGTTCGTCCGCCTCGCCGTCCCGCGCCGTCAGAAAGAGGATCGGCACCGCGTCGTCGCGCGCGCGGATGGCCGCGCAGACGGCCGTGCCGCTGCGCTTCGGCATCGTCACGTCGAGGAGGACAAGGTCCGGGCGGCGCGCATGGAAGAGCGCAAGCGCCGCCTCGCCGTCCGGCGCGGCGCGCACGGCGTAGCCCTCGCCTTCAAGGAGGAGCGCGAGCCCTTCGCGGAGGGCCGCGTCGTCTTCCGCAAGCAGGATCTCCGCGCCGTCCGCCGCATCCAGCCGTTCCGCGTTCATGCGGGGAAGTATAGCATATTCTCGCGCCGCGCGCGGGCGGCTTGAGAACAGGCACGGGGCCGGGACGTGCGTCCCGGCCCCGTGCCGCTGAGAACGAACGCCTCTTTTAGGCCTTCGTCACCTTGCCCGCCTTCAGGCAGCGCATGCAGATCCGCTTCCGGCAGGTGTTGCCCTTGCCGTCGGTCACGCGCACCGTCTGGAGGTTCGGGAGGAAGCGGCGCTTCGAGATGCCGGTCGTGTGCAGACCGATGCCGCCCTTGTACTTCGGGGAGCCCTTGCGGACGATCGAACGGCCCGCCGACGGCCCCTTGCCGCAGATTTCGCAGACTCTGGACATGATGAGTATCCTTTCCTTACGTCGTTACTTGTCCTCGGCCTCGCCGGGCTGCCACTCGACATTGCCGAACGCATCGTCGAACGCCGCGCCGAGGGACCCGAGCGCCGGGCCGCCCGCAGGCGCGGAGCTGGCGGACTCGACAGACGACGAACCCGCCGCCTCGGCCTCAAGCTCGCGGACCTGCTCGTCGGTCATGTTGACCGCCTTGATCGACAGGCCGATGCGGCGCTCGCCGCGGTCGATCTTGACCACGCGGGCCTCGACCTCCTGGCCGATCTGGAGGGCGTCCTTGACCTTCTCGATGCGCTGGTCGCTGATCTGGGAGATGTGGACGAGGCCGTCCACGCCCTCCTCAAGCTCGACGAACGCGCCGAAGGAGGCGACCTTCGAGACCTTGCCCTTGACGATCGAGCCGACCGCGTACTTCGAGGCGATGTCCGCCCACGGGTCGGGCTGGGCCTGCTTGAAGCCGAGCGAGATGCGCTGCTCCTTCGCGTTGACGTCGAGGACGATCGCCTCGACCTCCTGGCCCTTCTGCAGGCACTCCGACGGATGCGCCGGACGGCGCGTCCAGGAGATGTCTGTGACGTGGATCATGCCGTCGATGCCGTCTTCAAGCTCGACGAACGCGCCGTACGGCGTGAAGTTGCGGACCTTGCCCTTCACGCGGCTGCCCACCGGGTAGCGGTCCATCACGCTGTCCCACGGGTTCTCCTGCGTCTGGCGGATGCCGAGGGCGATCTTCTGGCTCTCGGGGTCGACCGAGAGGACCTGGACCATGATCTCGTCGCCGACGTTGAGCATGTCGCTCGCGCGCGCGACGCGCTTCGTCCAGCTGAACTCGCTGATGTGGACGAGGCCCTCGATGCCGGGGGCGATCTCGACGAACGCGCCGTAGGCGGCGAGGTTGACGACCTTGCCCTGCACGCGGCTGCCGACCGGGAACTGCTCGGAGATCGTCGTCCACGGGTTCTCCGTCGTCTGCTTGAGGCCGAGCGAGATGCGCTCCTTCTCGCGGTCCACGTCGAGGACCATGACGTCGAGCTCCTGGCCGACCTTGAGCATCTCGCTCGGGTGCTTGATGCGGCCCCAGCTCATGTCCGTGATGTGGAGGAGGCCGTCGATGCCGTCGAGGTCGATGAACGCGCCGAAGTCCGTGATGTTCTTCACGCGGCCCTTGCGGATCTCGCCCTTCTGGAGGGACGCGAGCAGCGCGGCCCTCTTCTCGGCCATCGTGCCCTCGATGAGCTCGCGGCGGGAAATGATGATGTTCCTGCGCTCGTTGGAGATCTTGATGACCTTGAAGTCGAACGACTGGCCGATGAAGGGCGTGAGGTCGCGCACGGGCGTGACGTCGACCTGGCTGCCGGGCAGGAACGCCTCGACGCCGTCGATGTCGACGAGCAGGCCGCCGCGCACCTGGCTTTCGATCTTGCCGTTGACGACGCAGCCTTCCGTGTACTGCGCGAGCACCTTCTCCCAGCGGATCTGGTCGTCGGCCGCCTTCTTGGAGAGGACGACCATGCCGGTCTTGTCGTTTTCGAGGTCGCGGAGCATCACCTGGAACGTGAGGCCGGGCTTGACCGCCTCCTTGTCCGCGAATTCGTCGAGGGAGACCTGCCCCTCGCTCTTGTAGCCGATGTCGACGAACACGTCGTCGCCCTTGACTGCGGAAACGGTCCCCTCGATGATGGAACCGGGCTTGAACTGCACGTCCTGCTCCGACGCCTGCTCCTTGAGGAACGCGGCGAACGTCGGCGACTTCTCCGCAGGCATCGTGGGTTTACGAATAGCCATGTAAGTGAACTTTTTGCTTGGTTTGTTGATGTTCGCGGTTTTCTGCCGCGCCTGCCCCGTCTTTGGGCGCAAGGAAGAACAGTATATCACATTTTCGGCGCCGTGGGCAAGACGCCCTTCTCAAGGAGGTCGCTCACGATCATCCGCGCGTCCGTCTCGAAGTTCCCCTTCACGAACCACCGCAGCCAGTTCTTCTCGTGGACGAAGAGGTCGCGGAGGCGCGCGCCCCTCTTCTGGCCGAAGTTGACGCACAGTTCGCCGTTGACCCAGCGCAGCAGCCCCCGGCGGTCTGCGTTGAGCGGGTCGCGCGGCACGAGGTACTCATCCATCTCCGACGCCGTCTTCGGCAGGTCGGGGTACTTCGCGAGCTGCGCCTTGAGGACGTCGAGCGTCGCGCGCGCGTCGGCCTCCGCCCCGTGCGCCCCCGCATGGTCGCGCCCGCAGTAGAACTTCACCGCCGCCGTCAGGTCGCGCGGCTCCTTCTTGTGGTAGATGCGCTGCACGTCTACGTGGCGGCGGTCGCCGGCGCCGAAGTTCCGCCCCGTGCGCGCGAACTCCTCCTCCAGGCAGGGGATGTCGAAGCGGTCCGCGTTGAACCCCGAGAGGTCGCACCCCCGGAAGAACGCCTCGATCTCGGCCGCCGCGTCCGCGAAGGTCGGGCAGTTCTTCACGATGTCGTCCGTGATGCCGTGGATCGCCGTCGTCTCCGGCGGGATCGGCATGCCGGGATTGAGGAGCCAGCACTTCTCCGTCTCCGTGCCGTCCGGCTCCACGCGGATCGCCGCAAGCTCGATGATGCGGTCCTGCCGCGCGTTCACGCCCGTCGACTCGATGTCGAAGACGACGAGCGGGCGGTCAAGGTCCAGTCCAAGTTTCATAGGGCCGTGTCTCCGTTTGAAAGGGGGCCGCGCACCGTCCAGTCGCGGGCGGGGACCGCGACGCGCTCGACCTCGGCCGGCGCGTCGTTGTAGTTCACGTAGACGCGCGTCCCGTCCGCGTAGCGCGTGCGGAAGACGCCCGGCGCGAGCTCGTCGTGCCCCTCCATGTACTCGTACTGGAGGCGCCATACCTTCTGGTAGGCGTCGACGCCGCGCTTGATCGCCGCGACCGACCGCACGAGTTCGTCGTCCGTCGCGCACGTGAGGTCGACGTCACCCATCCAGTTCTTCCCCTTCCCCGGCGTCAGGAAGTTCGCGTGGAAGTAGAAACTCGGGCGCCCGCCGAACTCGATGGTCTTCAGTTCGCTCGCCCGCCCCTTGAGCGGCGCGTTGACCGTCGTCGTGTACGGGTTCGAGAGGATGATGCCGTTGTAGACGAGCTGGAACATCGGCACGAGCCGGTCCACGAGCCCCTTGTACGTCGCCGCGTCGAACGGCCGTGCGAACGAGACGTAGAGGACGTAGTCGAGCTGGCCCGCGTTCTGGTCGTAGGAGCCCTCGCTCGCGATGCCGCCGAACGTGTCGCGCCCAAGCTGCAGGATGTGCCCCACCCACGCCGCGCTCTGCCGCTCGTTGAGCGGATGGCGCGGGTCGTCGCACCGCTCCGCCCCCACGCAGCTGTAGACGTCGAGGTAGTGGAGGCCCCGGAAGCCGAGCGCGCGCACCATCGGCATCTGCTGGAGGGCGAAGCGCTCGTAGGCGCGCTGCGGGCAGATCGTGTACATGCGCCCGCCGCCCCACGTCGTCCTGCCCCGGCGCAGCGTGCCGTCCGCGTTCTTTTCGCGGATGTACTCCGCATCCCAGCTGTCGGCGATCAGGTAGGCGTCGCGGTGGTTGCCGTGCGCGACGACCTCGTAGCCGAGCCCCTGCGCGTGCGCGATCGCCTCCCTCAGCTTCGCCTCGCCGCCGAGGCTCGGCTCGACGGGGAACACCTGCGGCCAGCGGCCGTCGTGCCCGCCCACGTTCCAGCCGACGAGGCAGAACTCCGCGCCGCCGATGCCCTGGCGCTTGAACGCATCGGCGATTTCCTTGAAGCGCTCGAACGTGATGACGGGCTTCACCGGCGGCTCGTCCTTCACGGTCTGGTCGGGGACGGGGCTCGGCACCGGCTTCCACGCATGCCGCACGCGCACCTCCGGCCACCGCGCCGCGTAGTCGAGGATCGGCTGCGCCTTCGCGCGCTCCCGGAGCGGCTTCACCGCCCCGCGCTTCAGCTGGTAGGCGCGGTAGGCGCGCGCCATGCCCGCGTAGTCCGCCTCCGCTCCCGCGAGCGGGACGAAGGACACCGCCAGGTCCTCGTACACGTCCTCCATGTGGAAGTCGTACGCCATCGAGAGCTCGTAGACGCCCTTCTTCAGCTCCACCGTGAAGGAGTAGTTGTAGGGCATGCCCGTCACGATCGCGACGAACGCCCCCTCGGGCAGCACCGCGCCGAAGAACGGCATGTGCGGACGCCCGCTCCGCCGCGCGCCGTCCCGCTCCCGCGCCTTGAAGGTGCCGAGTTCGCCGTCCGAATTGACCCAGTAGCCGGGCGACCCCGCCGGCACCCGCGCGCGCACGATCTTCACGCGCCGCAGGTTCTGCGGCAGCGACGCGCGCGCGATCCGCAGCGTCTCGCGCCCGTCCGCCGCCTCCAGCGCGACGCGCCGCACCTCGCGCGTCCCGTCCGTCCGCTCGAACGCGACCTCCAGGTCCGCACCCGCCGCCGCGCACGCCGCGCACAGGGCCAGCGCGCCCATCACGTATCCAAATGTGTTCTTCATGGCCGCAGAGTATATCATATCCGCTGCGCGCCGGGCCAACAGGCCGCGCGGAAGCGCGACCCTCCCGTCGCAACCAGGCCGCCGCGCCCCTTCCGTCCAGATGCTATGCGTCGGCGGCGCGGTGCATCGTGACGGGGCTGAGGTCCTGCGAGCCGTCCGGGTGGACGGTGACCGTCCAGTCGAAGACGAGCGGGCAGCCCGGCAGGTTCGTGACGTGGACGGCGACGTCGCCCGTGGGCTGGCCGTGCGCGTCGCGTACCGCCTCCACGCGGAAGGCCGCCTGCGAATGCTCCGTCGCCCGGACCCCGTGGGCGGCCGCCTGCGTCCGAAGCGGCGCGACGCACCCCTGCGCGAGGCCGAGGATGACGTTCGCGATCTGCATCGGATGCGCCTCGCCGCAGAGCCACGTGGCCGCATCCCGGATCTGCTGCGACACCGAATAGGGATGTCCGCCGTCCCGCTTCTGGGCGTCCGCCGCCTCCAGGCCGTTCGCCGAGCTGTCGAGGTCAAGCGTCGTGCCGTCGGGCAGGAGGAACGAGAACGTGGAGGGCGCGTCGACGAGCCGGCGTTCGTTCGTCGCCACGTCGGTGAAGCCGTCCCGCATGCGGTGGATGTCCTTCGCGAGCTGTTCCTCCGCCTTTGCCGGATCCTGCGCCGACTGGATGCTGGTGACCGACATCGGCTCGAACGGGTTGAGCGCCCGGGCCGGTTCGGGTACGCGCCCCTCCACGATGTCGAGGGCCGTCTGCGCATCGACGCCATACTTCCAGACCATCTCGATGCACGCCGCGAAGCTGGGCGACAGGTTCGTCACGCCGATTGCCGCCAGGCGACTGGAATCGCCGAAGTCGAGGGCCGTGTGCAACGCCCGCGTCCGTTGCCGGGCGTCCTTGACGGCGAGGGCGCTGCGGATGTCCTGCGGGACCGGATTGCCCCATCCGGTCTTGAGGACGTTGTCGCGCGTCAGCTTCCCGCGCGCGGCGAGCGCAAGAAGGTCGTCGCGCCTGCCGATGAGGCGATTGACGACACTGGGGCTGTGCGCGCCCTCCAGGAGGGCGAGCGCGCGCACGACGCTCTCGCGGTACTTCGCCGGCATCGCGAGAACCGTGCAGCCGACGGACGCGGACTGGCGCGCCAGGCCCATGAACGCGACGAGTGGATGCGACGCCGCGAGCGTGCGCGCAAAGGCGTTCGGCTTCGGCAGCTTCCCGCCCGCCTCCAGCTTGAGGGAGAGGTCGTCGAAGACGAGCCGCTCCAGGAACCATCTCGACGCCGGCGGGAACGTCCTCGCGTCGCCCGCCGTCAGCTTCGCGTAGGCCGCGTCGAAACGCGCGAGCAGCGCCATGGCCTGTCCGTAGGTCTCCTGATCGCGCAGGAAGGCGGGGTAGTTGAAGAGGCGGCGCAGGCTGCTTTCCCCCATCTTCATGTGGTCGTTGAAGGCCTCCAGATCCGTGCCGCGCGCCGTCTCAAGCTCCTTCATCCGCACAAGGCGTCCCGTCTCGGCCGTCGTCAGGCCCAGCCTCTCCGGCAGGCGCGAGAAGTCCCGCATGTCATAGTCGTGCTTCGTCGCGTCGGGGAAGGCGGTGACGCCCGTGGCGAACGACTGGACGGCGAGCGCGCCGTCCGGGGCGACGGTGAACGCGAGGTGGAGGCGCTGGGACGAGCCCGGGCCGAGCGTCTGCCGCCGGCCCTCGCCGTCGAGGATGGCCGGCAGCGGAACTTCGGCCTCGTAGGCGAAGCCGAGCGAACCGTCGGCTTCTTCCGAGAGGGTGAACGTGCGCGTGCCGCCGTTCGCCTGGGCCAGCGTGAAGCGGTCGAAGCCCTCTTCGTTCGGGAACATGCCGATCTCCCAATGGAGGGCGACCTTCTCCGTCTCCTGGCTGCAGAGCGCGACGATCCGCTCGGCGCGGGCCTTGAGATCGCGGGGGAGGTTCGCGAACGTCGCCGCGTCGTCGTGCGCGACATAGCGCGCGATCTGGTCCTTGGCCGCCGCGACGTCGTGCGTGAGACGCACCCCGTTCGGGAGGGTGACGTCGAGGCCGCGCACGATGTCCTTGTCGAAGACCGGCGTCAGGCCGTTCGGCTGTCCGCCCATCTTCGCGCGTTCGTTTGCGTAG
Source organism: uncultured Kiritimatiellota bacterium (assembly GCA_934643865.1). Lineage (GTDB taxonomy): Bacteria > Verrucomicrobiota > Kiritimatiellia > RFP12 > UBA1067 > RUG572. Next base: position 20,339 of record CAKUCX010000061.1, read on the forward strand.
ACATCCCGCAGGCCGTCGGCGACGTGCGCGCGCACGCTTGCGGCGAAGGCCGCGTCGTCCTGCAGGACGGGAAGGCTGCGCACCTCCTGCATCAGCCGGGAGACGGTGGCATTGGCAGGGCCTATCAGGAGGCTCCGCTTCGGCGAGAGGGCGAAGGCCGCCGTCGGCAGGCGCGTCGCGTCCAGAAGCGTCCGGCCGACGGCCGTCGCGAAGTCGGGGCCGGCGGCGTCCGGCGCGCGCAGGGCGTCGGCGAGGGCGCGCGCGGCGGCGAACAGCGCCGTCGTGCGCGGGTTGCCCGCCTCCTGGCAGAAA
>CAKUCX010000062.1 GCA_934643865.1 uncultured Kiritimatiellota bacterium
CGCGCCCCGTCTACACGTACACCTCTACACGGCCAATTCCTCAATCGGTCGATTCGGCACCGGAACATGGCATTTTTCGCCACAACGAGCGCAAAGACCGCAACGGCCTTGCGAACTTTGCGTCAGAATTCTTTGCGAACTTTGCGTTGAAAAAAGGGGTACGGGATGTTTTAACGCAAAGAACGCAGAGGCAACGCAAAGAACGCAGAGAATCTTTACGGCCTTTGCGTCCTTTGCGCCCACCATATTTGATTGCCGTGGCGATGACGTTCTCGCAGATGACGGTTCTGTCCATGGATGAGATTTTATTACGCACTGAAATCTCAGGCATGTGGGAGGAGGGGGCCCGGCGCGGGACGTCCGGCTGTCAGACCAGATGCGTGAGGCCGGGCGGGCGCGCGGGACGCGCGCCCCTACCAACATCGGGGCCTTTGTGCGTCAGGGCCAACGTGGCGGTCTGGGAGGACGCCCCGCGCCAGGGGTCCGGCCGCGACGTGTTGCGACCGCGCCCCGTCTACACGTACACCTCTACACGGCCAATTCCTCAATCGGTCGATTCGGCACCGGAACATGGCATTTTTCGCCACAACGAGCGCAAAGACCGCAACGGCCTTGCGAACTTTGCGTCAGAATTCTTTGCGAACTTTGCGTTGAAAAAAGGGGTACGGGATGTTTTAACGCAAAGAACGCAGAGGCAACGCAAAGAACGCAGAGAATCTTTACGGCCTTTGCGTCCTTTGCGCCCACCATATTTGATTGCCGTGGCGATGACGTTCTCGCAGATGACGGTTCTGTCCATGGATGAGATTTTATTACGCACTGAAATCTCAGGCATGTGGGAGGAGGGGGCCCGGCGCGGGACGTCCGGCTGTCAGACCAGATGCGTGAGGCCGGGCGGGCGCGCGGGACGCGCGCCCCTACCAACATCGGGGCCTTTGTGCGTCAGGGCCAACGTGGCGGTCTGGGAGGACGCCCCGCGCCAGGGGTCCGGCCGCGACACGCGCGGCCCTCCCGTGCGACGCCGCGCGCTTTCACGTCGGAACGACTACGCGGGAGGGGCGCAACGTGTTGCGACCGCGCCCCGTCTACACGTACACCTCTACACGGCCAATTCCTCAATCGGTCGATTCGGCACCGGAACATGGCATTTTTTGCCACAACGAGCGCAATGACCGCAACGGCTTTGCGAACTTTGCGTCAGAATTCTTTGCGAACTTTGCGTTGAAAGAAGGGGTACGGGATGTTTTAACGCAAAGAACGCAGAGGCGACGCAAAGAACGCAGAGAATCTTTACGGCCTTTACGTCCTTTGCGCCCACCATATTTGATTGCCGTGGCGATGACGTTCTCGCAGATGACGGTTCTGTGGATGGATGAGATTTTATTACGCACTGAAATCTCAGGCATGGGGGAGGAGGGGACCCGGCGCGGGACGTCCGGCAGTCGGACCAGATGCGTAAGGCCGGGCGGGCGCGCGGGACACGCGCCCCTACCACCATCGGGGCCTTTGTGCGTCAGGGCCAACGTGGCGGTCTGGGAGGACGCCCCACGCCAGGGGGCTGGCCGCGACACGCGCAACCCTCCCGTACGACACCGCGCGCTTTCACACCGGAACGCTGCATGTGATTTCTAGAGATGAGGCGACGGAAGAGGGAGATTCTTTTGTTTTGTGAGATGATCAGCCTCCCTGAGCCATCCTGTCGATAACCAGTAGATAACAGATCCGCATTTTTCGACATCTTCTTCTTGAATTCCAATGAAATTCCGCCAAACCCTAGTAAATAAAGGGGAAGATGCATATTGTCCTGTTTTAAAATGTCGCATAACGTATATGTTCTTAACTTTGAAACGATTGTCGATAAACATGATTGCGCCATCGATGCGCCACCTTCCTTCCGTTTCGTTTTGCCACCCTGTTGTGATTGAACAACGCAACGTCTTCCGCGCAACGGACGCAAAGGCTCTTTGCGCTCTTTGTATCCAGATCCTTTGCGAACGTTGCATCAAAAATCTTTGCGTTCGTTGCGTTAAGCTTGTCTTTGTCCCGTGATAAACCACCGACTCACCGTTCTCATCCACGATCTTCGATACCGGGACGGAGTTGATTCCGGCGAAGAACTCTGCCATGCTATGCGGTGCATAGGGAGATTTTGGCTCTTGCTCCGCATTTGGTTTGCGGGTCGCGGAGTCGGAAATCTCCCTAATGCCTTCAACGGAGGACAGTGCTTCGTCATAGAAGATGTTCCCGTTCACGACCTCGCGGAGAAGGCAGGGCGCAATGAGACGCCACAATGTTGCGCGTCCGTCCCATCCCCAATCGTGCGCGGGAGGGAGCGCGCCCCTTCCCGATCAATTCCTGGACGAACCGAGATCGTGCAGTCATAAGTTTTAACGCAAAGAACTTAACGCAAGGAGCGCAAAGGTTCCTTTGGTGTCCTTTGCGTCCAGATTCCTTTGCAACCTTGCGTTGAAAAAAAGCATGGCGCATGAGACCACCGAAAAGCCGCGCGCGTCCGCCGGAAGCAAACGCGCCCTTCTCACGTCGGGAACCATCACATAGGGGGAATTGGTTTGGTATACTACCCACATGGACCTTCAACCTGATATCATCGTCGTGGGCGGCGGGCACGCCGGAGCAGAAGCAGCCCTCATCGCCGCCCGCATGGGCGTTCAGACGCTTCTCGTGACGGGACTCAAGAACGCCATCGCCCGCATGCCCTGCAATCCTTCCATCGGCGGGCTCGCGAAAAGTAACCTTGTCTTCGAGCTTGACGCGCTCGGCGGCGAAATGGGATTCAACGCCGACCTTACCGCCCTCCAGGAGAAGACCCTCAACACAAGCCGCGGCCCCGCCGTGCAGGCCACGCGCGCCCAGTGCGACAAGGCGGAGTACGCCGCGCGGATGCAAGCGGTCTTGGGCGGGTATGCCAACCTCACAATCCTAGAAGATGCCGTCGTCGGGGTTGTCGCCAACGCAGCTCGCACACATGTGACAGGCGTCCAGACTGAGGGAAATGGCTTCATTCGCGGGAAAAAGATTATCCTGACAACTGGGACGGCCCTGCACGGGCGGATTTTCATCGGGAAGGAAGCCGCGCCCTCAGGTGGCGATGGCCGCCCCGCCGTCGATCTCCTCAGCACATCCCTTGAACATCTCGGCTTCAGGCTTATCCGCCTCAAGACCGGGACGCCGCCCCGGATCAAGGCGTCTACCGTCGATTTTTCACGAACCGTTCCACAACCTGGCGACCTCCATCCCTGTTTCTTTTCGCTTCGGACGCGCTTTCTCCTGCCGCCCTCCGGCGACAGGGACGTTTCCACGTGGAAACAACCAATCGTCTGCGAAAATGATATCCAGACATGCCCGAAAGACTGCGGAAACACCCCCGCGCCGCCTCCTGTTTCCACATGGAAACACAAAGTCGGCACCCAGAAAGCCCCTGCGGCACTTAACTCCCTCTCCGTTTCCACGCGGAAACATGAAACCAGCACTTCTGGAAAAGACCTCGCGGCACTTAACCCTCCCCCTGTTTCCACGTGGAAACAGCACATCCACGCCCCCTGGGAGATCAATTCCGTCCGCCTTCCATGCTGGCAAAGCCATACAACCGAGGCGTCGCACGAAATCATCCGCTCCCACCTTTCTGAAAGCGCACTCTACGGCGGTTCCATCGTCGGGACAGGTGTTCGATACTGTCCCTCCATCGAAGACAAGATTGTCCGCTTCGCACACGCCTCCAGCCACCATGTCATGCTGGAGCCGGAAGACCGCAATCGGGAGGTCATCTACCCCAACGGCCTTTCCAACAGCCTTCCCCGTCACGTCCAGCGCGATCTCGTCCATTCAATCCCCGGCCTCGAAGACGCCGAACTGCTTGCCTACGCCTACGCCATCGAATACGACGGCATCGACGCCCGCGAGCTGAAGCACACGCTGGAGTCCAAACGCATCTGCGGCCTCTACTTCGCCGGACAGGTCAACGGCACGACCGGCTACGAGGAGGCAGCGGCCCAGGGCGTCATGGCCGGCATCAACGCCGCCTTTTCCGTCCGTGGCGAACCGCCCCTGGTCTTCAGCCGCCAGGACGCCTACATTGGCGTGCTGATCGACGACCTCGTCACGAAGGGGACGGACGAGCCCTACCGCATGTTCACAAGCCGCGCCGAACGCCGCCTCATCCTCCGCCAGGACAACGCCCGCTACCGTCTTGCGGACGCCGCCGACCGCGTGGGCGTCCTTCCCTCCGAAATCCGCGTCCAGACGCGCCGCTACATGGACATGATCGACGAAATCGAAGCACGCCCCACGGTCTTGCGGCGTGTCCTCGCGAACGAAGCCCCCGTCCCCGTCGTTCCTGTGACGACGAACGACGAAGCGGCGGCAGACGTTCCCAGCCCCGTGCGGGAACAGATCCAGATCCGCAAGCGCTACGAAGGCTACATCCGGCAGGAGAACATCGCCGCCGAACGGGCCAAGCGCGACGAAGCCATCCTCATTCCCCCTTGGCTCGACTATGACGCCTGCACCTCCGTCCGCTACGAGAGCCGGGAGAAGCTGAAGAAGTACAGGCCCGAAACCCTCGCGCAGGCCAGCCGCATTCCAGGCGTCAACCCCGCCGACGTGGCCGTCCTCGCCGTCATCATCAAGCGCGGTCCGGGCGGGATGCGGGCACACTGATTCATCAAGTGATTATGCGTCATTCAAGCCGCGCAGTCCCCAAGCAGGCCTTTCCCGCCGCAGGGACGCCCGCCGAAAGCCGCCACGCGCGCATGGTGAAGCCGAAGCGCGTGCGGAAGAGATGCTTGACGTAGTCGGGGTTGTCGAAGCCGCAGTCGAGCGCGAGGCGCTCGATGGTGTCCGTCGAACGCGGAAGCCGCTGCTTGAGGATTTCAAGGCGGCGTTCGCGGATTTCCGACGCCACCGTCCGGTCGAGGATCTCGCGGAAGCGCAGATCCAGAAGCCGACGCGAAACGGCGAGCGCCGACGCGACGGCACCGGGGTCGATCTTGTCGGTTGCATGGCGCCGAATGTAGGCAAGGGCCTTCTGCACCATGACGCCGGCCTGCGTTTCCTGCGTCGCGGACGTTCCCCGAATGACCACGGTCGGCTCCTTGAGGCGCAGGGGCGGCGGCGGCGGGCGGTTCTCCATCAGCGCCATCAGCTGGCGCGCGGCGTTCGCACCGACGCCCTCATCGTCGGGCAAGACGGAGGAAAGCGAGGGTTTCGACCAGTTGCAGACATTGTCGTCGTCGCCGAACCCCAGGACGGCCAGCTCCCCCGGCACGGACAGCGCCTCCGCGCGCGCGGCCTCCAAAACGGTCAGCCCGCGCGAGTCGGAGGCGACAAAGACCGCCGCCGGCCGCGGAAGGGCGGCCAGCCACCGCCGCAGGAGATGGAAGTCGTCCGTGTTCCCCGCAGGGGACGAAAAAACCGCGCACCCCTGTCCGGCATCGGCGAGCTTTTCCCTGAACGCGCGGCCGAGGCGCACGCCATGCTGGACATGGCGCCGGTCTGCCAGAAAGCCATAGCCGCGAAACTTCCCCTGCCGGAGGAAGTGCCCGGCGGCGGCGGCGGCGCACGCCTCGCAGGTCGAATCGACAAAGACAAGGTTTCTTCGGGCCGCGCGCGGCGCGACGTACGCATTCTCTTCGCAGACAACGGTCGGGATGCCGAGCCGAACGACCTCCGCCGCCGTCTCCTCGGCGGCCGGGCCGAAGCCCGGCAAGCCGAAGATGAGCCCGTCAATGCTCCATTCACGGAGGATGCCAACATCGGACGGCTGAAATTCAGATGCGTCGCGCTTGATGCGGATGTCCCACGCCTGCTGGGAGGACGCAAGGCCGGCCAGAATGCCGGCCAGCCGGCGCTGCCCCGACTGCACGCTCAATTTCAGCGCGATGACGATGCGTTTTGAAATCATGTCCATGCGGGCATGATACCAGAAAGAATGCTTGGAATCTACTGTAATCTTGCCTGGAATCTCATATTCCGCCGCGCGCCGTATGCTAAACTTGCCGAGGAGCAAACGCATTCAGCATGTGTTCATTTCCATGGGGAATGGAGGAGGTTGAAATGAAGATTCTAGTCAGCAGCTCCGTCGCTGTCCTGGGCGGCCTTCTCATGGCCGGCACGACACGCACGCTCGTTCTGTCCGGTGACCAGACGCTCGACGTCCCGGAAGGGGAGACGGTGACGCTCGCCCGCCTGACGTGCTCGGGGCAGACCCTCGTCAAGACGGGCGGCGGCACGCTGCGCCTCGAAGCCGTCTGCGGACGCCTCGGGAAACTGGACGTCAGGGCGGGCGCGCTTGAAACGGGCGTCCCGGCAAAGCCCGCCTGCCTCGCCGCGCCGTGGTTCCACGTCGACGCGACGGCCCCGTCGTCCATGACGACCGAAACCTCGGACGGGCGAACCTTCGTCTCGGAATGGCGCGACGCCGCAGGCGGCGCCGTCGCGGCCCGCCCGGCTCACGCGCGCCCCCGCCCCTACGTGCTGGAGAAAGGGCAGAACGGCCGTCCGGTGATGGACTTCGGTTCGTATTCCGGCGGCAGCATGGCGCCGACGGGCTATGGCGCCATGCTGAAGTGGAGCGCCGTCTGCGAGCGCCCTGCGGAAATCTTCATCGTCGCAGGCGATACGGAGGATTCGATCCGCGTCGTCGTGGAAGGGAAGAACGAACCCTTGGGACGAAATGCGCCCCTCGTGGGAACCGACGGCGAAGTCTGCAACGACATGGCACCGCTGATCCGAGGGAATCCCCCCAAGGGCGCCAAGGGCGACCGCCACTCCCCGCTGCTCCTCGGCATGGCGGGGTTCGGCCAGACGTACGGGAGGGCGTCCTTCACCGTGGACGGCATGCCCGTCGCAGACCCGACGGCGTACGAGCTGCCCGACGGCCTTCATCTCGTCAGCATCCACGGCATCGACACCACGAAGCTGGACGCCAATCCGACGGACACGAAGACGCGCGGCGCGTATGCGCTGAACGCCTTCGCCTGCGAACGCGGGCGGACCTACGGCGGGCAGCGCATCGGCGAGTGCATCGTCCTCGCGAACGCCCTCTCCGAAGACGACCGGACGCGCGTGGAGAACTACCTCCTCGCCAAATGGTCGCCCATCTGCGTGGGCGTCCTTGAATTCGACGAAGGGGCCGCGCTGCGGATGCCCGACGGTGGCCAGATCGTGGCGTCCGTCTGCCGCAGCGCGGCCCCCGTCGCGGCGCAAGGCGGCGAACTCGTGGCGGACACGTTTTTCACGGGCGACTCCGTCGTCGTGCGCGCGGGCGTCCACGCCGAAGATCCGCTACGCGGCGAGGGCAGCTGGTTCCACGTCGACGCCTCGGACGCGGCCACCTGCACGGCGGACGCCCTCGGCGGCACGAACTTCGTCTCGCGCTGGAGGGACGTCAACGGCGGGCCGGTCGCAGCCGTCGCGCGCACCTTCGCCGCATTTCCCGAATGGTACAGGATCATGGTGACGGAGGGCACGACGCGCCTGCCGTGGCTGGACGCAAACGCCGCAGGCGGGCGCGCGCTCATGAACTTCGGGTCGCTCGCGAGCGTCACCGGCTCGACCGACAAGGTCTGCAGCACGAAAGGCTGGGGCGGCTCGCTCGTCTGGACGGCGGACTGCGCGACGCCGCGTGAACTCTTCATCGTCATGAAGGATTCCGGCGACGCGAAGGGCGTCGTCATCGGCGGCACGTCCGGCATCGGCGCGCGCTGCCAGACGCTCGTGGGAAATTTCCGGAACGGCTACCCCCTCGTCCGTGGCAACCCGCCGCCCGATGCGGCGGGCGACCGGAATTCCCCCCTTCTGCTTGGGATGCCAGCGGGGTTTCATGGATCGGCATTCCGCGTGGACGGCATGGTCGTCGACCCGACGTCCTTCTGCCCGTCCGACGACCTGCACCTCGTCCACGTCTCGGACACGCCCGAGAAGAATCTCGGAAAGGAAACTGCCACGCTCAACGCCTTCGCCGCCGAGCGGTCGTACATCTTCGGCGGCCAGCTCATCGGCGAATTCATGCTCTTCACGAACGCGCTCGACGCAGCGGCGCGGACGCGCATCGCGGCGGCGCTCGACGTCAAGTGGCGCGGCGGCACGCCGAGGGAGGTCGTCTACGGCAACGTGGCCATCGCCGCCGGATCCACCTTGAAGCAGCCCTGGGAGCGCGTCGTCGTGACGGGGACGCTTGCTCTGGACGGCGTGTTCGCGGCGCCCGAAGTCGCCGCGACGCGCATTGCCGTGTCGTCCGACGACGCACAGGTGGAGGGGACACTCGACATCGGCACGGCGGGCGGCGCCGTCGCCTTCGCGCGGCCGGCCGCGCTGCAGGACCTCCTGGGGAAGGAGGTGCGCCTTGTCGCGGCCCGCGCGGCGAAGGGACACGCGCGCGGCTGGACGCTGACAGGCGCGCCGAACGGCTGCATCGGCGTCGTGGCGCTGAAGGCGGACGGCCTCTATGCGCGCTTCCTCCCGTCGGGGTCCATCGTCATCATCCGGTGAAGGAAAGGGGAGGGACAATGAGGCAGAACATCCTGAACGCCGCCGCCGCGCTCTGCACGCTGGCTGCGGCCGGCACGGCAGCGCCCATCGAGGTCGCCTACGACGCTGCGGCGCAGGCCTTCACCGTGCGGGACGCGGAGGCGGGACGCGTGTGGACGTCGCTTCCCGGCACGCGCCTCCCCGAATGGGTACGCGTCGCGTGGACGGTCGAGGGGCGCGAACTCGTCGTCACGCTGTCGGGCGACCCGTCGCGCGCGACGGGGCCGCTTGACTTCCCGCGCCCGTTCGCCGCCCGGCGCGGCGAGCGCGTCCTTCTCACGCAGGGCAACGGCTTCGCGTTCCCCGTCGAGGCGACGGATCTCGGGACGGACAAGATCGACATCTCCTGGTACCCCGGGCGCGACATGGAGATGGGCTGCTTCGGCCACTACGCGGACGGGGGCGCGGGCTACCTCGCGATCCTCGAAACGCCCGAGGACGGCGGCGTGCGGTACGTCGTGGGGCCCAACGGCCTGCGCCAGCCGAACGCGGTGTGGCGCGCGGAGCGCGGGCGCTTCGGCTACGCGCGGCGCGTGCGCTTCGTCTTCGACGCCCGCGCGACGCCCATGCGCATGGCGCTGAGGTACCGCGCCGACATGAAGCGGAAGGGCTACTGGAAGACGTTCCCCGAGAAGATGGCCGAACGGCCCGAAATGGCCGCGCGCTACCGCGCGCTCGCCGGCGCGCCGAACGTCTGGTACTGGGAGGAGGACGGCGACAAGGCCGGCTTTGCGCGCAGCCTCAAGGCGCTCGGCTTCGACACGTTCCTCATCGCCTCCGCCACGCGCCGCGACCTCGGCACGTGGATCACGCAGGACGAGATCCGCGCCCTCGCGCAGGTGCCGGGCGCGCTGCCGGGCGTCTACGACATCTACCGCGACTTTATGGACCCCGCCAATCTGCCGCTCATCGACTGCGTGCGCCCGTACTGGCCCACAAACGCATGGGAGAACGGCGACTACGTGCTGTGGGCGGACGGCACGGTCGCGCGCGGATGGGGCGTCGACCGCAAGGGGTCGAAGGACCCGAAGGACCGCATCGGCTGCGCCGTTCTCTGCGAGGCGCGCAGCTGGCCGTACGCCGAGGCCCGCCTGAAGGCGGAGCTTGCCGGCGCGCCCCATGCCGCCCGCCTGTTCGACGTGGTGGGGGGCGGCCTCGGCGAGTGCTACAACCCGCGCCATCCACTCACGCGCCGCGCGTCGCGGGAGGCGCGCCGCGCGTTCTTCGCCAACGCCGAGCGGATGTTCGGCATCCTCGCGGGCACGGAGGACGGCTGCGAGTGCTTCGTCGCCGACTGCAGCTACTTCGAGGGGACGATGAGCGCGCCGAACCACTACCGCGTGGACGGCGGACGCTACATGTGGCGCATCTACGACGAGGTGCCCGACGCCGTCCGGCGCGGGACGGACCCCGCGACGCGCGTGCCGTTCTTCGACATGGTCTTCCACGGCTGCGTCAACCTCTACTGGTACTGGTGCGACTACAACAACAAGTTCCCCGCGCTCTGGCATCGCCGCGACCTCTTCAACTTCGTGACGGGCGAGCCGCCGATGTACCTCTTCACGCGCGCGTCCTTCGCGCGGCAGCGGGGGCGCCTCGCCGCCTCCCACCGCCTCGCGACCGCAGTCGCAAAGGCGACGTTCGGCGTGCCGATGGCGGACTACCGCTGGCTGTCGGACGACCGCATGGTGCAGGAGTCGGAGTTCGAGAACGGCGTCGTCGCCACGGTGAACTTCGGCGAGCGGCCGTTCACGCTGGCGGACGGCACGACGCTCGCGCCCGGCGGCCACCGCCTAACACGCCGATAATATGCTATACTGGCGGGCGTATGAAAAGAAGAATGCTGCTGACGTTCGCCGTCCTTCTCGCCGGCCTGTCCCTGTTTGCCGGCGAGGCCGTTCCCGCCTACCCGAACTTCGGCCTGCCGCGCGTCGAGGAGATGATGTTCCTCGTGCTGCAGATCGGCATCATCATCTTCGCCGCCAAGCTCGGCGGCATGCTCGCCTCGCTCGTCAAGCTGCCCTCCATCCTCGGCGAGCTCGCGGCCGGCGTCATCATCGGCCCGTGGGCGCTCGGCGGCATCGGCTTCGGCGAGGGCATCTTCAAGTACGGCCTCTTCAACGGCGGCGCGCTGCGGGCGATCAACGGGGCGGCGTACCTCGCGGACGGGGCGGCCGCGCCCGTGAAGGCGATGTTCGGCACGATGGCCGGCGGCGGCGCCATGTTCGACGCGACAAGCCCCGCGCTCTACGGCATCGCGACGCTCGCCTCCATCATCCTCCTCTTCCTCTCCGGCCTGGAGACGAACCTGAAGATGTTCATCAAGTATTCGTTCGTCGGGCTCATGGTCGGCATCGGCGGCGTCATCTTCTCGTTCGTCTTCGGCGACCTCTGCGCCGTCTACCTCCTGCCGAAGTTCTTCGCCGCGAAGTTCGGCCACCTCGCGCAGCTGCCGCTCAGCCAGGCCTGGATGGACGCGGCGCCGATGTACATGGGCATCATGTCGACGGCGACCTCGGTCGGCATCACGGCGCGCATCCTCTCCGAGCGCAAGAAGATGGACTCCGAGGAGGGCGTCTCCATCATGGCCGGCGCGGTCATCGACGACGTCCTCGGCCTCATCGTCCTTGCGATCGGCAACGGCATCATCGCCGCCACCCTCGCGGCCAAGGCCGCCGGCGGCACGGCCTCGGCCGGCGTGAACTGGGGTGCGATCGGCATGGTGGCCGTGAAGGCATTCGGCGTCTGGCTCGGCGCGACGCTCATCGGCGTACTCGTCGCGCGCAGGATCTCCTGGCTGCTGAAGCTCTTCAAGAACCCTCAGGCCATCGCCACGCTCGCGTTCGGCCTCTCCATGATCCTCGCCGGGTTCTTCGAGTACATGGGCCTTGCGATGATCATCGGCGCCTATGTGACGGGCCTGGCCCTCAGCCGAACGGACCTCAAGCACCTCATCCAGGAGACGCTTGCGCCCGTCTACACGTTCCTCGTGCCCATCTTCTTCTGCGTGATGGGCATGATGGTGGACTGTTCGGCGCTCGCCTCCAGGTCGGTCCTCTACTTCGGCCTCATCTACACGGCCCTCGCCATTCTGGCCAAGGTCATCGGCTGCGCGCTGCCCTCGCTCTTCTGCGGGTTCAACGTGCTTGGCGCAGTCCGCATCGGCGCCGGCATGGTGCCGCGCGGCGAGGTCGCCCTCATCATCGCGGGCCTCGGCCTCTCCAGCGGCTTCCTCTCGCAAGAAATCTTCGGCATCGGCATTCTCATGACGCTCATCACGACGGTCGTCGCGCCGCCTGCGCTCGTGTGCCTCTTCTTCCCGAAGGCGCGCGGCGTGCGCCACCCCAGGCCGTCCATGACGAATTCGCGCCAGGTGTCCTTCGAACTCGCCGACGAACAAGTCGCGGCGATCATGCTGCGCAAGCTCGTCACAGAATTCCGCCGCGAGGGCTTCTTCGCCATCCAGTACACGAACGAGCCCAATTTGAGCATCTGGGCCGTCTCGATGAACGACATGGAGCTGACGTTCCAGCGCGACGGCAACATCATCCGCGTGGACTGCACGCCGACGGAGGAGTGCGTCTTCAACCAGGCGTGGATGGAAGTGGTGAGCCAGATGAACGAACTGTCCAAGTCGATCTCAAAGCCGATTCTCGAACGGAAGGACATGGCGGAGCTTGTCGCCAAGGGGGAAGGCGAAAAGAAGGGCGAACTGTCGCTCGCCGCGCGCTATGTCCAGAACTTCACCATGATTCCGTCCTTCAGGGCGCACTCCAAGAAGGAGGCCATCGAGAAACTGATCGCCGCGACGGCGAAGGCGTTTCCCAAGAACGTCCTCGACGTGGAGGCCGTGAAGGCCGCCGTCTTCGCACGCGAGGAGTCGATGCCGACGGGCCTCGACCGTGGCATCGCCGTGCCGCATGGACGGACAGACGGCGTCAACCACATCATCGGCGCCATCGCCCTCGTCGACAATTCTGAGAACGAAAACGGCGTCATCCCGGACTACGAGACGATCGACCACTCGAAGATCCAGGTCATCGTCCTGACCATCGTGCCGGAGTCCGCGCAGCTGCCCTACCTGCAGGTGATGGCGTTCATCAGCCGCATCCTCCACACGGACAGCGCCGTCGAAAGCCTGCTCAAGTGTACGACCGCCGACGCAATGCGCAAATTTTTCCATTCATTCCGCTAGTTTATCAATCAACAGTTTATCAACATGAACCTGTTGATAAATTGTCTACAGTGTATGATTTCTTCTGCGTGGCTTTTCAGCCAGATTATGGTTGAATAGGATCTTCACGTTCAAGGGAGAAAAGGTTCACTGTGAAGGTTCCGGATCTAAGTCAAGACAAACTGTGGTGCGCGGTCGTCGAGCGCGTGAAGGCGTCCCTTCCGACGGAAGTCGAGCGCAACCGCATGGAACGCTACTTTCCCTTGATGCTCACGCACGCACCCGTCGGCGACGCCTACGTCATCGGCGTCGCCGAGCCGGTGCAAGTGGAAATGTTCACGGAAGCATATGCAAAATTGATTGAAGAGGCACTTCAGCTCGACGCCAATCTGCATCTGCCCGTGCGTTTCGTCGTCGTCAAGTCGCAGACGGCGCGTCCGACGCCTCTCCCGCCGCCGGCCTATCGGCAGGCACCTGCGCCGAACGCGCCGCAGACGCCCGCGTCCATCGCGCGTCCCATTTCCTCGACGCTGCCGCTCCACGAACATTACACGTTCGCGAACTTCGTGAGGGGGCCGTCGAATTCGTTCGCACACGCGGCGGCGACAGCCGTCGCAAAGGCGCCCGGGCGCACGTCGTACAACCCCCTCTTCATCTACGGCGGCACGGGGCTTGGCAAGACGCATCTCATGGAGGCGATTGGCCACTACGTCCTCGACACGTCCCCGCAGTCGTCGGTGTGCTACATCACGTCCGAGACGTTCCTCAACGAATACGTCAACGCCGTCCTCAACGACGCCATGCCCGCCTTCCGCGAGCGCTACCGCAAGGTCGATGTCCTTCTGCTGGACGATGTGCAGTTCGTCGCAGGGAAAAAGCAGTTTCAGGAGGAGTTCTTCAACACCTTCAACTCGCTCATGGACACGCGCAAGCAGATCGTCATGACGAGCGACGTCGCGCCCAAGGACCTCAAGGGCTGCGAGGAGCGCCTCACCGGCCGCTTCCAGATGGGGATGGTCGTCGAAATCGAGTCGCCTTCCTACGAAACGCGCCTCGCCATTCTCAAGTCGAAGGCCGCCGCCGCGCACGTCCTCATCCCCGACGAAATCCTCAAGTTCATCGCCGAAAACATCCGCTCGCACGTGCGCGCCATCGAGGGCGCGCTCAACCGCGTCGTCACCTTCACGTCGCTGAACGCGGGCACGCCCCTCACCGTCGACGTCGCCAAGCACCTCCTGCGCGACTCCATCGAGGAGGAGCAGACGATCAAGGACCTCACGATCGACGAAATCATGAAAACGGTGGCCGCCTACTACGGCGTCAGAATCGAGGACATCCTCAAGAAGGAGCGCACGCAGACGCTCGTCACGCCGCGCCAGGTCGCCATGTTCCTCTCCCGGAAACTCACCACGAAGTCGCTCCCTGAAATCGCGGATTCCTTCAAGAAGACGCACGCGACGGTCCACCACGGCACGCAGACCATCCAGAAGCGGCTCGACGTCGAGCTCGACCTGCGCAGGGCCGTGGAGGACATCACCTCGAAGCTGGGGCGCAAGCTCTCCGACCTCAGCGCATGACAACCTGTCGAGGACGCGTCGACAAGCTGTCCACATCTCCACGAGTTGTCGACCGCCGGCGTTCGAAGGGGAAGTTGCCGAAACGCATCGACAGGTCTGCCGACGCCTTTTCGACAGGAAGCCGGGCGTCCTCCCCCAGCAGGGAAAGGGGCCGCGCGCGTTATCGACAGTATCGACAGACCTACTTATACTATTGTTCTTGCTTTACTTAGAGAATAGAAACAGGTAAACTTCTCGTCGTCGTTTTCCGCACACGTGGAGACGTTCAACAGGATGAGGGCGTTTGAGCCAACAGGAGTCGTCATGAAATTCAAAATCGTTCGGTCAAAGTTTCTTGAGGGGCTGAAGAAAGTCCAGAACATCGTCGGGACGAAGGGTTCGATGCTGATCATCCAGAACGTCCTGATCGAGGCCAAGGACAGGGAGCTGGTCCTCACGACGACGGATCTCGACATCTCCATCCGCTCGCACGTCCCCTGCGAGGTCGTCGAGGAGGGGGCCACCACGCTGCCCGTCAAACTCCTTGTCAACGCGATTGCGAAGTCTCCGGAAGGCCCCATTGACGTCGCGGTGGGCGCTGCGGACTGCGCGTTCATTTCCGCCGGCTCGGCGGAGTTCAAGCTCAACGGCATGGCGGTCGCCGATTTCCCGTCGCTCCCCGAAGACCAGAACTCCTTCGAGTACGTTCTGCCGCAGATGACGCTGCGCGAAATGCTCCGCAAGACGGCCTACGCCGCTTCGCAGGACGATACGCGCAAGACGCTCAGGGGCGTCTTGATGAGCTTTAGGGACGGGAAGCTGACGATGGTGGCGACCGACGGGCGGCGTCTTGCGCTCGTCGAGCACGAAATCGAGCTTCCCGAAGACGCGCAGAAGGACGTCATCCTTCCGACGAAGGTCGTCGCGGAGCTGCAGCGTTCGCTCGCGGGCGACGGCGACGTGCGCATCACGATCGAGAAGTCCCAGATTTCCTTTAACCTCGGCGAGACGCGCCTCTATTCGAAGCTTCTCGACGAGGTCTACCCGAACTACCGCCAGGTCATTCCGACGACCTGCGCCGAGCGCGTCGCCGTCGACCGCATGCTGCTCCTCGCCGCGCTTGACCGCGTGAGCGTGATGACGATGGACGAGTCGAACTCCACGTGCCTCACGTTCGACGCCAACCAGCTCGTCGTAGCCTCCTCGAAGTCGTCCGAGGCGGGGTCTGCGCGCGACATCGTGCCGATCAAGTACGACGGCGCGAAGATCGACATCGTCTTCAACCCCGGCTTCGTGATGGACCCGCTCAAGGCGATCGACGACGACGAGGTGACGATCGAGCTGAGCAACGGCACGTCGCCCGCGATGATCAAGTGCTCGGTGCCGTTCCTCTACGTGATGATGCCGCTGCGCATCAACTAGGTGCGTCGCGTCCGTTGGCGCGTCGCCATGGACAGGTGAAGAATCCAAAGGGAGGTTCTCGTGAAGATTTGGACGGATCGCGCGTATCCCATCATCCTTTCGTGCGCAAAGGGCCTCGCGCCGTGGGTCGAGCGCGAAGTGGGCGCGCTCGGATACCGGCCCGTCGACGTGACCGAAAATGTCGTCGTGGTGGAAGGGGGCATGCGCGACGTCTTCGCGCTCAACCTACGCCTGCGCACGGCACATCGCGTCCTCGTGCCGCTCCTGCGGGCGACGTGTCGGCACGTGCGCGAGCTCTACACGCTCGTCGCGTCGATCGACTGGGAGAATCTTCTGGATCCGGACGGCTATTTCTCCGTGTCCTCAATCGTCCACAACGACACGGTGCGCGACACGCGCCTCCCCTCGCTCGTCACGAAAGACGCGGTTGCGGACCGGATGCGCGCGAAGTGCAACCGCCGCCCCGATTCGGGTCCCGACTACGACCAAGGCGCGGCCGTCTTCCTCCACTGGGAGCGTCAGCGCGCCATCGTGTACCTTGACACGAGCGGTGCGCCGCTTTGCAAGCGCGGCTACCGCAAGATTCCCGGATCCGCGCCCATGCAGGAGACGCTCGCCGCCGCCTGCATCGACGCGATGAAGTGGAACCGCCGCACGCCGTTTATTTCCCCGATGTGCGGTTCGGGGACGCCGGCCATCGAGGCCGCGCTCGCGGCGATTGGCCGCGCCCCCGGCTCCCTGCGCGCGCATTTCGCCTTCATGTCCATCAAGGGCTACAACCAGATCATCGAAGGCGAGCGGGCCCCGCGCGCGGCTCCGCGCCAGCGCTTCGGCGCGACGCCCGAGCAGATCTGGAAGGACATGGTGCTGGAAGCCGCCGAGCAGGAGAAGACGAGCGGACTGCCGCCGATCATCGCGACGGACATTTCCCCCGAGGCCGTGCAGAACGCGCAGATCAACGCGCATGCGGCCGGTGTTTCGCAGTACATCCAGTTCAGCGCCTGCGACTTTGCCGAGACGCCGATTCCGCAGGACGTCGGCGAGGGCTTCAGGAAGGACGGGAAAGTCTACAAGGGCTGTGTCTTCTTCAACCCCGAGTACGGCATCCGCCTCGGCGACCCGGCCGAACTCGTCCCCGTCTATGAGCGCATCGGTGCCTTCATGAACGAAAAGTGTCGCGGCTACGTGGGCGGGCTCATCACGGGGAATCCCGAACTCTCGAAGATGGTCAACCTCTACTACGTCACGCGCATTCCCTTCTACAACGGGCCCATCGACTGCCGCCTCTTCATCTACCCCAATTGCGAAATCAAGGGCGAAACGGCAGGTGAACCGGCAGACGAAACGGGAGGTCAACCGGCGGACGAAACGGAAGGCAAACCGACGGATGAAACGGGAGGTCAACCGGCGGACGAAACAGAAGGCAAACCGATGGACGAAACGGGAGGTCAACCGGCGGACGAAACAGGAGGTAAACCGGCGGACGAAACCGCCGAAGCCAAGAAGGGCAACGACGTTGACTGTGCTGGACAGGGTGAAGAGGGGATCTGAAATGGAATGGACGCGCTTCGTCGCGTCCATACGGGAAACTTGAGAAATTCCACGCAGGGCGATACATTTCGCGTAGCGCATGTGTAGGGGCGGCCATCTCGGCCGCCTCGTGTTGTTCATCCGATTGATTTGTTCCGAACAAATCAAGCGGATCTTTTTATAGATTCAGCAACGAATAAAGAAATCGATCTGTTTAACGAAATAGAATTATTTTTTTGCCACATAGAACACAAAGACACTTCTTGATTTGTTCCGAACAAATCAAGCGATGGAATTCTGGTTTTTCTGTTTTGTATTCTTTGTTGTCTTTTTTCGTTGTCTTTGCGTTCTTTGTTGCAAAAATATAAAAAGAAACGTAGGACACAATCTCTTCTCATCTGAAATATCAACATCATATCACATCATTGTTGATAAATATCTTATTAACAGACTTATTATCACCTGTTTATAACTCATGTTGTGATAAGTTTGTTGATATTTGTTGATAAAAGCCCCCTTGCCAGCGGACGAACGAAAGCGCATACTATCCGCCGTGGCAAATCTCTCGACAGAAATCTGTTTCCTATTCAAGGAGGCGCGCAGGGCGAAAGGGTTGAACCAGTCCGCCCTTGCCCGCATGCTTGGCTGTCGGCAGTCGGCCATTTCAATGTTCGAGGGCGGCCAGTCCACGAAATTGTCGGACGAAACGGTCAAGAAGATGGCCGAGCTTCTTGGCGTTGAGATCCCAGATGACAAAAAGGAAGAGGACGAGGCCGATTCCGTCGGGGTGGCGTCTGGTCCGGACCGGATGGGTGCCGAGGAGACGAGGGAGGTTTGGGTGCGCGGCTACTGCCCGAACGGCCATTGTCCGTCGAACATTCCCTACGTTGTGGAAGGACGCCTGTTCTATCGTCCCAATCGTATACTTGCCGCCCCGACGGGCGGTGCGCGCTGCACGCAGTGCGGTGAAATCCTCGAAACGCGCTGCCCCGTCTGCGGCGCGCCCTTGAACGACGGCGCCTGCTGCGCGGTCTGCGGCGTGGCCTACGTGACGCCCGTTCTTCCCGACGGCGTGGATCCGGCGGCCTACGCGCGCGCGCGGCGCGACGAACTGCTGCAGCTCAAGGCATTGGCATGAAGGCGTGGATCCAGCGCGTCGCGCGGGCATCGGTGACGATTGGCGGAGACTGTGTTGCACGCATCGACCGGGGATATTTGGTCCTTCTTGGGGTCGCCCACGCCGATACGGAGGCGGAGGCAGACCGGATCGCCGAGCGGATTTCCGTGCTGCGCCTCTTCACGGACGCGCGCGGTCTGATGAATCTCTCGCTGGCGGACGCGGGCGGTTCGGTCATCGTCGTTTCGCAGTTCACCTTGTATGCGGACACCGCGCATGGGCGGCGGCCCGGCTTCTCCCAGGCGGCGCGCCCGGAGAAGGCCCGTCCGCTTTACGAGCGGGTCGTCGCGCAGCTGCGCGCGCGGCTCGGCGCGGAGCGGGTGCAGACGGGCCGCTTCGGCGCGGACATGGCCGTCGAACTCGTGAACGACGGCCCGGTAAGCGTGGAAGTGCGCGCCGACGCGGCCTCGGCGGCTACTTGACGCGGCGGCAGGACGCGCCGGGAATGCCGAGCGATTCGCGGTACTTGGCAACCGTCCGGCGTGCGCACGTGATGCCGTCTGCGGCGAGGGCCTTGGCGATGCTTTCGTCCGAAAGGGGGCTCTTTCCGTCCTCGCCCTCGATGAGGCGGCGGATGCGGTTTTTCACGGCGACGTTCGACACCGCCTCGCCGCTCGCGGTCGCCAAGCCGGCGGTGAAGAAGCGGCGCATGTCTACGACGCCAAGCGGGGTGGACATGTACTTGCCACGCACCGTGCGGGAGACGGTGGCGTTGTGGACGCCCGTCTTCTGCGCGATCTGCTCCATGGTGAGCGGGCGCAGCGCGCTGAAGGACTTCTTCTCGAACACGGCGCGCTGCGCCTCGACAATGGCCTGGGCGATGTTCTGAATGGTCTCCTGGCGCTCGGCGATGGAATCGCGGAGGGCTTCCGCCGCCCGCAGGCGTTCGCGGACGTAGCTCTTCACCTCCGCAGGGCACTTCGGGTCTTCGAGGAGCGCAAGATACTTCTTTGAAATGCGGATGTCGGGAAGGTCGCGATCCCTCACGCGCGCGCGCCATGTGCCGTCGGGCGTCTTGGAGACGAACACCTCCGGCCGCACGTAGAGGGCGTTGTCGGCGGCGACGGAGAAGCCGTGCCCGGGCCGAGGGTCGAGTTTCCGCACTTCGGAAAGGACGCGCGCATACTCTTCCGGCCGAAGGCCGAGCTTCGCGCAGATCAGGGCTTCGCGGTGCGCGGCGACGTCGTCAAGATGGCGGTCGATGAGCGCACGCACCTCGTCTTCCCAGGGCGAATCGTCCAGCTTCTCCATCTGGTAGAGAAGGCACTCGCGCAGATTGCGCCCGCCGCAGCCAAGCGGATCAAGGGCTGAAATCGCGCGGAGCGTGTTCAGAATCTCCTTCTCGTCCGTCTGCGTGACCATCATGATGTCGGGAACGGTCCCCCGGAAGTAGCCGTCGTCGTCGATGTAGTCGATGAGGAGGTTCGCAAGCCGCTGCTGCGCCGCGGGAAGGTCCGATGCGGCGATCTGCACGCGCAGATGGTCCTGGAGGGTCTCGGGCCTGACCTGCCGGTCGAAAAATGCCTGTCGCCGGGATTGCGCGTCGGGGTCGACGGCGCCGTTCTCGGAGGAGGCGTGGAAGTTCTCCATGTTCTGGAGGTAGTAGTCGCGGTCGGCGTCGTCGCAGGCAAGCGTTTCGTTCGCGGCCTCGCCCGCAGGCGTGAAGTCGAGCGCGCGCTCCGAGACGGCGCCACTTGCGTGTTCGTCCGGCAACGCCTCGGAGAGCGGCTGCTCCGTTCGTCCGACGACGTCCTCGATGACGGGGTTCATCTCCATTTGGCGCCGAAGTTCGGCTTGAAGCTCAAGGGCGGTCATCTGAAGCATGTCGAGGCCCTGGCGCATCTGAGGCGCCAGGACCTGCGCCTGGCGCATCGAAGACGCCTGTTGCATGCCTTGGAACATGGAGCGAAATCCGCACGTGCGCAATTTTCGTGCCAGCGGTTTTCATATGATAGCAGTTCACCTTTCCTTTCCGCAAGCGGAAAAGTTCCGCCGCCCCCCAAGCGCGCGCGCCGTTCCACCCTTATCCCGATTTTCTGGGGGAATCAGGGGCTCGTCAAAAATTGGACGAAAGACGCCCCGATGCTGTTTTGATGGACGCGGGCCGTGTCGCCCGCACTGCGCACCCCGGCGGCTTCATCC
>CAKUCX010000063.1 GCA_934643865.1 uncultured Kiritimatiellota bacterium
CCCCATGCGTGCGGCATGGGCGTTCCCTGCGCGCGGCGCGCCGAGGACGTCGCGCCCTACCAGCCGGTACATCCCGGCCCCACCGAGGTCGGCACGGGCGCATGGCGTCCACGGGGGCGTTTGTGGTAGGGGCCGACGCATCCCGTTCCCCCTCTGCCGTGAAACCTTGTGTCGCGACCCACCCCCCCCCTGGGCGTTGTGGCCGTGAGCGGACGGCGGGCAAGATGTGCTATACTGTTCATCCCCTGCGGGGCTGGCGCGCGCGGGCGCGTACACGGCCGCCGCCGCGGGACTGTGAGGCGGCGAAGCCGGAAGGCCGCGTGCCTCGGCATCGTTTGACGACACATAAGGAAGGATCGAAAATGAATTGCGCAACATGCCCCGCCTGGGAAGGCTTCGTCGGCGGCGAGTGGCAGGAGGAGATCGACCCTGCCGAGTTCATTCGCCTCAACTACACGCCCTATGACGGCGACGCCTCGTTTCTCGCAAACGCGACCGAGGCGACGACGGCCCTCTGGACCAGGCTCCAGGCCCTCCAGAAGGAGGAGCGCGCCAAGGGCGGCGTCCTCGACATGGACACGGACATCGTCTCGTCCATCACCTCGCACGCCCCCGGCTACCTCGACAAGGGCCTCGAGAAGGTCGTCGGCCTCCAGACGGACAAGCCGCTCAAGCGCGCGTTCATGCCCTACGGCGGCATCAAGATGGCCGAGGAGGCCCTGACGACCTACGGCTACACGCCGAACCCCGAGCTGCACCGCATCTTCACGGAGTACCACAAGACGCACAACCAGGGCGTCTTCGACGCCTACACGCCGGAGATGCGCACGGCGCGCAAGAACAAGATCATCACGGGCCTGCCGGACACCTACGGGCGCGGGCGCATCGTCGGCGACTACCGCCGCGTCGCGCTCTACGGCATCGACCGCCTGATCGCGGGCAAGGAGCGCGACCTGCCGATGGTCGGCGTCGGCTCGATGCCGGAGGACGTGATCCGTGGCCGCGAGGAGGTCGCCGAGCAGATCCGCGCCCTCAAGGCGATGAAGGTCATGGCGGCGAGCTACGGCTTCGACATCTCGAAGCCCGCGACGAACGCGCGCGAGGCCGTGCAGTGGACGTACTTCGGCTACCTCGCGGCGATCAAGACGCAGAACGGCGCGGCGATGTCGATCGGCCGCATCTCGACGTTCCTCGACATCTACATCGCGCGCGACCTAAAGCGCGGCGTCCTCACGGAGACGGAGGCGCAGGAGCTGATCGACCACCTCGTCCTCAAGTTCCGCATGGTCAAGTTCGCGCGCATCCCCGAGTACAACCAGCTCTTCTCGGGCGATCCCGTCTGGGCGACGATCAACCTCGCCGGGATGTGCGGCGACGGGCGGAGCATGGTGACGAAGACCGACTTCCGCATCCTCCACACGCTGGAGACGATGGGGCCGAGCCCCGAGCCGAACCTCACCGTCCTCTACTCGCCGCGCCTCCCGGAGGCGTTCAAGCGCTACGCCGCGCGGATCTCGATCGCGACGTCGAGCGTGCAGTACGAGAACGACGAGGTCATGCGCCGCGTCTGGAGCGACGACTACGCGATCTGCTGCTGCGTCTCGGCGACGCACACCGGCAAGGAGATGCAGTTCTTCGGCGCGCGCGCCAACCTCGCGAAGTGCCTCCTCTACGCGATCAACGGCGGCGTGGACGAGAAGACGCGCGTGCAGGTGGGCCCCGAACTCCGCCCGGTCACGGACGAGGTCCTCGACTACGCGAAGGTGCTGAAGGCCTACCACGCGATGCTGGACTGGCTCGCCGGGCTCTACGTCCACACGCTGAACCTCATCCACTTCATGCACGACCGCTACTACTACGAGGCCGCGCAGATGGCGCTCATCGACACGGACCTCGAGCGCACGTTCGCGACGGGCATCGCCGGCTTCTCGCACGCCGTCGACTCGCTCGCGGCGATCAAGTACGCGAAGGTGCGCGCCGTCCGCGACGAGACGGGCCTTGCCGTGGACTACAAGGTCGAGGGCGACTTCCCGCGCTACGGCAACGACGACCCGCGCGCGGACGAGATCGCCAAGGCGCTCCTCAAGGCGTTCATGGACAAGATCCGCAGCCACCACACCTACCGCCACGCGACGCCGACGACGTCGATCCTCACGATCACGTCGAACGTCGTCTACGGCAAGGCGACGGGCGCGATGCCCGACGGGCGCAAGGCGGGTGAGCCGCTCGCGCCGGGGGCGAACCCGTCCTACGGCGCGGAGAAGAACGGCCTTCTCGCCTCGCTCAACTCGGTCGCGAAGCTCCCCTACGGCTACGCGCTCGACGGCATCTCGAACACGCAGACGATCCACCCCTCGGCCCTCGGCAACGACGAGGCGACACGGGAGCGGACGCTCGTCTCGGTGATGGACGGTTACTTCGCGCAGGGCGCGCACCACCTGAACGTGAACGTCTTCGGCACGGAGAAGCTGATCGACGCGATGGAGCACCCCGAGAAGCCGGAATACGCGAACTTCACGATCCGCGTCTCGGGCTACGCGGTGAAGTTCATCGACCTCACGCGCGAGCAGCAGCTCGACGTCATCAGCCGCACCTGCCACAAGAGCCTGTAAGGCGCCGCAGGATGCGCAGGACGCACGAGACGGCGGGACGGGTTGCCCGCCCCGCCGTTTTCGCTGTAACTTCGAACGGTTTTGCACGTAGACAGGAAAACGAAAAAGGAGACTCACCCATGACCTCACCTTGCACAAGTTCGAGACAGGACTACGACGCCTTCCTCGCAAAGGTCGCGGCCCAGACCGGCCTCGCCGCCCTGACGCCCGACGCCGACGGCCTCGTCGCCTACAAGGTCGACGACGCCTACGTCCTGAACCTCCAGTACGTCGCGCACACGTCGAAGATCCTCTGCTTCGTCGAGGTGGCGACGCTGCCGAAGACGGCCGGCAAGGCGGTCTACCGCGAACTCCTCGTGGGCTCGCTCTTCGGACGCGAGACGGCCGGCGGCTTCTTCGCCGTCGAGCCGGAGTCGGAGACGGTCGTCTACCACTACCTCTTCGACTTCGACGCGCGCACGGCGGACGCCGGGGAGTTTGTCGAGACGCTGGAGAAGATCCTCTCGCTCGTCGACATCTGGGCCGGAAAGATCGCCGATGCGCTCGCGGAGCCGTCCGAAGCCGATGCGTCGCCGGCGGATTTCGCCGCGCGCTCGCCCGACGGCCTGATCCAGGTCTAACGCGGAAAGGGGGACGCCATGCCCGTTAATCTCCAGACCTTCACCGACTTCGCGGCGCAGCACACGGTCCACACCTCCAAGAACTTCCACGTTCACGAGGCGAACGGACGGCTGGAAGCCGGCGCCGCCTCGCTCAAGCAGCGCATCGGCACGGACCTGAAGGCGAACCAGCGCACGATGGCGGCGTTCCGGAACTGCCTGTCGGAGCGGTACGGCGTCTTCGGCGAACACGCCTTCGACGCCGTCCTCGGCGCGCGCGCCGACGTCGGTAAGACCCTGCGCGCGAAGGACATCGCCTCGGTGATGCGCGCGCTGAGCCCGACGGACACGGGCGCCGTGCGCCAGACGATGATCGCCGCCCGCTTCGCGAACGAGGCGAGCCGCCAGGCCGAGACGAATCCGCGCGCCGTCGCCGCGAACGTCACGGGGGCGCTGAAGGAACGCCTGCAGGCGTGCTTCGAGGACGACGTCATCTTCGCGCGGGCGGTTCGCGGTTGCGAGAGCCAGGCCGAGCTTTCGCGCCTGATCGAGGGCAAGATCAACGCGATCCTGGACATGAACGAGCTGCCGGGCGCGCGCCGCACGCTGGCGGTTGACGCGCCGCCGGCGCCCGCGCCTGCGGCGGGCCATCCGCAGGTCCCGACCGGCCTTCAGGCCCTTGACGGCGACACGTTCGGCGGCGCCGAGACGTCCGTCGAGGACCGGGTGCGCACCGGGGCCTTCGGCGCGGGCATGCGCGTCAACGAGAGCGGTGTCAAGTACGTCTTCGAGAAGCTCAAGACGAGCGGCGTCGAGCCGGGGTTCATCGTCCGCAAGGACTGGACGGCCGCCGACACGCAGACGATGATGACCGACGGGACGGATCTGGACCAGGTGGCGCGCGAAGTCCTGGAGCAGCGGCTCGGGCGTCCGCTGACGGCGCAGGACGACGTCCGCGCGCTCAAGGCGCAGCACTTCGTCGCGATCCGCGACGCGGCGATGGCGGGCACCGGCAACGTCCGCCGCCTCACGGAGCGCCACATCGTCAAGCTTGACTACAACGAGAACGACCGGCGTGTCCGCTACGGCGCGGCCCACATCGGCACGTTCAGGCTTCCGGTGCGGAACGCGATCAAGGGCGGCGCGTTCAAGGGCGCGTTCTTCCGGGCGTTTCGCCTGACGACGGCCAACGAGGCGTCCGCCGGCGCCGTCGCCGAGGCGCTCGCGAACGACCTCACGCGGGCGATGGGCGTGCCGACGCAGGAGCTGTCGCTCGTCAAGGGGCGCTACTCGGACGGACACGAGAAGCTCATGCTCGTCTCGAAGTTCGCTCACGGCTACCGGGACTTCGACGGCAACTTCCTGAAGGACGGCCGTCTCGTGGGGCGGCAGGACGCCCACGGAAACGTGATCGAGCAGCCCGAGGACATCGGCCGCTACAAGGCGATGTTCCTGCTGCTTGCGGACCGGGACGCCGTCGGCTCGCACGGACAGAACAAGGGCATCGTGAACGGGCACTTCTTCGCCATCGACCCCGGCCACTCGCTGGAGGGCAACGGCGCGGCGCTTGAGATCCACGACGACTTCTCGTTCAAGGACACCCAGGGCGGCGTGTTCGAGAAGCGGTTCCTCAACTTCTCCGTCTTCGACGACAGCAACCGGTCCGAGAAGCTGAAGGGGATGGTGGCGATCCGCGACGCCTTCGTACACGGAGACTTCGAAAACATCTTCAACGAATACGAGGCCCGCTTCCCGGCGGACGATCCGCACGCCGACCAGGCGCTCAGCCAGGCCATCCAGACGCGCATCCGGGAGATGCGCGCGGAGTTCAACGGGCAATACGACCGCATGATGGGCGTCTTCGGCGGGCAGCTCGCCGTCTACGACCACTTCGTGGCGCTGACGCCGGGCGACGACGCGACGGCGTGCCGCGTCATCGACGCAGTCGAGAACCTGGAGCGCCTCACGTCGCCGACCGTCGCCACGTCGAAGCACGGGGAGGTTCAGCTGCGCCATCTGGAGGTGACGCCGGAGACGCGCGTGCCCTGGAAGGTGCGCGTCGCGCCGGACGGCGCCGTTGTCTATTCCTGCGACAGGCTGCCGGAGGGCCGGAAGCCGCTGCTGGAGAACATGCTCCAGGGGGCGGGCGTGACGGACGTCGCGGCGGACGCGGGCGGGGCGTTCACGTTCACGGTGCCACAGGCGAATCTGGCGGCGTTCCTCGGCGCGTTCACCGAAGAGGCCGTCCGGGCGGCGACGTGAGGCGCCCGCGCCGTTTTGTGCTATAATCTTCGCTTCGCAAAAGGAGATCATCAGAGGTAGAGAACATGGGCATCTTCAAGGCATACGACATCCGCGGCATCTACGGGCAGGACCTGACGCAGGACGTCTTCTACAAGATCGCGCGCGCCTACGCGCCGTTCACCAAGGCCGGCAAGGTCGTCGTCGCGCGTGACTGCCGCGTCCACTCCAAGCCCCTCTTCGACGCCTTTGCGCAGGGCCTCGTGGACGAGGGCGTGGACGTCATCGACATCGGCCTCGCCTCCACCCCGATGAGCTACTTCGCGAACGCCTTCTTCAAGGCGGACGGCAGCGTGATGATCACGGCCTCCCACAACACGAAGGAGTGGAACGGCTGCAAGCTCTGCCGCGCGGACGCGGTGCCGATCTCCGGCGCGACGGGCATCAAGGACATCGAGAAGATGGTCGCGGCGATGGACCTCAACGAGCCCCCGCACGGCGTCGGCGAGATCACGCATGCGGATGTCTCGAAGGAGTACGCCGCGCACGTCGCGACGTTCCAGCACATGGCGAAGCCCCTCCACATCGCCGTCGACTTCGCGAACGGCATGGGCATCGCCGAGAGCGCGGCCTTTGCCGGCTCGCCCCTCACCTACGACGCCCTCTACGGCGACTACGACGGCGACTTCCCGAACCACGACGCGAACCCCCTCCACGTCGAGACGCTGAAGGACCTGCAGGCGCTCATGCGCGCCAATCCCGGCAAGTACGCCTTCGGCGTCGCGTTCGACGGCGATGCGGACCGCGCGGGCTTCCTGGACGAGAAGGGCGACGTCATCCCGATGGACTTCGTGACGGCCCTCATCGCGCAGGACCTCCTGCGGACGAACCCCGGCGCCGTCTGCTTCTACGACTTGCGTTCCTCAAAGGTCGTGCAGGAGGCCATCGCCGCCGCCGGCGGCAGGCCGATGATGAGCCGCGTGGGCCACAGCTTCATCAAGGCGCAGATGCGCGCGCACGACGCGATCTTCGCGGGCGAGCTTTCGGGCCACTACTACTTCAAGGCGAACTCCACCGCCGAATCGAGTTCCATGGCGACCTTCGCCCTCGCGAACATCGTCTCCCGCGCGTCGCAGCCCCTCAGCGCGCTTGTCGCGCCCCTGCGCAAGTACGCGCAGAGCGGCGAGATCAACTCGAAGGTGGCGGACGCGGCCGCCGTCCTCGCGAAGGTCAAGGCGCAGTTCCCGGACTTCTTCGAGCTTGACGGCGTCTCCGTCGACCGCTGGGACGCGGAGGGCTGGTGGTTCAACGTGCGCATGTCGAACACGGAGCCGCTCGTGCGCCTCAACCTGGAGGCGAAGACGCCCGACCTCATGGCCGCGAAGCGCGACGCGATGCTCGCGCTCATCCGCGGGTAGGCCCCTCCGGGCTTGAAGGCAGACGATCGAGGACCGGGACGGACATGGCAGCGGCACGATACGACGACGACAACATCCTGCACCTCAACCCGATGGAGCACATCCGCCGGCGGCTCGGCATGTACATCGGCCGCGCGGGCGACGGCAGCGACTACGACGACGGCATCTACGTCCTCCTGAAGGAGGTCATCGACAACGCGATCGACGAGTTCATCATGGGCTTCGGCCGCCGCGTGGAGATCCGGCTCGACTGGAACTCCGGCGCGTGCGCGATCCGCGACTTCGGGCGCGGCATCCCGCTCGGCAAGGTCGTGGACTGCGTGAGCGAACTCAACACGGGCGGCAAGTTCAACACCGAGAGCTTCCAGTTCTCCGTCGGCATGAACGGCGTCGGCACGAAGGCCGTGAACGCGCTCTCGGACCGTTTCTACGTGCGCGCCGTGCGCGACGGCGAATACTCCGACGCGCTCTTCGAGAAGGGCGTCCTCAAGGAGAAGCACCGCGGCAAGTGCAAGGACGCGGGCGAGCGCAACGGCACGCGCGTGGAGTTCCTTCCCGACCCCACGATCTTCAGGAAGTTCCGCTTCCGAGAAGACCACGTGATGCGCCGCCTCAAGATGTACGCCTATCTCAACGCCGGCCTCACGCTCGACCTCAACGGCACGAAGGTCGTCTCGGACGAAGGCCTTGCCGACCTCATCCAGGATGAGGCGCAGTTCGAGAAGGTCTACCAGCCCTTCCACTTCCGCTCCAAGACGCTCGAGTTCGTCTTCACCCACACGAATCGCTTCTCGGAGGAGTACTATTCCTTCGTGAACGGACAGCACACCACCGAGGGCGGTACGCACCTCTCCGCGTTCAAGGAGGGCCTCACGAAGGCCCTCAACGAGTACGCGAAGAAGAAGTTCGACGGCGACGACGTGCGCGAGGGCATCATCGGCGCCGTCGCGATCCGCATGCAGGAGCCGACCTTCGAGGGCCAGGCGAAGACGAAGCTCGGCTCGCCGGAAATCCGCGCCGAACTCGTCGCCGAAATCAAGAAGGAGGCCGAGGCGCTCTTCCACAAGAACGCCGCCGAGGCCGAGAAGCTCGTCGCGAAGGTGGAGGAGACCGCGAAGCTGCGCAGCCAGCTCAACACGATCAAGAAGCAGGCGCGCGAGCGCAGCCAGGCCGTCAGCGTGCGCGTGCCGCAGCTCAAGGACTGCAAGCGCCACCTGAAGCTCGACAAGCTCGACAAGAAGACCGGCCAGCCCGAGGGCAGCGACACGATGATCTTCCTCACCGAGGGTGTCTCCGCCGGCGGCACGCTCAACCGCAGCCGCGACGCCGACCGCCAGGCCGTCTTCTTCCTGCGCGGCAAGCCGCTCAACACGTACGGCCTCGCCAAGGACGTCCTCTACAAGAACGTCGAGTTCTTCAACCTCATCAAGACGCTCGACATCGAGGAGACGCTCGCGCACCTGCGCTACGGCAAGATCATCTTCGCGACCGACGCCGATGTGGACGGCCTCCACATCCGCAACCTGCTCACGACGTTCTTCATGCGCTTCTACAAGCAGCTCGTCCTCGACCGGCGCGTCTTCATCCTGGAGACGCCGCTCTTCCGCGTGCGCAACAAGAAGGAACAGCACTACTGCTTCACCGACGAAGAGCGCGAGAAGGCGATCGCCAAGTGCGGCGCGAAGGCGGAGATCACGCGCTTCAAGGGCCTCGGCGAGCTGAACCCGGAGGAGTTCGCCGACTTCATCGGCAAGGACATGCGCCTCACGCCCGTCGCCTGCCAGGAGGACAGCGAGCTCGACAAGACGATCAAGTTCTACATGGGCGCCAACACGCCCGAGCGCAAGGACTACATCATGGACAACCTCGTCTGCGACGCGAGCGAGTTCTAACCGGGACGGAGGTTCAGCATGAAGACGCTGCTCGGCATTGACTACGGCACCGGCGGGTGCAAGGTGACGGCCCTCGGCACGGACGGCTCGTTCGTCGGCGAAGCCTCGACGGAGTACACGACCTGGCACGACCACCCCGGTTGGAGCGAGCAGGAACCCGCCGACTGGTGGGCCGCCCTCCAGGAGTCCCTGCGGAAGCTCGCCGCGAAGGGCGTCGACCTGAAGAACGTCGCCGCCTGCGCGCTCGACGGCTCCACCCACAACGCCGTGCTGCTGGACGCCGCGTTCACGCCCGTGCGCCGCACGATCATGTGGACCGACCAGCGCGCGACCGCCGAGTGCGACGCGCTGCGCGCCGGCTGGGGCGAGAAGGTGTTCTCCACCTGCTACCAGATGCCCGCGCCCACCTGGACGCTGCCGCAGATGATGTGGCTCAAGGCGAACGAGCCGGACGCGCTTGCGCGGACGAAGCACGTCCTCTTCGTGAAGGACTACGTGCGCTACCTCCTCACGGGGCACGCCGCCACCGACCGCATCGAGGCGCAGGGTACGCTCTTCTACGACATGCGGAAGGGCGACTGGGCGGACGAACTTGTGGAACTCGCGGGCCTTTCGCGCGCCGCCCTGCCGGGCTTCCTCGCGCCCACCGACGTCGCCGGGCACGTGACCGCGTCCGCCGCCGCCGCGACGGGCCTCCCCGAGGGGTTGCCCGTCGTCTGCGGGTCGAGCGACAGCGCGGTGGAGGACTACGGCGCGGGCGCCGTCGAGCCGGGCGACCTCATCATCAAGCTCGCGACCGCCGGCAACGTCAACGCGATGACGGCCGAGGCGCACCCCCACCCGAAGACGCTCACCTACTCGCACATCGTGCCGGGCATGTGGTACTCGGTGAGCGCCACGAACGCCGCCGCCCTCTGCCAGCGCTGGATGCGCGACTGCTTCTTCAAGGCGGAACAGGCGGGCGCGGCGCGCAACCTCTACGAGGTCATGGACGCCGAGGCGGCGACGAGCGAGATCGGCGCGCGCGGCGTCTTCTTCCACCCCTACCTGCAGGGGGAGCGCTGCCCGTACTGGGACGCGAACCTGCGCGCGAGCTTCACCGGCGTCTCGATCGGCTCCACGCGCGCCGACTTCTGCCGCGCGCTCCTGGAGGGCGTCGCCTTCTCGCTGCGCGACTGCTACGGCACGCTGAAGGAGATGCGCCTCCCGGTGAAGCGGATCTTCCTCATCGGCGGCGGCGCGCGCTCGAAACTGTGGAGCGAGATCGTGGCGAACGTCTTCAACTGCTCCGTCGCGGTGCCCACGCCGGGCGACGCCTCCTTCGGCGCGTGCCTCCTCGCGGGCACGGGCATCGGCGTCTTCCGGGACGTGAGGGACGCCGTGGCGAAGTGCCTGCACGTCGACCGCACGATCGCGCCCGACCCGGCGGCGGCGGCGAAGTACGACCACCTCTATACCTGCTACAAGCGCCTCCACGACGCCCTCGCCCCCGTCTACGCGCAGCGCAGGCATCCGTAGCCTGCTTCGCGGGTTGTTCCGCGCCGCGACTTCTGCTATACTCCCCGCGAAACGGTGCTTGAGGCACACATGATGACAGAAACACTTCTTCAGATCAAAGACCTGCGCAAGTCCTTCGGCAGCCTCGAAGTCCTCCGGGGGCTTTCGACCGACATCCGCGTCGGCGAGGTCGTCGTGATGATCGGCCCGTCCGGGGGCGGCAAGTCCACGTTCCTCCGCTGCATGAACCTTCTCGAACAGCCGACGGCGGGCTCGATCGTCTTTGACGGCGTCGACGTCGTGCAGGCGGACGAGCGGACGAAGAACCGCGTGCGCTCCGAGATGGGCATGGTGTTCCAGCACTTCAACCTCTTCCCGCACCTGACGATCCTCGACAACGTCACGCTCGCCCCGCGCCTCGTCCGCAGGACGCCGCGTCCAGAGGCCGAGCGCAAGGCGCGCGAGCTTCTTGAGCGCGTGGGGCTCGCGGACAAGGCGACCGCCTATCCGCAGCAGCTCTCCGGCGGCCAAAAGCAGCGCGTCGCGATCGTGCGCTCGCTCGCGATGGAGCCGAAGGTGATGCTCTTCGACGAGCCGACCTCGGCCCTCGACCCCGAAATGGTCGGCGAGGTGCTGGACGTCATGAAGGACCTCGCGAAGAGGGGCATGACGATGGTCGTCGTGACGCACGAGATGCGCTTCGCCCGCGACGTCGCCAGCCGCATCCTCTTCCTGGAGGGCGGCCGCCTCGCCGCCGAGGGGACGCCCGACGAGATCTTCGGGCGGCGGCACGAAGGCCGCCTGGGCGAGTTCCTCGGCAAGGTGCAGGGCGACATGCCGGCGGACGGCTCGATCGCGTCGGCTTTCCTCGCGGCCGCGCGCGACGGGCGGATCACCCCCGGCGAGCTGGACCGGATTTCAGAACTCATCAGGGAGAAGCACGCATGAAGACGTTCCTGTTCTGCGCTCTGGCGTTTGCCGGGGCCGCCGTTTCCGCCGCCGACAAGGCCCCCGCGCCCGCGCCGATCCCCGTCACGGTCGTCGTGGACGGCGCGACGAACGTCTACAACCTCGCCGCCGTCGAGGCGGAGGGCGAGGTGAAGGGCGCGAAGGACTACGTCGACAAGTACGCCGACAACGTCCAGGCGGACAGGGACTTCCAGGCGCACGAGGCGAAGGCCCTGGCGACGGTGCGGGAGTCGGAGCCGCTGTACGGCACGTGGTGGGCGATCTTCCCGCCGCTCCTCGCGATCGTGCTCGCGCTGATCACGAAGGAGGTCTACTCGTCGCTCTTCCTCGGCATCGTCTCGGGCGGCGTCCTCTACGCGACGAAGGCCGACGGGTTCGTCGGGATGTTCGAGACGACGCTCACGCACGTCGTGCAGGCGGGCTTCATCGAAAAGATCGCCGACGCCTACAACGTCGGCATCCTGATCTTCCTCGTCCTCCTCGGCGCGCTTGTCGCGATGATGAACAAGACGGGGGCCTCGGCGGCGTTCGGCCGCTGGGCGCAGACGCACATCAAGAGCCGCGTGGGCGCGCAGGTCGCGACGATCGTCCTCGGCATGCTCATCTTCGTCGACGACTACTTCAACTGCCTGACGGTCGGCTCCGTGATGCGTCCCGTCACGAAGGCGAAGAGGGTCTCGGCCGCGAAGCTCTCCTACCTCATCGACGCGACGGCCGCGCCGGTCTGCATCATCGCGCCGATCTCCAGCTGGGCGGCGGCCGTCGCCGGCTTCGCGAAGGGCGCGGGCGCGGAAAGCGGCTTCTCGCTCTTCATCGCGGCGATCCCCTACAACTTCTACGCGCTCCTGACGATCGTCATGATGTTCGCGCTCGCGCTCATGAAGTTCGACTTCGGCCCGATGCGCCGCCACGAGGCGGACGTCGCCGCCGGCAAGCCCGACCTCGGCGCGCTGGAGGAGGCGACGGAAGTCCTCTCGAAGAACGACCGGGGCCGCGTCATCGACCTCGTGATTCCCGTCCTCGTGCTGATCGTCACGTGCGTCGTCGGCATGATCTACTCGGGCGGCTTCTTCGCCGAGGGCGAGGCGCAGCGCAACTTCATGGTGGCGTTCTCGAACTCCGACGCCTCGGTCGGTCTCACGCTCGGCTCGATCGTCGCGCTCGTCTTCGCGGTCGTCTTCTACGTCTGCCGCCGCGTCATCTCGTTCCGCGACTGCATGGACGGCTTCCCGGAGGGCTTCAAGGCGATGGTCCCGGCGATCATGATCCTCTGCTGCGCGTGGACGCTCAAGGGCATGACGGACGCGCTGGGCGCGAAGGTGTTCATCTCCGACCTCATCAACGGGCCGGCGGCGGGCCTCTTCAACTTCCTGCCGGCGATCATCTTCGTGATCGCGGTCATCCTCGCGTTCTCGACGGGCACGAGCTGGGGCACGTTCGGCATCCTCATCCCGATCGTCCTCGCGGCGATCCCCGGCAGCTCGATGACGATCATCGCCGTCTCGGCCTGCATGGCGGGCGCGGTGTGCGGCGACCACTGCTCGCCGATCTCCGACACGACGATCATGGCCTCGGCGGGCGCGCAGTGCAACCACATCGTCCACGTGAACACGCAGCTGCCCTACGCGCTCACGGTGGCGGCCGTCTCGTTCGTCGCCTACGTCGCCGCGCCGTTCGTGGGATCGGCGTGGGTGGCGCTGCCGATCGCGGTGCTGCTCATGCTCGTGACGCTCTTCTTCCTCAAGCTCGTCCTGAGGGGCGCGGTCGACGAAGCGTCCATGCCCGCGATCTTCCGCAAGTTCGCGCAGTCCGTCAACGACGCCCCCCTCTCCGCCGCGCTCAACCGCATGGCGAAGGGCATGCTCGCGGACGGGAAGGTCGACCTCGCCGAGAGCGCGGAGCTGATGAAGCTCCTCGACGGCATGGAGGGGCGGGAGGTGTTCCGCCAGGCGCTTGCGGACGCGCGCGCGGACGGCGTCATCACGCTGGAGGAGTCCGCCGGACTTGAGCGCTTCATCCGCCGCTTCGCGGGGCGGTGAGCGCGGCCTGCGGCTGACATGGCGCGCGCGCAGACACCCGGCGAGGAGGTGGCGAACGCCGTCACGCACGTGGTGGGGTCCCACCTCGGCGCGGCGATGACGGCCCTCCTCGTGTGGGCGGCAGTCCGCTCGGGCGTCGACGTCGCCTGGAAGGTCGTCTCCGGCTCGGTGTTCGGGGCGTCGATGATCCTCCTCTACGCGGTGTCGTCCGCCTACCACGCGGTCGCCTACGCGCCCGCGAAGCGCGTGCTGCACATCATGGACCACATGGCGATCTTCTTCCTGATCGCCGGCAGCTACACGCCGTTCTGCCTCGTCACGCTGCGGGCCGAGCATCCGGCCCTCGCCTGGACGATCTTCGGCATCGAGTGGGGCGCCGCGCTTGCGGGCATTCTCTTCAAGGTGTGGACGACGGGGCGCTTCCGCTACGTCTCCACCTTCGCCTACGTGCTGATGGGCTGGGCGGCCGTCATCGCGATCCTGCCGCTTGTCCGCTCGCTGCACGGCCTCGGCACGATGTGGCTCGCCGTGGGCGGCGGGCTCTACACGCTTGGGTGCGTCTTCTACCTTTGGAAGAGCCTTCCCTACGCGCACATGGTCTGGCATCTCTTCGTCCTCGCCGGCTCGGTCTGCCATTTCTTCTGCGTCTTCTGGCACGTGATGGCGTAGGGCGCGCGTCCCGCCGCCCCCGTGCCGTGCCCACGGCGGCAGGCGCGCGAATGTGGTATACTCTCGCCATGCAAACGGTTACGAACCAGATTCAACAGTCCATGGCGGGTTCGTCGTGGATCCGCAGGATGTTCGAGAAGGGCATCGAACTCAAGAAGCGGCATGGCGCGGACGCGGTCTGCGACTTCTCGCTCGGCAACCCCGACGTGCCGCCGCCGGCGAAGGCCCGGACCGTGCTGGAGGCCATCGCCGCCGAGGCGGTCAGGCCACTCGGACTCGGCTACTGCCCGAACGCGGGCATCCCCGCCGTGCGCGAGGCGATGGCCGGGCACCTTGCGCGGCAGCAGCGGGCGGACGTGCGGGCGTCGGACGTCGTCATGACGGTTGGCGCGGCCGGCGCGCTCGTGAGTTTCTTCCGCGCGGTGATTGAGCCAGGCGACGAGGTCGTCTGCCCCGCCCCGTACTTCGTCGAGTACGCGAGCTACTGCGGTCACTTCGGCGGCGTCCTGAAGCCCGTCGCCGCGAAGCCGGACGAAGGGTTCCGCCCCGACGTCGAGGCGATGGCCGCGTCCGTGACGCCGAAGACGCGCGCGTTCCTCGTCAACTCGCCGAACAACCCGACGGGCTGCATCTACGAGGAGGCGGACCTGAAGCGCCTCGCGGCGATCGTGAACGCGGAGAACGCCCGGCGTGCGGCCGAACTCGGCGACGCGGCGCGTCCGCTCTACCTCCTGAGCGACGAGCCCTACCGCGCGTTCGCCTACGACGGCGCGGTCGTGCCGCCCATCCTGCCGCTCACGCCCTACGCGGTCGTCTTCGGCTCGTTCTCGAAGACGCTCTCCCTCGCGGGCGAGCGCATCGGCTACGCGGCGGTGAACCCCGCGATGCCCGACGGCGCGACGCTCGTGAACGCGATTACGCTCACGAACCGCACGCTCGGCTTCGTGAACGCGCCGGTGATCGGCCAGCGCCTCGCCGCGCAGCTCCTCGACGAGACGGTGGACCTCGCGGTCTACGACCGCCGGCGGCGGCGGATGGCGCAGGTCCTGACGGAGGCGGGCGTCGCCTTCACGATGCCGAAGGGCGCGTTCTACTTCTTCCCGAAGGCGCCCGGCGGCGACGACCTCGCGTTCGTGGACGCGCTCCAGGAGGAGCGCATCCTCGCGGTGCCGGGGCGCGGCTTCGGCATGGCCGGCCACATCCGCCTCTCGTGCAGCGTGGACGAGGCGATCATCGCCCGCTCGGCCGAGGGCTTCCGGCGCGCCGCGCGGAAGCTGCGCGGCGCGTGAGCCCCCCCCCCTTGCTCCTTGAAGGGCGGCGGCGGCTTTGGTAGACTGGGGGCATGAAAACGAGCCTCCTCTCCCTCCTGGCGCTCGCGGCGCTGGGGACGTGCGCGAACACGTTTGACGTCACGCGGTTCGGGGCGCGCCCCGATGACGCCACCGACAACACGGCCGCCATCCAGAAGGCCATCGACGCCTGTTCCGCGAAGGGGGGCGGGCGCGTCCTCGTTCCGGGGGGCGGTGTCTACAAGACCTACACGCTCAACCTCAAGAACAACGTCGATCTCCACATCGACCGGGGCGCGACGCTGAAGGGCGGGGAGGATCCCCTCAAATACCCCGAGTTCGGTCCGACCGACGTGTGGCGCCCCGAACGCTCCCCGCGCTTCAACAAGCGCGCGCTCTTCTACACCGTGGGGCAGACGAACGTGGCGATCACGGGCGCGGGCACGATCGACGGTAACGCCGAGGCGTTCCACCGCCGCGTCGACGGCCGCTGGCAGCGCATCAGCCACACGAACATCACGGGGCGCTGCGTCTTCTTCGTCGGCTGCCGGGACGTGCGCTTCGACGACGTCCTCGTCCACCACCCCTGCGGGTGGAGCACGTGGTTCCTCGACTGCGACCGCGTGCAGTGCCGGGGCGTGCGCATCGCCTGCCACCGCGAGTTCCCGAACGGCGACGGCCTCCACTTCGGCGGCTGCCGCGACGTGACGGTGAGCGACTGCCTCATCGATGCGCAGGACGACGCGCTCATCGTGCGCACGCACCAGGAGCAGATGCGCGCGGTGCGGCCCTGCGAGCGGCTCGTCTTCGCGAACTGCGTCCTGCGCTCGAACCAGAGCGCGATCCGCATCGGCTGGACGGGCGACGGGCCGATCCGCGACGTCTCCTTCGACAACATCGTCTGCCCCTACTCGCGCCTCGGCGTCCAGTTCTACCTGCCCGCGATGGGCTATCCGCTGACCGCGAAGGAGCACATCGACCCGCCGCGCGGACGTGGCGTCGTGCCGCCCGCGAAGGGGGAGATCGTGCCGTTCAGCGTGGAGAACATGCGCTTCTCGAACATGACGATCGACAGCTTCCACGCGCCGCTCTACGTCAGCGTCGGCCGCTCGGAGAACGTGGCGTTCCTGCGGAACATCGCGTTCTCGAACTGCCGCTTCCGCGCGCAGCGTCCGCCCGTCCTCCAGTTCCGTCCCGAGGACAACGTGCGCGACTGGCGTTTCTCGAACGTGACGTTCGAGATCGCCAAGCCGCGCGGTTCGGCGGGGGGCGACTTCGGCGTGGGCGGCGCGGGGCTCGCGAACGGCTGGTTCGAGAACGCGCGCGACGTCGTCTTCGACAACGTGAAGTGGAGCTTCTATCCGCAGGACCTTCCCGAGTGGACGCTCACGCTCGAACAGGCCGGCTCCCGCCGCCCGGTGCGCCTCGCCGGCGCGCGCCAGGACTGCCGCGAGGAGACGCCCGCCCCCGGCGTGCGGCGCTTCGTCTGCGACCGCCTGACGGACGGCTGCCAGTCCTGGGACGTGCAGGTGTGCGTGGAGGCGCGCACGGACGCGGGCGGCACGTCCTACACGGGCCGGATCGCGAACAACGACGCGGGCATCCGCGTGACGGCCTTCGAGGGGCCGTACTTCGAGCGCGTGCGCCTCGACCCCGCCGACGCGGCCCTCTACCTGCCGCAGGGCATGGGCCGGCGCGTGACGCACTTCCCGGAGGCGGGCGCGCCGAAGATCCCGCCCGCGCCGGTCGAGGACGCCGAGAACACCTGGGAGAACACCTGGCGGGGCGCGCGCTGGTACGCCCTCCGGGACGGGCGCTACACCTTCGACACGGGCTTCCATCCGGGCGCGACGGGGCTGACGATGCCGTGGATGGCGCTTGATTCGGGCTACGGGACGCTCTACGTGGGCGCGCACGATCCGAAGGCCCAGCCGAAGCGCCTGCGCCTGCGCTGGACGCCGAACGAGCGCCGCATCGAGGCCGCCTTCGACCACCGCCTCTTCCTGGAGGCCGGCGGGACGTGGGAGATCCCCGAGACCGTCTGCGCGCGGGTGGCGGGCGACTGGCACGCGGCCGCGAAGCGCTACCGCGCGTGGTACGACACGGCGCGCGAGATCCGCACCGCCGCGCCCGCGTGGACGCAGGACGTGACGGGCTGGCTGCTCGTCATCATGCGCCAGCAGAACGGGGAGGCCTTCTGGAAGTACACCGACCTTCCGCTCCTCTGCGACGTCGCCGCGCGCAACGGCCTCACCTGCATCGGCCTCTTCGGCTGGACGAAGGGCGGCCACGACCACCTCTACCCCGACTACGAGCCGAGCGACGAGATGGGCGGCGTCGCCGCGCTCAAGGCCGGCATCGCCGAGGCGCGCCGCCGGGGCATCCGCGTCTGCATCTACGCGAACGGCCAGCTCCAGCAGGTCGGCGCGACGGATTTCTGGCGCGAACACGGCGAGCGGCTCGCGCTCGTCAAGAAGGACGGCACGCGCGTCATCCAGACGTACCACAAGTACAGGGACATCCCCAAGTACGCATTCGCGCTCGGCTGTCTCTACGGGAAGCCCTGGCACGACCGCATGCTCGCGCTCGCGCGGCAGGCGGCGGACTTCGGCGCGGACGGCATCCTCTACGACCAGCTCGGCATCTTCGCGCCGTTCGCGTGCTACGGGACGGGCCACGGCCACCCCGCGCCGTCCTTCTCCTACGCCGAGGAGCGCCCCGCGTTCATGCGCTCGATCGCCGACGCGATGCAGAAGACGCATCCCGGCTTCGCCGTCCTCACCGAGGGCCTGCACGACACGATCCTCGACTCGACCGCGCTCTTCCACGGCTGCGAGTACGGCGTCTTCGCCGGCGACGTCCAGGCCGCGCGGGCGCGCGCGACGAACCCGAAGGTCGAGTCCTTCCCCGAACTCTGGCGCTACACGTTCCCCGAACTCGTGACGACGGTGCGCCTCCCCACGCCGATGTGTACGCGCGCGCAGGCGAACTTCGCCGCCGTCTTCGGCCTCCGCAACGAGATCGAGGTGCGCTACGGGCCCGACCGCGCCTACGTCCTCGACGGAAAGGTGCCGACCAAGGCCGACTACGGGACGGTCGTCAACGTCCCCGACCTGAAGGCGATGGCCTCGGTGCCGCCCGCCGTCGCGTGCGCCGGGCTGAAGGCCGTCTGCGACTTCCAGCGCGCCCACGCGAAGTACCTCCTGCGGGGGCGCTTCGTGGACGGCGAGGGCTTCTCCTGCCCGGGTGCCGCGCTCGTCGCGAAGCGCTTCGTGGCGGCGGACGGCACGAGCGCCGTCTGCGTGTGGAACGTCTCCGACGCGCCCGTCGCGGTGAAACTGGAGGGTCTGGGCGCGCCGACCGCCGTCGCCGCGCCGGGCGCGGAACCCGTCGCGGGCCCCCTCGCCGCGAACGCCCTGCGCCTCTACACGTTCGCGAAGTGAGGCCCGCGCGCCTTACCGGTCCGAGATGATTGCGTCGAAGAGGCCGCGCGCGGCGAGGCGGTAGAGGCCCGTGCGGCCGAACTTCGTGCGGTCGGCGAGCAGGTAGCGCCGCGCGGCCTTGTCGAGCGCGCGGGCGACGAGCGTGGCCTGGTCTTCGTGGTTCGTCGTCGCGATCTTGTCGTCCACGCCGAAGGCGGAGACGAATGCCTTGGTGATCGTGAGGCGGTCGAGCTCGCGGAAGGCGGACTGCCCCAGAAAGGAGTTGAGCTGGGGGTCGTAGTTCCCGCCGAGCGCGATGCGCACGTAGTGCGCGGGAAAGCGGCGGAAGAGCTGCATGACGGCGACGGAGTTCGTGATGACCGTGAGGCTCGTGAAGGCCGAGCGCGCGAGTTCTTCGGCGAGGTGGGCGACGGTCGTGGAGGAGTCGAGGAAGAGGATGTCGCCCTCCGCGACGGCGGCGAGGGCCGCGCGCGCGATACGCTCCTTCGCGGAGGCGTTCACCGCCCGGCGCTCGACGTAGGAGCTGGCGGCGACGCCGTGCGGCGCGGCGGCGGCGTTGTCCACGAAGGCGACGCCGCCCCGCACGCGCTGGAACACCTCGCGCTGGACGAGTTCCGCCACGTCGCGGTGGATCGTCGCCGACGAGACGTGGAACGCCTCCATCAGCTCCGCGAGCGAGCAGTAGCGCCGCGCCTTCACGTAGTCGACGAGCTTGAACGAGCGGATGCTTTTCATGTTGCCCGCCATGATACCATCCTCCCCGCCCGGTTTCAAGCGCCGCCGCCCGTGTCCTCGCCGGAAGTCCCCCCGAGAAGCAACAGGGTACAGACCTTCACCCTTATTCCGATTTTTCCGAGGGAATCAGGGGTTCGTCAAAAAAACGGGGCGAAGGGCGTTCCGATGCTTTTTTGATGGGCGTGGGCCGTGTCGCCCGCCGCCCGCGCTTCGCACGGGAATGTAGATCTTGGCAGGCAAGGCATGGGAAATCTTGACAGGCAAATTACGGGAATGTAAATCTTGACAGGCAAGTGATGGGCAAGAACCAGGAACGTGTCCGTTTCTGCTTAATCGTCTTCTGCTTCATCGCCGCGCCTGATGCTGCCGAGACAGGTCTGGAGAGGACTCGCGGAGAAGACCCAGGGAGGGTCGCAATTCATTGCGGCCGAGGTTATCACGGCCGAACCCGCCACGCCGCGCGCCGCGACGGCTTCAAGCAAGAATACGGCTTTCAGGTAAGATTATTACGCGGTGAAATCTCATTTCGTCCCGATCATTGCGCCCCGCGTTGCCCTGCCGAAACCGTCACGCTGCGCGCCGCGACGCGGCTTTCAGGCAAGATACGGCTTTCAATCGAGATTATTACGCGGTGAAATCTCATCTCACGGCGGCGCGGCGGCCCGCGTACACGTGTCGTTCCCGATGTCGTCCCCGTGGGCGCGGCGTGCCGGGGACGTCGTGCCCTACCATGGGTGCCATGGTGCGTGTGCATGGTGCGTGGACATGGTGTGCATGGCGTGCGGGCATGGCGTGTGCATGGTGCGTGGACATGGCGTGCATTGTGCATGTTGGTAGGGGCCGACGTCCCCGGCGGCCCGCGTACACGATGTCGTCCCCGATGTCGCCCCCGTGTGCGCGGCGCGCCGGGGACGTCGCGCCCTACCATGGGCGCCATGGTGCGTGTGCATGGTGCGGGCATGGC
>CAKUCX010000064.1 GCA_934643865.1 uncultured Kiritimatiellota bacterium
GCGGCCCGCGTACACGTGGGCGTTCCCGATGTCGTTCCGTGGGTAACGGCGCGCCGAGGACGTCGCGCCCTACCAGGGGGCGTGATGTGGAACGAGGTAGGGACCGCCGACCTCGCCGACCTCGCGCTCTATGCCGTCCACCTGCCGCTTGACGCGCATCCCCACTACGGCAACAACTACGAGCTTGCCCGCGCCCTCGGCCTCAAGGGCCTGAAGTCCGCGTCCCGCCGCCTCGCCGCCCCACCGCTCCAAGGTCAATTCTTGGACGGGAGGCGGCGCAAGGCCGGGAGGCCGGACACTATGGTATACTGTCTCTGGATGCGTCTGCCGCCGTTGGCCGGGGGCTTCGGGGAAGACGTGTCGCCACGAAGGAGGTCACGATGAGAGGAAAGATTGTCTGCGCGTTGTTCGCCGTTGGGTGCTGTGCGTTTGGACAGGGGCGTCTGTTGTTTTCGGAGCGCCTGTCGCGCCCTGCCGTCCCCGAAGCGGCGCGGCAGGCCTGCGCAAAGGTCCCGGAAAAACACCGGGAGGCCGTCGGATCCGAGATCCGGAAGATGGCGTATACGGAGGCCACGCGCGAGGCGGGCGAGAAGTTCGGTCTGCTGATCGTGCCAGACGATTGGACGAATACCTGTGGCAAGGCGGTTCTTCTTAGATCGGGTGTGTCGAGAGTCGGTGTTTTCAACTACTACAAATACGCCCCAGACGGTCGGCTCGTTCAGTTCGGAAGCAAGACGAACTTTGAGGAATTGGCGTGGTGCGACAGGCGCCGGGACGAACTCGTCGTGCAGTTCTGGAATGACCGGGCGATCGTCGACGCGGCGCTGTCGAACGTCGTGGTCTCCGCGAAAAGGGCGGCGGTGTCCGCCGTACCGGGTAGGTCGTCGCTTGCGGGCCTGCGCGCCCGCCGTGCCCAGAAGGAGGCAGAGCGCGAGGAAGAGGCCAAACGCAAGGTTCGCGATGAGCGCATGGTGTTTCTTCCGAAGTATCGCGTCGCCTTCAAGGCGTTGACGGGGTATGAGATGGGGCAGAAGATCGATGAGGAGGTGTTGGGCGGGGAGAGGGAGTGGAAGAACGTGAAGTTGGCGAAGCCGTATCGGTATTTCACGGACTGTACATTGGAGGTCTGCGACGGATGCCTCTACGGGGTGAGCATGTCCTTTGGATCAGACGGGAAGTATTCGCGGAAATCCCTGGAAGCGGAGGCGGAGGCCGTCAGAAAGGATCTTGCCGGGCGGTTTGGGGTGGAAGAAGAAGAGATCCTTGAAAGGACGAGTCCGGTGCTGAGGCGGGCAGGGTTGAGGCGGGCAGGGTGGAGCCTGGCGGTTTCAGTAGGAATAGAAGGCGGCATTTGGCTGTCGATTTCAGACGACGTACTTGCAGGGGAACTTCGCACGCGCCTCAAGGAGAAGCGGGAGGCGCAGAAGGAAGTGCTTCCCGTCTTCGAGGAGGTCGGCAGGAAATGAGAGGGACGGGAAGGCGGCGGTCGCAACAAGTTGCGGCCTTTCCGGCGCCGTCCCGTTCTTTCGCATGGTGTCTAACGCGCGCCTAACGGTTTTGGCGTATACTTCACCGAGCATTTCAAAAGGAGAATGAACGACATGGATCTGCAGAACGCGACAAACCGCATCGCCGCGCAGGGCGAGCTGGTGGAGAAGATCAAGAACGAAGTGGGCAAGGTGATCGTGGGGCAGGAACGGCTCATCGACCGCCTCGTGCTGGCCCTCGTCTCGGACGGCCACATCCTCCTCGAAGGCGTGCCGGGCCTCGCGAAGACGCTAAGCGTGAACACGCTCGCGAAGGTGCTGGGGCTCGACTTCAAGCGCATCTCCTTCACGCCGGACCTGCTGCCGGCCGACGTGGTGGGAACGCTCATCTACTCCCCGAAGACGGGCGCGTTCACGCCGAAGAAGGGCCCCGTCTTCACGAACCTCCTCCTCGCGGACGAGATCAACCGCGCGCCGGCGAAGGTGCAGTCGGCGCTCCTCGAATCGATGCAGGAGCGCCAGGTCACGATCGGCGAGGAGACCTACCGCCTCCCGCAGCCGTTCCTCGTGCTCGCGACGCAGAACCCGATCGAGCAGGAGGGGACGTACCCGCTCCCCGAGGCGCAGGTGGACCGCTTCATGTTCAAGTGCCTCGTCGAGACGCCGAGCCGCGCGGACGAACGGCGCATCATGGAGCGCTTCGCCCAGCAGGCGAAGGCCCCCGAGGTCTCCGCCGTGTGCGGGATGGACGACATTCTCGCCCTGCGCGAGACGCTGAAGGAGGTGTACTGCGACGAGAAGGTCGGCGACTACATCCTCGATCTCGTCTTCGCGACGCGCGAGCCCGAGACGGTGAAGGGCCTCGAAGGGCTCAAGGAGCAGATCCAGGTCGGCGGCTCGCCGCGCGCGACGCTCTGCCTGAACAAGGCCGCGCGCGCGAACGCGCTCCTCCACGGACGCGCCTACGCGACGCCGCAGGACGTGAAGGAGGTCGCGCACGACGTCCTCCGCCACCGCATCCTCCTCACCTACGAGGCCGAGGCCGAGAACGTCGATTCGGACAAGATCATCGACAAGATCCTCTCGACGATCCCGGTGCCGTGAGGGAGGAGGGCAGGGCATCGTCTTCGTTCGCTCCCGTGTGAATGGATGACATGAGGGAGAACATGGAAAATCAGATTATTGTCTATCAGCCGAACGAGACGATGCGGTTGGACGTTCGCGTGGAAAACGAGACGGTGTGGCTCAATCAGTCTCGGCTTGGCGAGCTGTTTGGCGTGGATCGAACGGTCGTCAATCGTCACATAAACAACATCTACAAGACGGGCGAACTTGATGCGTCGTCAACCTGTGCAAAAATTGCACAGGTTCAAAACGAGGGTGGGCGGATGATCTCGCGAGTTGTTCCATTCTACAATCTCGACATGATCATCGCCGTCGGCTACCGCGTCAATTCGTTGCGGGCCACGAAGTTTCGGCAATGGGCCACTGGCGTTTTGCGCGAGTATCTGCTGAAGGGCTATGCGGTCAACCAGAGGCTAAGCCTGTTGGAGGATCGGGTCGACCGTCGCCTTGCCGGACACGAGGAGAGGTTGTCGACGCTTGAGGGCAAGGTTGATTTCTTCGTTCAGACGAAGGAGCC
Organism: uncultured Kiritimatiellota bacterium; assembly: GCA_934643865.1. Lineage (GTDB taxonomy): Bacteria > Verrucomicrobiota > Kiritimatiellia > RFP12 > UBA1067 > RUG572. Next base: position 3,130 of record CAKUCX010000064.1, read on the forward strand.
GCCCTTGCAGGGCGTATTCTACGATGGGCAGCTGTGGGACGCCTGTTCGCTGGTGGAGAGGTTGGTTGCCCGGGCGAAGAGATTGATTCTGTTGATTGACAGTTGGATTGGCACGGAAACACTCGACATCCTTGCGAAAAAGCGAAAAGGGGTCGTGGTGGAAGTTGTGACGTCCGTGCGCGGCAACAAAGTTGCGGACAGCGAAGTCGCGAAGTTCAACGCTCAATATGGGGGGCTCTCCGTAAAGACAAGCGCGGCGTTCCATGACCGCTTTCTCGTCCTTGACGACAGGGAGCTCTATCTCATCGGCGCGTCGCTGAAAGACCTCGGCAAGAAGTGCTTCGCCTTTACGAAACTCGACGCGGGCGAGATCGCGGGACTGAAGGCGAGAATCCGAAGGGTTGAGAGCAGATGAAGCGCGCGGGGAACCAGATTGTCCTTGTCGGGACGTATCGGCCGGAGAACGCGGACTGGATTGTCGCGAAGCGGCTCTACAACCTGCCGCTCCCGAAGTGCGGCATGCTCGCGTTCCACGCGCGCGTCGGCGGCCTGCCGGATGATCGGAAATGCGTTTCCGCCGCCTGTTGCACAGGCTGTGGGCATGCAGATTAGGAGGTGTCTGAACCATGAAACGCCGTTATCTTGTTGATGTCACCGAGACCTACACCGCCCGTATCGAGGTGATGGCGGAGTCGCCCGACGACGCCGAGTGGGAAGCCGACAACCTGGTCGGCGGTGAAGTGGTGGACATCGTGAAACTGTCGCTGGCGGGCGGGCCGCACACGGACTATTCGAAGACGTGCGAGGCCGTGCCGGATGGGGCGGAGGTGGAACAGGAATCCGCATGAGAAAGCAAGCCTCAAGTTCTGAGCCCTCGAAAGGCGAAATCGTCGTCTACCAGCCAAACGAGACTGTTCGGCTGGAGGTTCGGCTTGAAAACGAGACGGTGTGGCTGTCTCAAGAACAGATGATCGCTCTTTTCGAACGTGACCGTTCGGTTATCAGCCGCCACATACGCAATGCCTTTGCCGAGGGCGAAGTGGACAAGGAGACTTGTTTGCATTTTTTGCAAACAAGTCGCAAGGGGCGTCCTGCGGCTCTTTACAATCTGGACGTCATAATATCGGTCGGCTACCGCGTCAAGTCGATTCGCGGGACTCTTTTCAGGCGATGGGCGACGAGGATTTTGCGAGACTATTTCATTCAAGGCGTTGCGGTTTCGCCTCAACGCGACGCCCTTGCGGAGGAGATGGATCGTCGCTTCGCCAACCATGAGAAACGCTTGTCTTCGGTCGAGGAGCGCATCGACTTTATCGTCAGTTCGGCCCTTCCCGCGCCTGAACGGGTGTTCTGCGAGGGCGAGTTCCTGTCGGCGCATGATGCGCTTCGCAAGATCATCAAGGCGGCGCGGCGGCGGCTGCTCCTGATTGACAACTACATCGACGAGCGCGTGCTGACCCTTCTCGCCGAGCGCCGCGTTGGCGTCACATGCCACGTCTATGGCAGAAACGTGATGAGGCGAGACATCCAGCTCGCCTATTCGCGCTACCGGCAACAGTATCCGAACGACGCGCTTCGGCTTGTGCCGTGGAATGGGACGCATGACCGTTTCATCGTCTGTGACAACACGGTTTGGCTTTGCGGATCATCGGTCAAGGACGCAGGGCGACGAATGTCTGTTCTTGTCAAGATGACGACTGCGCCAGACTTTGTCCTAAAGGCATTGCCAGACATTCCGGGAGAACGTAACCAATGACTGACGTAAAGGAACTGATGGCGAAGGTGGGGAAGATACGGATCCTCACGAACCGTCTGATCGACGACCAGCTCGCGGGCGACTACCACTCGACCTTCAAGGGACAGGGCGTCGAGTTCGACGAGGTGCGCCCCTACGTCGCGGGCGACGACGTGCGCGCGATCGACTGGAACGTGACGGCGAAGACGGGCGTGCCGTTCATCAAGCGCTTCAGCGAGGAGCGCGAGCTGACGGTCCTCTTCCTCGTGGACGTCTCGGGCTCCCAGACCTACGGGAGCGTGCGGCGCTCGAAGGCCGAGCTTGCGGCCGAGGTCTCCGCGCTCCTCGCGCTCACGGCGATCCGCAACCAGGACAAGATCGGCCTCGCCCTCTTCTCGGATCGGATCGTGAAGTACATCCCGCCGCGCAAGGGCCGCCAGAGCGTGATGCGTCTCGTGCGCGAAGTGCTGGCGGCGGAGGACGATGCGACGGGCGGCACGGACCTCGCCGGGGCGCTCCGCTTCCTGAACGGCGTGCAGAAGCGCCGCGCGGTCGTCTTCCTCGTGAGCGACTTCATGGTGCCGCGCGCACAGGCGGAGGCCGTCGAGAAGCTGCTGCGCGTCGTCGCCCGCCGGCACGATGTCGTGTGCATTCCCGTGAGCGACCCGGCGGAGGCGGCCCTCCCCGACGTGGGGCTTGCCGAACTGGAGGATCCCGAGACGGGCGAGCTCGTGCTCGTCGACACATCGGACGGCGCCGTGCGCGCGCAGTTCGCGTCCGTTGCCCGGGCCGAACAGGAACACCGCGACCGCTTCTTCGCCCGCAACGGCATCGACACCGTGCCGGTCTCGACCGACCGGCCGTACATCCAGGCGATCCGCGCGCTCTTCAAGCGCCGCGCCGCGAAGAGGTGAGGCAGATTTTCCAAGGAGATCTTGTAAATGAGGCATTGTCTTTGTGTTCTTTGCGTTCTTTGCGGTTTCCTCCCGGTGTCGCGCGGCCTGGCGGGACAGGTGGCGGACCTGGGGCGCGACGGCGTGGGCCTCGTCGTCGAGGCCGAGCCCGAGGTCGTCGACGTGGGGCGCGACGTCGAGGTGACGGTGCGCGCGACGGCGCCGGCGGGCCGAAAGGTGCTGCTGCCCGACCTGCGCGACCGCTTCGGCGGCTTCCGCGTGGCGGAGGACTTCGCCGAGGAGCCGCAGGTGGACGCCGAGGGCCGCACGACGCTCGTCACGCGCTGGCGCCTCGTCCCCGAACCGCTCGCGACGCGCTACCGCCTCGCGCCGTTCGTCGTGACGGTGACGTCGCCGGAGGGGCAGGCGGAACGGACGTTCTACACGCGGGCGGTCGTCTTCGCGCCGCCGCCGCCGCGCGCGGCCGTCGCGGGCGCGATGGAGATCCACCCGACACGCGACTTCCCGTCGCTCAGCTGGCGGCTCGTGGGGCTCGGCGCGGCCGCGCTGGCGGGCCTCGCGGCGCTGGGCGCGCTCGTCTTCTTGGTCGTGCGCCGCGTCCGGCTCATGGTGAAGATCCACCGGATGAGCCCGATCGAGCGCGCGCTCTACGAACTCGACGTGCTGTTGAAGAAGGGCCTTCCGGGGCGCGGGCTCTACAAGGACTTCTACGTGGAGCTTACGATGGTCGTGCGCCGCTACATCGAGCGGCGGCACGACGTGCGTGCGCCGAACCTCACGACGGAGGAGTTCTTGCGCGCGGCGCAGGCGAACGCGGCCTTCTCGCCCGAGGCGATCGCCGTGCTGAAGACGTTCCTCGAATCGGCGGACATGGTGAAGTTCGCCGGCGTGGAGGCGACGCCCGAGATGGCCGACGCCGCGACGGGTAAGGCGAAGGCCTACCTGGAGGCGGACAACAGGAAGGAGGGCTGACATGAGTTTTGCGTTTCCATGGAGTTTTCTGCTGGCGCTGCCGCTCGGCGCGGCGGCGTGGCGTATGCTGCGGCGCGGACGGCAGGCGGGGATCAAGTTCTCGGCGGTGGGGCGGCTCCCCGCGAAGACGGCGGGCTGGCGCGCGCGCGTCGCGAACGTCGCGCCGTGGCTGTTCCTCGTGGGCGCGGCGCTTCTCGTCGTCGCGGCGGCGCGTCCGCGCCGCGCGCTTGCGCACGGCAACCGCAGCGTGGACGCGATCGCGATCGCGATGACGGTGGACGTGTCGGGTTCGATGGAGGCGCTGGACCTTTCGCCGAAGGGCGGGACGACGTACAAAACGCGGCTCGACGTGGTGAAGGAGATGTTCCAGAAATTCATCGAGGCGCGTCCGGACGACCTCATCGGCCTCGTCACCTTCGGCGGCTACGCCTCCAGTCGCACGCCGCTCACGGCGGACCACGAGACGCTGGGCCACGTCCTGAAGGGCGTGCAGGTGCCGAGCGTCGGCTACGACGCGAACGGCCGCCCCATCGACCCGGACGAGACGATGACGGCGGTGGGCGACGGCCTCGCCACGGCGCTCGCGCGCCTCAAGGACGCGGAACCGAAGTCCAGGATCGTCATCCTCCTCTCGGACGGCGTCTCCAACACGGGCGTCGTCGAGCCCGACCAGGCCGCCGCCGCCGCCGCGAAGCTCGGCATCCGCGTCTATACGATCGGCGTGGGGACGAAGGCGCGGCGGACGCCGTTCAAGGCGCGCGACATGCTCGGCCGCACGACCATCGCCTACGCGAACACGTCCTTCGACGAGTCCCAGCTGAAGTCCATCGCCGCGAAGACGAAGGGCCGCTACTTCGCGGTCAACGACGCCGGTGGGTTGAAGGCTGCCCTGGAGGAAATCGACACGCTGGAGAAGACGACGCTCGACCGCACGGTCTACCAGCGGTGGCGCGAATACTTCGTGCCGTTCCTCCTCGCGGGCACGGGCCTCCTGCTCGCCGCCGTCACGTTCCAGATGGCCGCCTCGCGCCGCCTCGTGTAGTCCATCTCCCTCCGTTTCCCGCTCCCCGCTAAAACCTAAAACCTGAAACCTAGAACCTGAAACCATGAAATTCGTCTATCCCTGGATGTTGGCACTTCTCGCGCTTGTGCCGGTCATGGGCGCGGTGTGGCTGTGGCTGCGCGCGCGCACGGAGAAGCGGCTCGACGGCTTTGTCGCGTCCGCGCTGCAGGGGCGCCTGATGCCGCGCAGCCCGGGGCTTTTCCGCGTACAGGCGGCGCTCGTCCTGGCGGGGCTGCTGCTCGTGGTGTTCGCGGCGGCGCGGCCGCAGTGGGGCCATTCGGAGCAGACGTTCCAGGCGCGTTCGCGCAACGTGGTGGTGGCCCTCGACGTCTCGCGTTCGATGCTCGCGACGGACGTGAGGCCGAACCGCCTGGAACGCGCGAAGGCGGACGTCGTCGACCTCATCGACTCGCTGGAGGGCGACCGGTGCGCGCTCGTCGCGTTCCGCCGCACGGGCGTGCTGCTGTGCCCGCTCACGACCGACCACGGTTTCCTGCGCGCGGCACTGGAGGGCGCGACGCCGGATTCGGCGCCGCGCGGCGAGACGGATCTCGGCGGCGCGATCAAGACGGCACTCGACGCGCTGGACCCGGCGGCGGACGACCACAACGCGATCCTGCTCATCTCGGACGGCGGCGACCTGCGCGGCAACGCGCTCGAAGCGGCCCGCGCGGCGGCAAAGCGGAACATCCCGATCTTCACCGTGGGCCTCGGCGACCCGAAGCGGGGGAGCGCCATCCCCGACGCCTCCGGCACGGGTTCGCAGCAGTACCAGGGCCGGGCCGTGACGACAAAGCTTGAGGAGAAGGCGCTCGTCGAAATCGCGAAGACGAGTGGCGGCCGCTACGTGCCGCTCGCGACGGCGGGGACGGCGGAGACGACGCTCGGCGCGATCTACCGCCGCTTCCTCCGCCAGGTCGCGGCGAAGGAACAGGCTGAGGAGGAGGAGCTGCGCGCGACGGAACGCTTCGGCTGGTTTCTCGTCCCCGGGCTTGTGCTCATGCTGCTTGCGGGGGGGCTTTCGCGGGGACGCTTCGCGGGACGCAACACGCGCACCCTCGCCACCGCCACGGCCGTATGCCTGGCCCTCGCCTTCGTCGCGTCCGCCGCCGAAACAAACGCCGTCCCTGTTCAGCTTCCCCCGTCCTCCAAGGCCCCTTCGCCGGTGCCGACCACTCCGCTTTCCGACCGCGAGATCTGGAACAGGGGGTACGACTTCTGGAAGGCGGGCGACATGACGAACGCGCTCGCGACGCTGCGTCCGCTCACGCTCAGCCGCACGCACGGCGCGCGGGCGGCCGAGGTCGTCGGCGCGCTGCGCCAGGCCGACCGTGTGGCCGAGCTGGCGAAGGCGAAGGCGGCGACGGACGTCCAGGCCGGGGAGGCGGCGCTGGAGCCGCTGCGCCGGGCGTGTGCGGCGGCGGAGGAAAGCGCGGCGATGATGCAGCTCGCGCTGCGGAAGGCGCCGGACGATCCGCGCGCCAACCGGAACTTCACGCGCGCGGTGACGGGCCTCCGGGACTTGCGCGACGACCTGCACGTGGCGGAGGTGCTGGCCCGGACGAAGGGACAGGATCCGAAGGCGCTGCTGACCAAGGCCGCCCATGACGCGCTCGCCCTCCTGCACGGGCAGGGGGCACTGCTGACGAACGAGGCCGCCCGCGCCGTCGCGCAGGGCGAGGCCCTCGCGCGGCGGGCGGGCACGCTCGCCGACGCGCTCATCCCCCTCAAGCAGCAGATCCTCCAGACGGTCACGAACGAGCAGCAGGCGGCGATGCTCGTGGGAGACGTGGAGGCGACGCGCGATCGGGCGCTCAAGGCCGTCGAGCAGCTGGAAGACCTCGCGCCCGATGCCGCCGAGAACGTCGCGGCCGTCGAGACGGCGTTCCACCGCTACTGGAAGGGCGTCCTCGATCCGCCCGCGGCGCTCGCGGAGGACCTGCGCGCGCAGACGAACGCCGTCACGCGCGCCGCACGGGAGAACGGACGCGACTGGCAGCAGGAGGCGGCCGAGTTCTCGCAGATCTTCAACGCCGGCCTGCAGGGCTGGGTCCAGCAGGTCTGCGCGCAGGACGTGCCGGCGGCGAGCAACCGTCCGCCGTTCACCGTGGAGGTGGCGCAGGACGTCGCGGCGGCGATGCAGGAGATCGCGAAGAAGCAGTCCGAACAGGTGAAGACCCCCAGACCGGACGAACAGACCCAACTCCTGACAGGGCTCGCGCGCGTCCAGGAACGTTGCGGCCTCGTCGCGGGGCAGCCCCCGCAGCTGAACGCGGCGGGGATTCTCGCGCAGACGAACGCCTATCTGGACGTCGCGCGCACGGACGGCTTCGACTGGCAGCGCGACGCCCTCGACGCGACGCGCGCCTTCCGCGCGAAGTTCCCCGCCTGGGCGCAGCAGAAGGCGCAGGAGATCCAGCAGAAGATCCAGCAGGGCAACACGAACGCCGTCCCGTTCACCGAGGAGGCGCGGGCGGAGATCGCGCAGCTTGCGGCCGCCGTCGAGGCGCAGCAGGCGCGGATGGTCAAGACGGCCCTGCCGCCCGAGCAGCTGAAGATTCTCGCGAAGCTCGCGCGCATCCGCGAGCTGCTGCCGAAGGACGACGGCGGGTCGAACAGCCCGCAGCAGAACCCGCAGCAGGATCCGCAGCAGCAGAAGAAGGACCAGAAGCAGGATCCCCGGCAGGATCCGCAGCCGCAGCAGGACGACGGGAAGGACGAGCAGAAGGGCGAACAGGAGGAGAAGGAGCAGAAGGAGCAGGAGCCGGAGCCGCAGGACCAGAAGGAGGTCGAGGCACTTCTCCGCAAGGTGCAGGAACGCAGCGAGGAGCACGAGAACGAGAAGAAGGCGCGGATGAACAAGTCCCGCCTCGCGCCGAACGAGCGCGACTGGTAGCCGCGCCGCATGGCGCATAGCTGCGGGATTTGGTAAACTGGAAGCCACAGCCATGACGGAACACGCATCTCCAGAATCCGGGACGCCCGCGCGCAAGGCGGCGGTCGTCGGCGTCGTCGGACGCACGAACGCCGGAAAGTCCACCCTCGTCAACCGCCTCGTCGGGGAGAAGGTCTCCATCGTGAGCCCCGTGGCGCAGACGACGCGCAACACGATTCGCGGCATCGTCGCGGATCCGCGCGGCCAGCTCGTCCTCCTCGACACGCCCGGCCTCCACAAGGCCGTCGGCCCGCTCGGCAGGCTTCTGAACGGCATGGCCCGCGCCTCGTCGGCCGGCGTCGACGTCCTGCTCGTCGTCTTCGACGCGGGGCGCGCGCCCTGCCTGGAAGACGAGGGCTGGATGCGCCGCGTCGCGAAGGAAGCCCCCGCGAAGTGCGTCTTCGCGCTCAACAAGTGCGACCGTGCGCCTTTCTACGAGACGATGTTCCGGGATCTCTGGAAGGAGGTCGAGGCGGATGCGGCGGCGAAGGACGGCGCGCCCCGCGCGCGGCCCGCGCCCGTCTGGGTCCGGGCCTGCGCGATCCGCCCCGGCGGCGCCGACGCGCTTCTCGACGCGCTCTTCGGCCTCGCCGCGCCCGGCCCGGCCCTCTTCCCGGAGGACATCGTGACGGACTACCCGCGCAAGCTCGCAATCGCGGACGTCGTGCGCGAGAAGCTTTTGCAGCGCCTCCGGGACGAGGTGCCGCACGAGGTCGGCGTCGCCGTCGCGCATCTCGCCGAGAAGAAGTCCGGCTGGGACGTTGACGTGACGATCTACGTGAACCGTCCCTCGCAGAAGGGGATCGTCATCGGCCCGGGCGGCCGCCTCCTGAAGGCCGTGCGCCAGTGCGCCGCGCCCGAGCTCGCGGAGATGTTCGGCGTGCGCGTGAACCTCGAACTGTGGGTGAAGGTCGTCCCGAACTGGATGAAAAACGGCCGCCTCCTGACGGAGATGGGCTATCTCGGCGCCGCGCAATGAAGCGTCTCGCCGTCCTCCTCGCCGCCTTCGGGTGTTGCGCCGCGCCGTGCGCGGCACAGCAGGACCCGCTTTTCGCCGCGCGCCGCGCGCTCGGCGACGAGCTCTGGTCCGTCGCGGCCCGGAGCGCCGCCGAGGCGGCGCAGCGGACGACGAACGGGACGCTGCGCGCCGCCGCGCGCCTTGTGGAGCTGGAGGCCCTCGCACGCGGCGGCCGCGCGCCGGAGATGCTCAAGCGCCTCGCCGCCTGGGGCGAGCCGCCGGGCGACGGCTTCCGCTACTGGCGCGCATGGGCCGCCTTTGCGTGCGGCCAGGCAGATCGCGCGCGGCACGTGCTGGCGACGCCCTTCGCAGAGCCGCTCTACGCCGCGCTTGCCTGCCGTCTGGCGGCCCGCGCGGCCGCTGCGTCGGGCGACCGCGCCGCCGCGCTTGCCCTCTTCGCGAAGGCCTCCGCCGCGCTTGCCGCCGATCCCGTCGCCCATGCGGAGAACGCCGTCGAATGGGCGCATGCGCTTGACGCCTTCGGCGACGGCGCCGCCGCGCGGGACGTCCTTGAGCGCGAGAAGGCGATGGAGGTCGCAGGCCCCGCCGGGGACGCCGCCCGCCTCCTCGCCGCCGACCTCCTGACGCGCGCGGGCCAGGCGGCGGACGGCCGCCGCCTCTTCGAGTGGCTCGTCGCGGGCGGCACGAACACGGCGGAGCGCGCCTACGTCCACGCTTCGTGCGCGCTTGCGGACGCCGCCTTCGCGGCCGGCGCGACGAACGACGCCGTGCGCCTCGCCTCGAACGCCGTCCGGCGCGCGCGCAGCCCCGATCTCGTGCGCCGCGCGGGCTTCGCGCTGGGCTTCGCGCTTCTTGCCGACGCCGCGACGCGCGCGCGCGGCTACGCCGAGATCTCCGCGCTCGTGCGCCGCTTCCCGGACGCGCCCGAATCGGGGCGCGCGCAACTGCGCCTCGCGGACGCGCTTCTTGCGGCGGGTGACGCCGCCGCCGCCGCGCGCGAGTACGAGACGCTCCTGCAGGCCTACCCCGGGCACGCGCTCGACGCGCACGTCCTCGAAGGGCGCGGGCGCGCGTTCACGCGGCTTGCACGCCACGCGGAGGCCGTCGGCCTCTTCGCGCGCGCGGCGCAGGTCGCGACGAACGCCGCCGTGCGCGCGCGCTGCCTCTTCGCGCGCGCCGAGGCGCTCGCCGCAGACGCCCGCTTCGAGGCGGCGGCGGCGGCCTACGGCGCGGTTCCCGAGGGGGCGCTCCGCCCGCAGGCGCGCCTGCGCGAGGCCGAGGCGCTTCTGCGCGCGGGGCACGCCGAGAGGGGGATGTCGCTTCTGCGCGCCCTCGCCGACGCGCCGGGCGGCGTCGCCGTCGAGGCCGCCCTCCGCATTGCCGCCCTCGACGCCTCACGCGGGCATTTCGAGCAGGCCGTCGCCGGCTACGGCGCGGTGCTCGGCGCGACGGGCGCGCGCGCGCCGACGGCCGAGCAGCGCGTGCGCGCGCTTTCGGGGCGCGGCCGCGCGCTCTACCGCGCCTACCGCTTCCGCGAGGCGTCGGACGACTTCGCGGAGGTCGCGAAGCTCCAGCCCGGCCGACGGGACGAGATGGGCTTCCTTTCCGCGCTCTGCCTCTACGGCGACGGGCGCGACCGCGAGGCGCAAGACGCCGCGCGCGCTCTCCTCGCCGTCGCCTCGGACGGCCCGCTCAAGTGCGATCTCCAGTTCTGGCTCGCCAAGTTCGAGGCCGGCCGCCGCGCGTGGGCGGCCGCGATTGCCGGGTTCGAGGCATCGGCGACGAACGCGCATGCGACGGCGACGCGCCGCCTCGACGCGCTCGTGCGCGCCGCGCGCTGCGCGACGGCGCTTCCCGACTTCCCGAAGGTCGTCGAGCTGACGGGGCGCGTCGTCGCGGCGGCCGCCCCGGCGGACACGGCGGCGAAGGCGACGGACGAGACCCCGTTTGTCGCCGAGGCCCTCGTCCTGCAGGGCGAGGCCCTCAAGGAACTTGCGCGCTTCGACGAGGCCGTTCTCGTCTTCGAGCGCGCCGGGCGCATGCCCGTCTCCGACGCGCTGCGCGCGCGCGCGGAAACGTCGCGGGCGGACTGTCTCTTCGCGATGGGCGCGAACGACGCGAAGTGCTACCGGGCCGCGCTTGAGTCCTACCGCGCCCTCCAGCGCGGGGAGAAGCTGACGCCGTCCGCGCGCCTCGCGCTCGCGTTCAAGGTCGCGCGCACCTACGAGAAGCTTCGGCGCTTCGACGAGGCGGCGGAGACCTACTACACGCAGGTCGTCCTCGCCTACTGGAACGGCGTGCGCCCGGACGGAGACGGCGACGCGGCGCGGCGCGTCTGGTTCGACGGCGCGGCGCGCGCCTTCTTCGCGCGCGCCGCGTTCGCGCTTGCCGACTACTACGAGACGCGGGGCGAGCTGCGGCAGGCCGCGCGCGTCCTGGACTATCTCGTCGCCACGCGCGTGCCGTCGGCGGACGAGGCAAAACGGCGCATGGCGCGCCTCAAGGAGAAGGGCGGTTTCCGATGAGCGTGTGGACGATGCTGGGGGGACCCGTCTTCTGGATCCTGGCGCTGCTGGGCCTTGCGTCCGTCATCGTCTTCTTCTCGCGTCTCCTCGACCTGCGGCGCGCGCAGATCGACTATCAGGACTTCATCCGCGGCGTCGCGAACGTCCTCGAACAGGGGAACGTCGACGAGGCGCTTGCGATCTGCGACGAGACGTCCGCCCCCGTGGCGCGCGTCGTCCAGGCGGCGATCCGCCACCGCGACGGTTCGGCGCGCATCCTGCGCGAGACGGTCGACACGACGGGGCGCGCGGAGATCGCCCGCCTGGAGCGGCGTCTCGCACTCCTCGCGATCATCGCCCAGGCGGCGCCGCTCCTCGGGCTTCTGGGGACCGTCCTCGGGCTCTCGCGCGTGCTTCTGGCCCTCAACACGGACGCACTCGTCGCGCGGGCCGACCTGCTCGGCGGCGCGCTGCAGTCCCTGACGGCCACGGCGGCGGGCCTCGTCGTCGCGATCTCCGTCCAGACGATGTACGGGATGCTCCACGTGCGCCTCGACCGCCTCGTCGTCGAGCTGGAGGCCGCCGCGAGCGACATCCTCGGCCTCCTCGCCGTGCGCCGGGAGGTGGCGGCGTGAAGGCGACGGCCTGGGGCTGGCGCCCTGTGCGCCCGGAGGGCATCTGGAGGCACGGCTGCCGCTGGGCGCGGCCGCTCACCGTCGCCGCGCCGTGGATCGCCCTCGCGCTCCTCCTCGTCGAGTTCGGCCTCATCGATGGCCGTCTCGTCGCCGCGCCGGGGCTCGTCCTCAACCTGCCCGCGCCGGTCTGCGGCAAGGCCGCGACGCCGGGCCTCGCCGCCATCGTCGTCCCCGTCGTACGCGAAGGCGCGGCTGGGCGCGAAACGCTCGTCTTCTTCGACGACGCGCGCTATTCCCTTTCGGACGCCGCCTCCGCCGAGGCGTTCCGCGCGCGCCTCGCCGCGCGCGCGCAGGCCGACCGCTCCGGGACTTTTCTCCTCCTGGCCGACGGGCGCGTCGCGGCCGGCGAGCTCATGCGGCTCATGGCGCTTGCCCGCGACGCCGGCGTCGCCCGCGTCGAGATCGGAGAGCGGCGCGAATGAACCGCCTGCTCCACGAACTCTGGCCGCTCGGCGCCGTCGTCGCGCTGACCATCCTGCTTGCGCTGCAGATCCCCCGCAAGGCGCTCTTCTTCGCGCCCGTCGCCGCGCGCGCGCCGGAGCCGTTCGCCGCGTTCGTCTCGTACGACGCCGCCGCCTACGAGGCCGTCATGCAGAAGGTGCGCATGTCCTGGCAGCTGGGGGCGCGCACGGAGCCGGGCGTCGAGAGCCGCGTGGACGCCTTTGACGTCCCGGAGGAGCCGCCGCCGCCGGAACCCCTTCCGCTGCCGCGCGCGTTCGCCGTGCCGTGGACGTCGCCCCTGCCGCCGCCCGTGCCTGTCGCCCTGCTGCCGCCCTCCCGCGCGGACGCCGCGCCGCCCGCGCCCGTCGCCGCGCCGCCGGACGATGCCGACGAGCGGCGGTTGCGCGCGGAGCTTCTCGCCCTTCCCGCCTCCCTGCGGGCGGACTGATTTCATCCATCCGAATCGAACGAGGAAACTGGCCATGATGACCGAAGAAGAGGTACTCAAGATCTTCGCCGACACGGGCGCGCTCCTGTCGGGACACTTCGAGCTGCGCTCGAAGCTCCACTCCGACCGCTACTTCCAGTGCGCGAACGTGCTGCGCTACCCGCGCATCGCCGCGCGGCTCTGCGACGCGCTCGTTGCGAAGATGAACGCCGCCTGCGACGTCGGGCGCCTCGACGGCGTCGTCTCGCCCGCCGTGGGCGGCATCCTCGTGGGGCACGAGGTCGCCCGCGCGCTCGACACGGCGTGCGTCTTCGCGGAGAAGGTGCCGGGCGAGGGCGTGGACGCGGACGGCAAGCCCGTCACGAAGCTCGCGATGCGCCGCTTCGCGCTGAAGCCCGGCGCGCGCTACGTCGTCGCCGAGGACGTCGTCACGAAGGGCGGACGCGTGCAGGAGACGATCGACCTCGTGCAGGCGGCCGGTGCGGATGTCGCCGCCGTCGTGCTGCTCGTTGACCGTTCGAAGGGCACCGTCCGTTTCGGCGACATCCCGATGTTCTCGCTTGTGCAGATCCAGCCGACCGTCTGGCCGCCCGACGCATGCCCGCTCTGCAAGGCGGGCGTCCCGCCCGTCCATCCGGGGTCGTAAGGCCATGGCGCGCCTTGCCTCCGCCGAAAACCTTGCCGCGCGCGCGCAGGTGCTGCGCCGCATCCGTGCGTTCTTCGACGCGCGCGGCTTCGTCGAGGTCGAGACACCCGTCCGCATCCCCGCGCCGGCCCCCGAGCCGCACATCGACTGCCCGGCGAGCGGCAGCTGGTTCCTGCGCGCCTCCCCCGAACTCCAGATGAAGAAGCTCCTCGCCGCCGGCCTGGCGCGCATCTGGCAGATGGGCCCGTGCTTCCGCGAAGGGGAGCGCGGAAGCCGCCACCATCCCGAGTTCACGATGCTCGAATGGTATCGCGCGCAGGCGGACTACCTCGACATCCTCGCGGACATGGAGGCGCTCGTCGCGGACGTCCTCGGCGCATTCCGCCCGTTTCCGCGCGGCCCGTTCCGCCGCCTGGCCGTGCGGGACGCCTACCGCGCCTACGCGGGCTGGGATCCGTTCGCGGACTGGGACCAGGACCGCTTCGACTTCGACATGGCGACGAAGGTCGAGCCGAACCTTCCCCGCGAACCGACCGTCCTCATCGACTACCCGCCCCCCGCCGCGTCGCTCTCGAAGCTGCGCGGCGACGTGGCGGAGCGCTGGGAACTCTACGTGGACGGCCTGGAGCTTGCGAACGCCTTCACGGAGCTGACGGACGCGGCCGAACAGCGGCGGCGCTTCGAGGCGGCGCGCGCCGAACGGCGGCGGCTCGGCGAGGCCGACTATCCGCTCGACGAGGCGTTCCTGCGCCTTCTCCCGTCCATGCCACCCGCCGGTGGCGTGGCATTGGGCGTGGACCGCCTCGTGATGCTTGCCGTCGGCGCGCAGACGATCGACGCGGTGCGCGTCGTGGAAGATTAAGTGGTTAAGTAGTTAAGTGGTGAAGCGGGGAACGACGAACAGAAAGGAACGAAAGCATGAAGGTGAAGACGGTGTTGATGGCGTTGGGCGTATTGGCGGCGTCGGGGGCCGTGGCGCGGCCGCCGAACTACGACGAGGCGAAGGTCGCCCCCTACACGCTGGAGGACCCGCTGACGTTCGCGGACGGGCGCAAGCTGAAGGATCCCTCCGAATGGCCGGCGCGCCGCGCCGAGATCGTGGAGATCTTCGCGCGCGAGATGTACGGCCGCACGCCGCCGCCGCCGGAGGCCGTCGTGACGGAACTGTTCGAGGAGGGCGTGACGCTCGACGGCCTCGGTATCCGCCGCCAGTACCACATGTGGTTCAGAAAGGACAAGACGGGCCCGCGCGTCGACTGGATCCTCTTCCTTCCGAACCGCATCGCGGGCCTTGCGCCGAAGTGGGAGAAGGGGCGCCTCGTCTGCGAGAACGCGGAGAAGTGCCCCGTCATCCTCTTCCTCAACTACCGGGGCAACCACGAGCTCGCGACGGATCCCGAGATCCCCGTCCAGCAGGGCTGGTGCCGCCACGGCAAGGCGTACGCCATCGAGAACAACAGGGCCTCCGAGAAGACGCGCGGCCGCGCGCGCCGGACGGACACCTCCTCGCCGTTCCCGCTTGAGACGATCCTCGCGCGCGGCTACGCCGTCATGAGCGCCTGCTACTGCGAGATGTCGCCCGACGTCCAGGTGCGCAACGGCGACGACGAGGCGTTCGCCTACACGGGCCTCTTCGCGCTCTGGCCGAAGCGCGACCCGGACGCGACGGACAACATCACGGCGCTCGGCGCGTGGGCGTGGGGGCTTTCGCGCGGCCTCGACCTCGCCTTCACGATCCCCGAGCTCGACGCGGCGAAGAGCGTCGCGACGGGCTGCTCGCGCCTCGCGAAGACGCCGCTCCTCGCCTGCTCGCGCGACGAGCGCTTCGCCGTCTGCGTCCCCAACCAGACGGGCGGCGGTGGCGTGCCGCTCGCCAAGCGCGACTTCGGTGAGAACGTTTCCACCGAGATGGAGACCTTCCCGCACTGGTACTGCCGGGCCTACGCGAAGTACGTCGACAACGAGCAGGCGATGGCGTTCGACCAGCATCTGCTCGTCGCGTCGCTCGCGCCGCGCCCCGTCCTCGTGCAGGGCTTCAACCAGGGGTGGTTCGACACGAAGGGCGAGTGGCTCGCGTGCCGGGCGGCCTCGTGCGCGTGGGAGTTCCTGGGCAGGCCGGGGCTCCCGAAGGGCGGCTTCCCGGCGAACTTCGACACGCGCTGCATCGGCCCGTATCTGGGGTATGTGCGCCGGGGCGGCCAGCACGGCATGACGGGCTACGACTGGAACTGGACGCTTGACTTCGCCGACCGGGCGTTTGGCCGCCGCTGAGCCGTTCTTGGACTGGACAACGCGAAGGAATGGACTGACATGCCGCACGACCGTGCGAAGCGCAGGGCGCTGATCGACGGCTCGTCTTCTTCGCGCTCATCCTCCAGCGGCAGGCCATCTGCCGAAACGGCGGGATTTTGGTATACTTCGTCTCAGTGAAAGGCACGTGGCAGAACATCGTTGGCGGGATTGCGGCCTTGGCGCTCGCCGGAGGGCTCGTCTCCTTTTTGTCGCGGCGTCCCGCGCACGAGGAGGTGTGCGCCGTGGAGCGTCCGGCGCCGACGAGCAGACGTTCCTTTGCTCCGCCTCGGGAGGCGGCATCGCCGCACGGGGTGGCGGCTTTGCCGGTCGGACGGGGACAGGACGGCGGTACGCAAGGGGTCGATGCCGACGCGGACGGGGCATCCGGGGCAGTCGAGCAGGATCCCGAGGAGAAGCTGGTGGACGTCTTCGACGCCCTGACGGACACGTGGCAGGAGCCCGCGCCGAACAAGGTGACGATGGACGCGGTGGAGCGTTTCCGCACAGCCTTCAACAAGATCCCCAAGACCCGCAAAAGCGAGTGTTTGCACCGTGCGCTCAATCTCGTGCCGGATGAGAACGTCATGCTGCTCGCGGGCATCCTCTTCGACAAGACGCAGGCGAAGGAAATCCTTGAGGACGTCTACAATGACATCCTCAACCGCGACGAGGACGTGAAGAAGCCCATTCTCGAACACATCTACAAGGACCGGGAACATCCCTGCTGGGCCGATACGGCCTGGATCCTCGATGTCACCGGTGAACTGCCAAACAAACAGAAACGAGGAGACGAGAAAAAATGAAGAAGCTGATGATGGGCGTGACCGCAGTTGTGGTGTGCGCGGGCTGTTCGTCCGATCCCGAGTCCACTGCGAAGACCATGGACTTTCTTGGCACGGTCGCCGCCGTCGCAATCGAGGCGTCGCAACCTCCTCCCCCTCCTCCGCCTCCTCCGCCACCGGCGGTGATCGTCCAGCAGCCGGTCATGGTGGCGCAGCCCGCGCTTGTCGCGCAGCCAGTTGTGGTGGCGCAGCCCGCCGTCGTGCAGCCGCCCGTCGTGGCGGCCGCGCCGGCCGTCGCCGTTCCCCAGCCGGCTGTTGCCGTTCCGCAGCCGGCCGTCGCCGTTCCGCAGCCGGTCGTTACGCCGCCGCCGTCCGTTCCCGCTGTCCCGCCGCCGGCCGTTGTGCCGTCCGCCGTGTCGGCGTCCCCGGCCCCGGCTGCGCCGCCGTCTGCGGCACAGGCT
>CAKUCX010000065.1 GCA_934643865.1 uncultured Kiritimatiellota bacterium
AAAATGAGATTTCACCGCGTAATAATCTTGCTTGAAAGCCTCCGGCCGGTTAACACGGAGCGCGCGGAGGCACGAAGACACGGAGGTTTTCAGAACGAGACTGCACGCATCTCGGCAACAATTCCCGTTCCACTTCGATTCCGTCCCTCTTCGATGGATGAAGCGGCGCGCACGCCAGCCTCAAAATCCTCTCCGTGTCCCCGTGCCTCCGCGCGCTCCGTGTTGACCGGCCGGAGGCCACGCAACCCACCCGCGCCGCGTAAAATGAGATTTCACTGCGCAATAATCTTGCTTGAAAGCCTCCGGCCGGTCAACACGGAGCGCGCGGAGGCCGCGCAACCCGCCCGCGCAACCGACCCGCGCAACTTCTCCACGGTCGCAACACGTTGCGACCCTCCCGCCGCCCGGCCCACGCCCATCAAGGCAGCATCGAGGACGCCCTTGTCCCGTTTTTTCCCCTGATTCCCCCGAAAAAATCGGGATAAGGGTTGGAAAGGAATGAAAAAGGGCAAAAAAGCGCTCCGGGCGGAGGTGGGAGGAACCGTCCCGGAGCATACCGCATTTCCTGTTCTTGGGCGCGGCAGAACCCTCAATGAATCGACCGAAGTCGATTGCAGGATGGGTGTATGTGTGTCTGTGGCGGGTAGTATACAGCTCGATTGTTAGGCGAATGTGAGGAAGCGAGGGTTTTCTTATTTTTTTGTCGAGGCCGCATGCGCCTTGGGGGGCTCCGTCTTCGCCGCCGCCGTCTTCTTGAGAAGCGCGATCTGGTCGCGGAGGTAGGCGGCGCGCTCGAACTCCAGCGCGTCGGCCGCCTGCAGCATCTCCGCCTGGAGGGCGGCGAGCGCCTCCTGGACGTCCTGTTCCGGGGACGGCGCGGCCGCGGCGCGCGCCGTCTTCCGCGCCTCGGAGTAGACGTAGGCCGTCTCGTTGAGGGCGCGCTTCACGCTCTTCGGCGTGATGTGGTGCGCGGTGTTGTAGGCGATCTGCCGCTTCCGGTGGCTGCGCGTGATGCGGAGGAGGTCGCGGATGGCGTCCGTCTCGTGGTCGCAGTAGAGAATGACGCGGCCGTTCACGTGGCGGGCGCAGCGGCCCGCCGTCTGCACGAGCGAGGTGGTGGAGCGCAGGAAACCCTCCTTGTCCGCGTCGAGGATCGCGACAAGCGCGACCTCCGGAAAGTCCAGGCCCTCGCGCAGCAGGTTGATGCCGATCAGGCAGTCGAACGCGCCCTTGCGGAGGCGGCCGAGGATCGCGACGCGCTCCAGGGCGTCGATGCCGCTGTGCAGGTACTCGACGCGCAGCCCCGTCTCGTGGAGGTAGGCCGTCAGGTCTTCCGCGCTGCGCTTCGTGAGCGTCGTCACGAGTACGCGGTCGCCCTTCGCCGCGACGGCGCGGATCTCCGCCATGAGGTCGTCGATCTGCCCCTTGAGCGGACGCAGCTCGACCTCGGGGTCGAGGAGGCCGGTCGGGCGGATGACCTGTTCGGCGACGGTCTTCGCGACGCCGTACTCGTAGTCTCCCGGCGTCGCGCTCGTGAAGACGATCTGGTGGACCTTCCTTTCGAACTCGGGGAAGGTGAGCGGACGGTTGTCCTTCGCGCTCGGCAGGCGGAAGCCGTAGTCGACGAGCTTCTGCTTGCGCGCCTGGTCGCCGTTGTACATCGCCCGCAGCTGCGGCACGGCGACGTGGCTCTCGTCGATGATCGTGAGAAAGTCGTCCGGGAAGTAGTCGAGCAGGCACTCGGGCGGCTCGCCCGGCGCGCGGCCGGTGAGCGGACGCGAGTAGTTCTCGATGCCGTTGCAGTACCCCAGCTCGCGCATCATCTCGATGTCATACTCCGTGCGCTCGCGGAGGCGCTGCGCCTCCAGGTACTTCTTCGCGCCCTCGAAGTCCGCAAGCCGCTCCTTCAATTCCGCCTCGATGCGCCCGTAGGCGGCCTCCATCTTCTCCTTCGGCATCACGAACTGCTTGGCGGGCGTGACGACGGCGGCGGGCATCGCGACGCCCATGCGGAAGTCGGGCACCGAGAGCGCGTGGATGGCGTCGATCTCGTCGCCGAAGAAGTCGACGCGGATCCCCTCCGTCGCGTAGGCGGGGAAGATGTCCACCGTGTCGCCGCGTACACGGAAGTTGCCGGGCGCGTAGTCAAGGTCGTTGCGCGTGTACTGCGCGGCGACGAGGCGTGCGACGAGGTCGCCGCGCCCGCACGTGTCCCCGACGGCGAACTTCACGGCGAGGTCGCGGTATTCGGTCGATTCGCCGAGGCCGTAGATGCAGCTCACGGAGGCGACGACGATCACGTCGCGCCGGGCGATGAGCGCGTTCGTCGCGGCGAGGCGGTAGCGTTCGATCTCCTCGTTGACGGCGGCGTCCTTCTCGATGTAGGTGTCCGTCTGCGGGATGTACGCCTCGGGCTGGTAGTAGTCGTAGTAGCTGATGAAGTACTCGACGGCGTTCTCGGGGAAGAAGCCCTTCAGTTCGGTGAAGAGCTGAGCGGCGAGCGTCTTGTTGTGGGAGAGGACGAGCGTGGGGCGGTTCCAGCGCTGGATGAGATTCGCCATCGTGAACGTCTTGCCGCTGCCGGTGACGCCCTGAAGGATAAGGCGGTCCTCGCCGCGCGCGAGCCCGCGCACGAGCGCGTCAATCGCCGCGGGCTGGTCGCCCGTCGGCCTGAAGTCCGAGACGAGCTTGAACATGCCGGCCCCTTCGCCTTGAAAAACGGTCGTCCGCCGACGAGGCGGACGACCGTTTCACCTTCATGCAGGCGCGGACGCCTACTTCTTCGCCTTCGGCGGGACAAGCGCGTCCTTCGCGACCTTCGAGAGGCGGAACTTCGCGACCTTGCACGCGGGCTTCTTGATCTCTTCGCCCGTTTGCGGGTTGCGGACCTTGCGCGCACCCTGCTTCTTGATGAGGAGCTTGCCGAGGCCGGGGATGAGCCAACCCTTCTCGTTCTGGCGAGCGCCCTCGTACGCAAGCTCGATGAGCTTGTCGTAGATCGCGACGGCCTGCGCCTTCTTGACCTCGCCAGCGGCGGCGAGCGCGACCATGAGGCCGCTCTTCGTGGTCGGAACCGGTTCTTTCTTAGCCATTTTTATCGTTCCCTTTCAATAGGCGAGAGAGGATTTCGCTCGCAACGACGATAGGATAACGGTTTTTTCTCATGTCCGCAAGGGGGAAAACGCGAAAACCTCGTTTTTCTTTTGCGCGCGCCGTCCTGGCGCGCATGCCGTCTTGCCTTGTCGCGCGGCCGCCGAGGGGCCGGGCGGCGGCGCGGCCGGACTCTTCGGCGGCAACAGCTTTCCCGGCGGCGCCTTCTTCTTCGGCGGCGCGTTTTTCTTCTGCGGCTTCGGGCGGTTTCCGGGCAGACCGACGAACGCGAACGTCCGCGCGGGGACGAGATGGTTCCAGGCGAAGGCCTGATTGTATTCGTCCGCCGGCGTGACGGGAACCGTCACACGGACGCCGTTCACGACGGCGGAGGCCGTGAGCGTCATGTTCGTGGGGGCGAGGGGTTTCTGCAGCTTCGAGATCGCCGTCACGACGACGCGGTTCGACGCGGCGGGGATCACGTTCGGCTTGAACTTGACGAAGTCGTTCTCCTCCAGCGTGACGGAGCCGTCGAACCCGTCCCGGCGGACGACCTCGAAGCCCACGCGCGCGCCGCCCCACCAGGCCCGAAGGGCGAGTCCGCTCTTCAGGCACCACACCTCGAACCGGGGCGCGGGACGGTGGAGGCGCAGCGTATAGAAGAAATCCGCCCCGCCGTGCCCCGCCTCGTCCTCGACGCGGATCTCGTACGTGCCGGTCCTGTCGAACTTCACGCGCCCCACGGGGTCACACTCCGCCTGGATGACGCTGCCGAAGAGGAAGGTGTTCGTGACGTCGTCGATGCGGGCGATTCGGTCCGCCCCCCGCCACACCGTCACGCGCGCGTCAAGCGGCGAGCCCGCGCGGCGGGCGAGCAGGTCGAAGGTCCGCTCGCACGGTTCCGGGACGGAGACGGTGTGGACATCCACCTGACCAGGACGGGCGATGACGCCGGAGAAGGTCCGTATCTGCGCCTCCGGCGGAACCTCCCAGGCGGGCAGCGGCGAGAGCGAGAGCGTGCGGACGGACGGGAGGTGTGCGCCCTCCCGCACGGCGATTTCATAGGTGAAGTCCTCGCGGCCCCGGTAGAGGTTGTCGTGGATCTCCAGCGTGTAGTCATCGTCCGCCGGCGCGGTGAACGTCAGGGCAGGATCGGGGTGGTAGAAGAAGTCGTCCGCGAACGCGAGCTGGTCTCCCGCGCGGTTGACAAGGCGCAGGACGGGATTGAAGAAACCGGGCACGGCGTCGCCGATGTAGGGCTGGAGTTCGCGCGCCGTCACGCGCAGAGTGACCGTGCGGCCTTTCGCGAGCGGCAGGATCCAGCGGTCCGTCGAGCCGGGCAGGATCTGTCCGTCCAGCACGCAGGGCAGGTTCGTCACGACGGGCGGCGCGGGCTGCGTGCGGTGCGGCGGCACGTAGAGCGGTTCGACGACGTGCGGCGCGGCGGAGACGAGAAACGGACGCGGCGGCGAGAAGCCCTGCGGACCGTAGACGCGGAGGGCGCGCACGCCCGGCTCGGCGTCCTTGTCCACCGCCACCGTGACGTGCAGCTTCTGGCTCAGCGCGGGCGACATCTGCAGGGCGTTGCGCGGCGTGTAGAGGAAGTGTTCGACGAGCGCGAGCTGTCCCGCATCCAGCTCGCCGAGCGCGCTGTACCAGCGGTTGGAGCGCCAGTCGGTGTAGAACTCGTCCTCAACGGGCAGACGCGGCTGCGTGCGGTCGCCCTCTGCGATCCGATCGAGCCACTTCACGAGGTAACGCCGCTGCCCGCCCACGGGTGGCGGGAAATTCGGCACGAGCGCGAAGCCGAGGACGCGCACGCCGGGGCCCGCCTCCACGCCCTTGAGGTTCCAGAAGAACTGCCCCCCGACGATGAGGCGGTTCGTCGTCCCCGCCTGCACGCCGGCCGGGTAGACGTAGCCCACATACGGATCGGCGGCCCACGCCATTCCCGCGAGAAACGCGAGCAGAATCAGCGCCCCCTTCATGCGTAGATCTCCTTCAGGCGACCGTGTTCGGACGGCGGGGGGAGGATGGTGAGCTTCTTGCCGACGTCGTTCGGCATCTCGCCGTCCGGGTCGATGCCGCAGCGCTCGTAGATCGAGCCGAGGAAGTCGACGGGCGTGACGGGGCGCGCGACGACGTGCGAGGCCGTCTCGTCGCTCTGGCCGACGACGCAGCCGCCCTTGAAGCCGCCGCCCGCGACGAGCGCGCTGAAGCAGGTCGGGTAGTGGTTGCGTCCGCCGTTCCAGGGCGGGTCGCGGTCGATCTTCGTCGTGCGGCCGAACTCGCCGCTCACCCACACGACGGTCGTGTCGAGCAGCTTTCGGTCCGCGAGGTCCGTCAGGAGCGCGGCGAGCGCGCGGTCCGTCTCGGCCGTGCGGTTCTTCATCGTCTCGAAGTGGCGCTTGTGGGAATCCCAGCCGCTCATGTTGACGGTGATGTAGGGGACGCCGTACTCGACGAGGCGGCGGGCGGCGAGGAGGCTCTGCCCGATCTGGGTGCGTCCGTAACGCGCGCGCATTTCGGGAGGTTCCTGCGTGAGGTCGAACGTCTTGGCGGCGCTGCCCTCGATGACGCGGCGCGCCTGTTCGCCGGCCGACAGGAAATCGCCGAAGCGCGCGGCGTCACCGAAGACGTCCACCATCTTGAGAAGATCGAAGCGGCGCGCCATCTCGGCGGGGGAGAGTCCGCCGGGCGGCACGATGCCGTCCACGACGAACCGCGCGGCATTCGGGTTGCCGCCCGTGACGAGCGGGGCGTAGCGGTCGCCGAGGAAACCGACTTCGCTGAAGCGTCCCTTCGCCGCCGTGAGGATGACGGCGGGTGGCAGGTCGCCCCGGTAGGTCCCGTCGCGCGTCTTCATCATCGCCGTGACGGTGCCGATCGCCGGGAAGACGGTCCCGCCGCCGGGGTTCCGTCCCGTCTGCATCAGGTAGGTCGCCGTCTCGTGGCCGAAGTGCGGATGGGTCATCGACCGGATGACGGAATAGAGGTGGCCGCACGTCGCGAGGTTCGGCCACCATTCGTGGATCGCGAGGCCCGGCGCGTTCGTGGGGATCGCCTTCAGGCCGTTGTTGTAGTCCGCCGGCGCGTCCGGCTTCGGGTCAAACGTCTCCAGCTGGCTCGGGCCGCCCCAGAGCCAGAGTTCAATCACGCTCTTCGCAGGTTTCATCGGTTCACCTCGCTCAGTGCTGGTAGAGGAATTCGCGCGAGTTGAGGAGGCACCAGGCCAGATCGCGCGGGAAGCGCCACTTCTCGGCGCCGCTGGAGAGTTTTTTGAAGTGGCCGAGCAGGTTCTTCTTCTCGGACGGCGTCGGCGCGCGGGCGTAGAAGCGCCAGTAGAGGTCCTGGACGATCTCGGCCATGCTCTGGCGGCGGTAGGCGCGGTCGTTCACCATCCGCCCGAGGCCCTGGAAGATCTTGCCGGAATTGAACAGGTAGAGCCGCTGCTTGGCGGTGATCCCGTTATGGCGCTCGTCGAGGCGGCCCGTATCGCGGGCGGGGCGCCCGAAGAGGAGGAGAAAGGCGTTCGAGATCGAGCCGTCCTCGATGAGGACACTGCGGCGGTTCGCCGGGAGGAAGGTGAACGGCTCGGGCGCGATGGACTGGTAGTCGCGCTTCGTGTCCGTCAAGTCGCAGATCGCGTCGTCCAGCACCTCGGCGTCAAGGCGGCGGTACGGGAAACCGCCCGTGACGGGACCGCGCGCGTACGCGGGCGACAGCGCGAGCGCACGCACGAGCGGGCGCAGCCGGTAGCCGTTCTCGACGAACAGCGCAACGTGGCGCGGATCGGGCTCGTCGAGGCCGAAGAGCCAGGCGTCGACGCGCCGCACGAACGCCTTCGCGAAGTCGTCGCGCCATTCGCCCAGCAGCCGCGCGGCGAAGTTCGCCCGCCGGTCCTCGCCCTCCACCTGGACGATCTCCTCCTTCCACTCGCGCGTGTTCTTGATGCGCACGCAGGAAAAGTAGTCCGCGAGTTCCCGCCGCCGCGCCTCGGGGAGATCCGCCCACTCCCAGCCGAGGAAGGTACGCGCGGCGATCTCGGCGAACCCCTCGGGCGTGCGCTGCGCCGTCGCGCGCAGGAAATTCACCTCGGCGTCGCGGAAGTCGCTGCCGGTGGCGGTGAGGAGCGCGCGCGCGAACCGGTCCCACGGCTCGTCGTCCTTCACGAAGGCGTGGATGCGGCGGTGGAAGACGTAGACGGCGTTGGGCCAGAGGTTGATCGGGAACTCGCTCTTCACGCGCAGGATGTCGCAAAAGCGCATCGACCAGTAGTCCGCAAAGGAATCGGATTCGAGGAGCGCGTCGACGAGTTCACGCCGGCGGTCGGGGCGCGTCGCGGACGCCGCCCGCTGCGCCTCGTCCTTTGTGGGGATGCGCCCCGCGAGGTCGATGTAGGCGCGCCGCACGAAGACGGCATCCGTGGCGGAGCCGTCCGCCATCTCCCACGGCGACGCCTCCGTCCCCTTCGCTGCGGACGCGGCCGCACCGAAGAGGTTGACCCCCGCAAACGCCGGCAGACCCGCCGCCGCCGCGCCGCCCAGAAACGCCCGTCTTGGAATGTCCATGCCGCCGCCCTCCTCTCGTCCCTACCGCACGGTCGGCCCTCCTTCGGGCGCCGTGTAGCTCCGCAGTTCGTACGGACCCAGCTTCAGCTCCTGCGTCGTCGCGCCGCCGAAGAGCCCCCCGCCGAACGTCTCGCCCGAAACGAGGTTCTCCGTCTTCGCGGGGAACGCTAGCGTGACGGCGCGAGGCGTCGCACCCGTGTTGACGACGTAGAAATAGCTCCGCCCGTTAAACGTACACTGCCGCACGCGCACGTCGTCCACCCCGCACGGCACGTCGTCCATCACGACCGCCGGCAGCGCGCGGAACGCCTGGACGAACGGCACGAGCACGTCCTCCATGCCGTAGGTGCCGATGAGGAAGCCCCCCTTCGAGAGCCCGAGCACGTCACCGTAACGCAGCGGCTCGACGAAGTGCCGCAGCGCGTGGATGCCGGAGGGATTGATCGTGGAGACGCGCCAGGGGCACTCCTTCAGCCAGTCGCAGGAGAGCGTGTTGCCGCCGCCGGAGGAGGCGCCGATCGGGCTCTCCCAGTAGCGGTCGTGCTGGTGGACGAGCGGGAAGGCGGCGCCCTTCAGGTTCGCGTAGAAGCCCGGCAGGGTGTCCAGCACGCGCTGGTGCGCGCGGACGGCGGGCGAGGGATAGTTCTGCCGCCAGCGGTAGTCCGCCGGCACCATCGTCTGGCCGAGGACGAGGTTCGGAATCTCCTTCGTGAGGCGCACGGGATCGAGGCCCGCGCCGCGCCAGGCGGAGGACATGAAGCCGTCCTTCAGGAAGTCGGGGTGCGACAGGTTCGCGGGCACCATGTAGTTGAGCCAGAGCTTGAGGTCCGGCCGCCGCGCCGCGAGCGTGCGCGCCTCCTTCACGTAGAAGTCCGTCACCACGTCGCAGCGCCACTGCAGCCAGTCGTCCCAGGCGTTCGCGCGCAGCCACGCCGCGTAGGCCCGGCCGCGCAGCGGGTCCTTCTTCAGCCCGTCGGGGAGCGCGAGCCCCTTCGCCCGCGCGAACGCCTCCACGGTACCGTCGTTGTAGCCGCTCTTCTCGTCGCCGAACCAGAGGAAGCAGTGGCGCGTGAGGTGCATGCACACGCCCTTGAAGCTCGGATGCCCCGCGCCTTGCTCCACGAGCGCGGCAATCGTCTCGGAGATGTGGCGGCGCACCTCGGGGTGGTGGAAGTTGAAGTTGGGGGGCGTGTCGTGCCAGCCGCCCCAGTTCGGCCTGCCCGTGTCGTGGATCGCGACGACGGAACCGTGGAGGGAACCGTCGGACATCGACGCGCGCGTGACGAGGCCGTCCGGCACCGGCATCGTGTTGAGGTTCACGGTCGGCATGAGGAAGAGCCCCTCGCGGTCGAACTTCGCGTACCAGGCACTCAGGAAGTCCGGCGCATGGCGGCGCGGGTTGTAGCGTTCGCCGATCAGACCGTGGTACCAGGCGCCCGGATAGGCAAGGAGGTTCTCGCCCGTGAACTTCATGAGCGCGGCCGTACGGTCGATCAGGTTCCCCAGGTCGCCGGGGAGGAAGCCGTCGGACGGCACGGCGAAGTCGTAACCGATCGCGGGGTCCTCGAAGTAGAGCGCCACGACGCGGTTCCAGCCGGCGCGCGGCGCGTCCTTCGCGAGGCGCTTCTGCCGTTCTTCGAGGCGGTCCTTGTCGAAGTTCTGGATGTCGTGCCAGGCGCGCGCGAGGCCGGTCGGCGGCGGCACGGGTTTCGGCTCGCGGATCGCCGCCGCCGGCAGCGCGCCGCCCTTCACGCGGTAGACGCGCACGGCGGAGAGGGCGGCGGGCGCGCCCGCGCGCGCCGTCATCGCGATGAGCGCGACGTCGGGATCGCTCGCCCAGTAGAGGACGCGGTGGGTGAGGATGCGCCCCGTGTTCGGGTATTCGTCGCCGGTCGCGTAGCCGACCTGCATCGTGTAGTCGCCGCCCGGCGAGCGGGCCTTCTGGATGATGAGGTCCGCCGTGCGCACGGCGTCGTCGGGGTAGTCGATCTCGAAGACCCAGAGCGGCGCGTTCGTGTCGATGTTGAAGTGCAGCGCGTAGCGGTCGCCGGCCTGCGGCCCCGCCTCCAGGTAGGGGACGCCGCCGAGGCGCTTCGCCGCGACGGGCCCCACGGCGCGGAAGCGGTCGGGGCCCGGCGCGCGGTCGAGCGTCAGCGTCTGGACAAGCTCCAGGTCCCCGAGGACGCCCGGCGCCTTCAGGGCCGCCTGCGCGGCCGCGCCCGTCAGTTCATACGGGTTGTCGCGCCGCAGCACGGCAAAGGGCACAGAGCCGTAGAACCACGTCCCGTCCGTCGCCTTGAGCGCGTAGTCGCCCGCCGGCAGATTGACGAGCAGGTGCGCGGGCTTCTCCCCCACCGCGTCCCGATACTGGGCGACGACCGTCCCGTTCGTGTCGCAGAGGCAGTACTTCAGGCCCGCGAGGTCGCAGCCGGCGGGGCTCGTCGCCGTCACGGTGAGCGTCCCGGGCGTGTCCGCGAGCGCGTAGAGGCCCTGCGCCTTGAGTTCGATCACCTGCGCGCGCCGCCAGATCTCGCGGATCTGCTCGGGCGCGAGGGGCGCGGAGTAGATGCGCAGGTCGTCGATGAGGCCGTCGAACTGGCGCGCGTCCCGATCGCCGCCCACGAAGAAGGACGCGAAGGTCTGGCGGTCGAAGGTGAGGAGGTCGTGCGGCTTGAGCGCCTCGACCATCGGCGAGGTGCCGTCGCCCGCGCTGCGCCCACCCTGCCCGTTGAGGTAGATCGCCACCCGCTCCTCGTCCCACGTCACCGCGAGGTGCGTCCAGTCCTCCCCGCCGGCGGCCAGCGGCGGCTGGCGGACGGCGAACTGGTCGTCGTCGTCGCCCTGGTCGGCGCGGAGGCGGTCGCCCCACCACCAGAACCAGAGCTGCCCCGAGCCGACGCGCGCGCCCTTCGCGGGCTCGTTCGCGAAGAGGACGCGCCAGATCTCGCCCCCGTCCGGGCGCCGGCCGCGATCCGGCCACTCCCGCTTGTACCAGAGCGAGACCGTGCCGCGCTCGGGCACGAGGTTGCCCGGCGCGGCGTATTCGAGGACGCTCTTCGCCTTCGCGGTGAGGCGCACGGCCTTCCCGTACCGTCCCTCGGCGTAGGAAAGCCCCTCCGCGCGGCGCGGCGCCTTCGCGCCCTTCGCGTCCTTCGCCTCCACGCTGCCGTCGAACGGCGCGTGGAAGAGAAGCTCGGGCGTGACGCGCTTCTTCTCCGCCCGGGCGGGCAGCTCCCGCTCCAGAGCGTACCGTGCGCCGTAGAACGCAAGCGGGCCCGCCGCCTTCGAGATGTCCCAGCGCAGATGCAGGCTCTCCACCGTCTCCGCGACCTCCGCCGCCTGCGAATAGGTCTTGCGGTGGCCCTTCGTCTCGAAGGGGCGGCTCCGGTAGTAGTGGAGGCCCGGCCCGTGCCCCTCGAAGTAGGCGAGCCCCTCCGTGCCGCGCGCGCCACCCAGCTCCGTCACGAGCGTGCAGTCGCGCCCCCGGTAGGGCTTCGGGTCGAAGTTCGCGCTCGTGAAGACGAGCTTGCGCATGCCCGCCTTGAACGCCGCGCGCGCGTCGACGACGAGGTGGTCGACGGCCTGCGAGACGACGAGGTGGCGGCCGAAGGCGCCGCCTTCCGTGTTGAAGACGAGGAGCGTGCGGCCCGCCGCATCGACGACGCGCACGGCATCGCCCCGTGCCACGGTCTTCGTCTCACGCCACGGGCAACCCGGAAACGACACGACGTCCGCCGCAGCGGCCCACGCCGCCACGGCGAACCCCAACGCGAAGTGGAGAGGGTTCTTCATGCAAAGAGTATAGCATAACGTCGCGTCGTGGCAATGGTGGGCTAGCGCCCGGCCATCATCTTCGAGAAGTCCCAGTCGCCGCGCTTCGGCGCCTTCAGGAACGCGTTCGCCTCGGGCTTGTTCGTGAACGTCAGCGCCTTCGGGTCGAAGTGCAGCTCCTCGCCGGGGAAGCGCAGCGCGACGCAGCCGATGAGCAGCGCCTCGGTGAGCGGGGCCGCGTAGGCGAGCTTCGAGCCGCAGCGCGCCGGATCGCCCGCCTGGCAGGCCTCCACGAACTCGCGGTAGTGGTTGTAGCCGCTCGCCTTGTCGCCCGCCGGGATCGCGGCGTTGAAGGCGGCCGTGTCGCCGGCGATGCAGGCCGGACGGCTCGCGTGCGAGAAGCCGATCGTCGTCGCCTTCGAGCCGATCACGATCAGGCCGTTGTCCGGCACGACGGGCGCGACGGTCGCGGGCGCCGTGTAGGGCTTCCCCTCCTTCTTCGCCTTCTCGGCCTTCCGGGCCTCGGCGTGCTTGCCGTTCTCGGCGGCAAAGGCGGCAAGCCCGGGAACGGCGTCCGTCGGCGGCAGCAGGTGTCCATCGAACCACGTGAGCTTGACGGGGTGCGGAATCCACTTGTTCGGCGCGAACGTCATCTCGATGCGGGACTTCTTCGGGTAGGCGATCGTGACGGGGCCCTCGCCGTAGGTGTCGGCCTTGACGGTCACGGGGAGGCCAAGCTCGAACGTCCAGAACGCCGGATCGGCGTTGTGGACGGCCATGTCGCCGATCGCGCCGCAGCCGTAGTCCCACCACCCGCGCCAACAGAAGGTGTGGTAGGCGCGCGAGTAGCCGTGGTCCGCGCTCGGGCCGCACCAGCAGTCCCAGGCGTTCGGCGCATAGCCCGCCGGAAGCGGCTCGGCCTTCGGATACACCTTCATGCCCTGCGGCCACACCGGGCGGTCGGACCAGCTGTAGAGCTCCTTCACGTCGCCCCACACGCCCGCGTCGCGCAGCGCCTTGTAGCGCCACACGCCCGGATGGCCCTGGTTGCCCATCTGGCAGACGACGCCCGTCTTGAGCTGCGTCTTGAGCATGAGTTCGCACTCCTCGACGGTGCGGGCGAGCGGCTTCTGCACGTAGACGTGCTTGCCGGCGAGCATGCAGTCCACGGAGATGTAGGCGTGCGTGTGGTCCGGCGTACCGACCTGCACGGCCTCGAACGTGTCGCCCATCGTCTTGAGCATGTCGCGGTAGTCCGTGAACTTCGGGATGCCGGGGTACTTCTTCTCCCAGCGGTCGAACGCGCCCGGGTTGATGTCGCACACCGCGACAAGCTCGCAGCCCGCCGCGATGAGGCTTTCCGTCGCGGCCCCGCCCATGCCCCCGCAGCCGACGGCGGCGAGCTTCAGGCGGCGGCCCTTCACCTCGCCCTTGAACGCGGACTTCGGGGCCAGGTCGATGCCGAACACGGGACCGAGCGAAAAGGCGCCCAGGCTGGCGACGAAGTTGCGGCGATTGATCTTGAACATCTACTCTCTCCTTTTTTGATTTGAAGAATTCGTGTGTCGTGGCTAGTGTAGCATTTTCGCGGATGCGGGGCATGGAGAATTTTTCCGCCCGGCGAGCGAGCCGAGGAGGATCTGGGGGTGTGCGTCGTCGATCCGCACGTCGACGAGATCGCCGACGGCGACCGGGCGGACGGGATCGAAGACGACGATGCGGTTCCCGGAGTCGCGCCCGCTCCAGCGGGCGGGGTTGCGCAGGGAGGGCCCCTCAACCAGCACCTCGCGCACGGTGCCGACGAGGCGCCGGTTGCGGGCAAGGCCCCGGCGCTGCTGGTCGGCGAGGAGCACCTGGTCGCGACGCTCCTTCTCCGCCGTCGGCACGTCGTCCGGCCGCGCGGCCGCGCGCGTCCCGGGGCGCGGCGAGTACTTGAAGACGAAGGCGTTGTCGAAGCCCGCCTCCTCCATGAGGGCGCGCGTCGCCTCGAAGTCCGCCTCCGTCTCGCCGGGATAGCCGACGATGACGTCGGTCGTGACGGCGAATTCGGGATCGAGCGCACGCAGCTTCGCGACGGCGGCAAGATACTCGGCGCGCGTGTAATGGCGGCCCATCTCCGCAAGCACGCGGTCGCTGCCGCTCTGCACGGGCAGGTGCAGGTGGCGGCAGGCCTTCGGGAATGCGCGGTAGGCCCGCACCAGTTCGTCCGTGCAGCCCTTCGGATGCGCGCTCGTGAAGCGGATGCGCGCGAGGCCCGGAACGCCGTTCAGCGCCTCCAGGAGGCGCGGGAACGCCTCCGCGTAGCCGCCGGGCGAAGGCGTGTCCGCCTCCGTCCAGGCCTTGTTGCGCATGCCGTAGCGCAGGACGCTCTGGCCGAGGAGGCAGACCTCGCGCACGCCGCGCGCGGCGAGTGCGCCGACCTCCGCGACGACCTCGCGCGCGGGGCGCGAGTATTCGTGGCCGCGCACGTCGGGGACGATGCAGTAGCTGCAGCGGTTGTCGCAGCCGAGAAGCACGGTCACGTAGCTCTGGTAGCACGCGAAGCCGGTCTGCCCGCCGGACGGGCCGGCATGGGCGTCGAGACCGGACGGCACTTCGTCGTCGTCCGGCAGTTCCAGCAGGTGCGTCTCCCCCGCGCGGCACCGCTCGACGAGGCGCGGGATGAGGCCGAAGCGGCGCGGCCCCACCGCAAAGTCGAGTCCGGGCAGCGCCTTGAAGACCTCCGCCCCCATGCGCTTCACGGCGCAGCCCATGAGCCCCACGAGCTGCACCTTGCCGCCTTCGGACGCCTTGCCGCGCCCCTCCTTCACCGCGATGAGGTTCCCGCACTTGCCGATGGCCTTGCGTTCGGCCATGTCGCGCACGGTGCAGGAGTTGACGATCACGAGTTCCGCGTCGCCCTCCTCCTGCACGCGCTCATGCCCCGCCGCGTCCAGCAAGGCCCCGACGGCCTCGCTGTCGCGCACGTTCATCTGGCACCCATACGTTCGAATGAAATATTTCATGTACGTATTCGATCACCACTCTTTTGACATTAAGTAGTTAAGTAGTTAAGTAGTTAAGTGGTTAAATGGTTAAGTAGTTAAGTGGTTAAGTGGTTAAGTGGTCAAGTAGTTAAGTGGTTAAGTGGTTAAGTAGTTAAGTTTTAAAGCACTCCAAAACACTTAACGAATCAACAACTTAAAAGCGAAGCGACTTAACTACTTAACCACTTAACTACTTAAAAGCGAAGCGACTTAACGACTTAACCACTTAACTACTTAACCACTTAAAAGCGAAGCGACTTAACGACTTAACCACTTAACCACTTAACCAACTACTTAACCACCTTATAGCTGCCGGGCTGGTAGGTTTTCTTCTCCGTCTCGCCGGGGAGCGTGACCTTGGCGACCGAACCGGCGGGCACCGTGAACTCCCAGATCCACGTGTCGCCCTCGTAGCGCCACGCGCTCGTGACGACGCCGCCGGCGGGCGTCCTGTACGAGGCCTTGACGAAGCCGAGGCGGCAGTCGGGCTGCGGCTTCATGACGATCGTCTTGAAGCCGGGGTCGCACGGGCAGGTCGCAATGCCGGCGGCCGTCTTGTAGATCCACGCGAGGACGCAGCCGTAGGCGTAGTGGTTGAAGGAGTTCATGCCGACGGGCCCGAAGCCCGTCTCCTTCACGTAGCTGTTCCAGCGTTCCCAGATCGTCGTCGCGCCCTGGTCGACCGAGTAGAGCCAGCCGGGGAAGTCGTGCCCGAGGAGGAGGTCGTAGGCGAGGTCCGTAAGCCCGTTCGCCGTCAGCGTGTCCATCGCGATCGAGGTGCCGAGGAAGCCGGTGTGGAGACGCCCCCCGTTCGCCGCGATGCTGGCCTTGAGCGCCGCGACCGTCTTCGCCTTCGCCTCGCCCGCGACGAGGCCGAGCTTGAGCGCGAAGAGCGCCGGCGTCTGCATGTCGCGGAAGATCGGCAGGACGAGCCCGTCGGGAGACGCAAAGTAGGTCGCCTTCATGTAGGCGCGGGCCTCGGCGGCCATCTGGCGGTACTTCGCCTCCTCGGCGGCGCGGCCGGTGCCCCGGGCCATCTGGGCCATCATGTCGGCGTTCCAGACCCAGTAGCAGCCGCCCAGGTAGCCCCAGTAGAGAAGCGCCTCGGGCGTGGGCTTGCCGTTCCTGAAGGCGGAATACTCGGGCTTGTAGGGGCAGCTCTCGAACTTCGTGAGCGAGAGCCAGTCGTTCCACTGGTAGTTGCGGCACTCGGGCAGAAGCTCCGTGCGGTACTTCGTCTCGGCCTGGCGGGCGAGGCACTTCTCCATCGCCGCCCAGTTCTCGTCGACGATCCGTCGGTCGCCGAAGTGGCGCCAGACCGTGAACGGCACGATCACGCCCGCGTCGGACCACCCGACGCGCATCGTCTCGTTGCCGTACTGCCCGGCGGGCGCCACGCCCGGGAAGCCGCCGCGCGGATCCTGGCTGTCGCGCATGTCGCGCATCCACTTGTGGAAGAACGCCGCCGTGTCGGCGTTGAAGGCGCCGGCCTCGCAGAAGACCTGCGTGTCGGCCGTCCAGCCGAGGCGCTCGTTGCGCTGCGGGCAGTCCGTCGGCACGGAAAGGTAGTTGGAGAGCTGGCCCCAGTAGACGTTGGAGATGAGCTGGTTGACGGCCTTGTCGCCCGTCTCGATGCGGCCGCGCTCCATGTCCTTCGTGATGGAGGTGACGGGCACGCTCCGCATGCACGTGAAGGTCACCGCGTCCGTCGCCGTGAGGGAGAGGTAGCGGTAGCCGAAGAAGGTGAAGCGCGGCATGTAGCGCTCCTCGCCCGTCCCGGCGAACGTGTAGACGAGGCGCATGCCGTTCGCCGGGTTGCGCAGGTTCTCGCGGTAGAGCGAGCCGCCGGGGCCGTCGTTCCCGCGCGCACGCTCGCCGTTCGCGTCGTTCAGCATCTCGCCCGGCAGGCAGGTGAGCACGGTGTCGCGCCGCGCGTTCATGACGAAGCACGGCACGCCGGCGCAGTTCTGCCCGAAGTCGACGACGAGCGTCTCGCCCGGCGCGACGGCCAGCGTCTCGCCCGGCTTGAACGTGCGCGTCTTCACGACCTTGCCGAAGACCTTTTCGCGGCCCGTCTTGTCGTTCGCGCCCGCGACGCCCTTCCAGCAGTACGCCTCGACGGGCTTGAGCGCGAGGTCGCACCGGCGGCAGACCTCGCCGCCCTCGGAGGGCAGGATCTCGCCCGTGAACTCGTCGCTGGCGACGGCCGCCGCGAACGCGGGCGAACCGAGCGCGGGACACGCCGCACGCGCGTCGTACTCCTCGCCGTCGAAGATGGCCGCGTGCGTGACCTTGCCCGCGACGCCGGCCTTCCAGGTCTCGGGCGACGTGCCGTAGCGCTTCGTCGCGCCGTCCGCGTAGACGATCTCCAGGACGCTGCGGAACGCGCTCTTCTGGCCCGCGTAGTTCACGATCTTGTCGCGCCACCAGCCGGCGGAGACCTCGGCGGCGAAGACGTTCTTCGCCCCCTTCCCGCCCTTCACGAGCGCCGTCACGTCGTAGGTGAACGAACGGCGCGTCTTCTTCACGTGCGTGTAGCCGGGCTTGAGCGCGTCGCGCCCCACGCGCGTGCCGTTCACGTAGAGCTCGTAGACGCCGAGGCCCGTCGTCATCCACGTGGCGCGTTTCACGTCGCCCTCGTTCGCGACCTCGCCCACGAACCAGCTCGTGCCGTCGGCCGCGCGTTGGCGCTTCTTCTCCGCCTCGCCCGCGACGGGCGCGTCGGCGGCGGCCAGCCATTGGCTCGTCTTCCAGGCGGACGCCTCCAGGGCGGCCGTCCGCGCGCCCTTCGGCGCGCCGCACACCTTCGCCCCCGGGCAGCACGCCGCCCCCACGGCCGCCCCCGCGCAAAGCGCCAGGGCCGCCCCGACCATTGTCTTCATGTCCATGACGTCATGTTCTCCGTTGGAAGGCCACGCCTTCGTGTTGATGTTCTTTCACGATGATGCCCGGCATTATACCCTGCCCGCCGCCACGCCGTCAAGCGGGGCACGAAGGGGCACGAACGCACCCATGGTAGGGCGCGACGTCCCCGGCGCGCCGCGCACACGGGGACGACATCGGGGACGACATCGTGTACGCGGGCCGCCGGGGACGTCGGCCCCTACCATCATGCACAATGCACACCATGTCCACGCACCATGCACACGCCATGCCCGCACCCATGCACACGCACCATGGCACCCATGGTAGGGCGCGACGTCCCCGGCGCGCCGCGCCCACGGGGACGACATCGGGGACGACACGTGTACGCGGGCCGCCGGGGACGTCGGCCCCTACCATCATGCACCATGCACACCATGTCCACGCACCATGCACACGCCATGCCCGCACCCATGCACACGCACCATGGCGCCCATGGTAGGGCGCGACGTCCCCGGCGCGCCGCGCACACGGGGACGACATCGGGGACGACATCGGGGACGACACGTGGACGCGGGCCGCCGGGAACGTCATCGGGGACGACACGTGTACGCGGGTCGCCGAGGACGTCGGCCCCTACCATCATGCACAATGCACACCATGCACACACATCATGCACACACCATGCCCGCACCCATGCACACGCACCATGGCATCCATGGTAGGGCGCGACGTCCCCGGCGCGCCGCGCACACGGGGACGACATCGGGAACGACATCGGGGACGACATCGGGGACGACATCGGGGACGCGGGCCGCCGAGGACGTCGGCCCCTACCAACATGCACAATACGCACCATGTCCACGCACCATGCACACGCCATGCCCGCACCCATGCACACGCACCATGGCACCCATGGTAGGGGACGTCGGCCCCGACCACCGAAGGCGGACGGCTCAGCGGAGGAAGAGGTACGTGCCGCGCGGGTCGTCCTTCGAGGGCGCGTGGACGACCCAGGCCCTGCGCGCGCCCGACGCCGTCTGCCACACGCCGACGACCGGTGCGTTCGCGACCCAGGGCGGGCACGCCGCACGCTCCGCCTCCGTCGGCGGCTGGATGCGCGCGATCTTCTCGCGCGTCCAGCCCATCGCGCGCGAGGCGTAGATGACGGGCGGATCCGCCGAGGCGGCCACCTCCTCCGTCGCGCCCGCGAGCATGTTGTCCACCGCCGTCGGGTCCTGCGGCGCCTCAAACGTGAACGCGAGGACCTTCAGCGCCGCCGTCCCCTCGAACGCATCTTCGCCCACCGCGAGGTCCCGGCCCGCGCGCAGCTGGATGCGCGCAAGGGACGAGCAGCCCTTGAACGCCTTCGTGCCGATCGACGTGACGACCGTGTTCGAGCCGAGCTCGACGGCCTCCATCTTCGAGGCCGCGCGGAACGCATTCGTCTGCACCGTCGCGAGGGCCGGCAGATGGAGCGTCCCCGTGAAGGTCTGCCCGCCCGCGAACATGCCCCGGTAGACGCCCCAGTTGCCCGTCAGCTCGCCCACGACGTCGGTGATGGCGTCGAGCCGCCAGTCGCTCACGTCCACGTCGCCGAGCGACCACGTGTAGGCGGCCGGCACGCGCGTGATCCGGGGGGTGCGGAGGCGCCCCGCCCGCATGGCGTAGCCGCAGAAGCCGTCCGTGTACGGATCGGCCGTCATCGTGGGGCACTCGAAGACGAGGTTCGTGACCGGCCCTCCCGAACCGAGGTAGCGGAAGACCTGCCCGAGCGGGGCGTCCAGGTCCTCCCGCAGGACGAACGCGCGCGGATAGCGCGCGGCGGGGATGTACTCCTGGTAGACATTCTGCTCCACCCCGTTGTCGACGACCTTGACCGTCTGGCCGGGGCCCTGGAAGACGCTTGCGGTGTAGCCCGTGACGGCCAGTTCCCGCGTGTTGCCCGTCTCGTCCGTCCAGAGGACGCGCCCGTTCAGGTCGAGCATCCCCTCGCCGAAGTCCGTCCACGCGCTGCCGTTCGCCCACCGTCCGTACTGGATTTCGCCCTTCGCCGCGTCCGTGACGGTGACGGCGAGCTTCCAGACCTGGTTCGAGATGTAGCCGCCGCCCGCCACGAAGCCCTTTTCGGGGTCCATGGGCGTGAACGTCCAGTCGTGGGCGAACTGCGCCGTGAGGTCGAGGTCGCGGTCGAGGACGAGCGTGAGCGACGCCT
>CAKUCX010000066.1 GCA_934643865.1 uncultured Kiritimatiellota bacterium
ACAGAAGTCAATGGGCAAAATCGCTTTGGCGATTTCCGCTTCCCTCGCGCCGATGCCTTCGTGTCTCCGCGCGCTCCGTGTTGACCGGCCGGAGGGCGCGCGCCGGGCCCGTTTGGACGCCGCGCGTCGGGGGCGGAGGAGCCTTGCGCCCCGTCTCGGAATTGTGCGGAAAACGGGACTTTTGCGCGAGTTGGATTCTGTGTGGAGAACGTCCAAGGCGCTTTCCGCAGGGGCCGAAAAGATTTTTCGCCCAGCATTTATTGGGGTCGGACGGGAAATCGGGATAAGCTGTCCCGAAAAAATCGGGATAAGGGTGACTTTTCCGGGCGATTGCCCGCGTCCGGCGGATGTGGTAGAATAGGCGACATGAAACTCACGACACGCATCCTGTTGGCGGCGGGCGCAGCGCTCGCCGGAAGCCTCTTCGCCGCCCCGTCGGCGACCACCTTCGCGCGCGACGCGCTGAAGCCCTACGTCGAGAGCGGGCAGCTGCCGGGCGCGATCAGCGTCTTCGCGAAGCCCGGCGCCGAGGAGATCGCGTGCGTCGGCTACGCGGACGTCGCGGCGAAGCGCCCGATCAAGATGGACGACGTCTACATGCAGTGTTCCCAGACGAAGGGCTTCTGCGGCGTGACGATCGCGATCCTCGTGGAGGAGGGCAAGCTCAAGCTCGACGACCCCGTTTCGAAATACCTCCCCGAATTCGCGAACCTGTGGGTCAAGACGTCCGAGTCGAACGGCGTGCGCACGCTCACGCGGGCGAAGAACACGCTCACCGTGCGCATGGTGATGAACCACACGGGCGGTTTCCCGTTCGAGATCCCCGCCAAGCAGGGCAACATCAAGGGCGGCGGCTGGTCGGGCGGCGCGCCCCTCCGCCAGACGGCGGCGATCGCGGCGGCGTGCCCGCTCCTCTTCGAGCCCGGCACGAAGACGCAGTACTCGAACACGGGCATCGACATCGGCGCGGCGGTGACGGAGATCGTCACGGGCAAGCCGTGGGAGGACTTCCTCAAGGAGCGCGTGCTGCTGCCGCTCGGGATGAAGGATTCGGGCTTCTGGCCGAGCGACGCGCAGCTCGCGCACCAGGTGGAGATGTACTCCTGCCGGAAGGACCAGCCGGCCGTCTACCAGCGCGAGGCG
Organism: uncultured Kiritimatiellota bacterium; assembly: GCA_934643865.1. GTDB lineage: Bacteria > Verrucomicrobiota > Kiritimatiellia > RFP12 > UBA1067 > RUG572. The sequence continues at coordinate 1,144 of CAKUCX010000066.1, forward strand.
TCGATGCAGCAGCGCCCGTACAACGACCGCCACGTGTTCGCTTCGGCGGGCGCGGGCCTCTGGACGACGGCGGCCGACCAGCTCAAGTTCTACAAGATGCTGATGAACCTCGGCGTCGGCGAGAACGGCGTGCGCATCCTCAAGGAGGAGACGGTGAAGAGCCTCCTTGCGGTCTCGTCGCGCCCGAAGGGCATGGGCGGCTACTCGCTCGGCCTCGCGGCGCCGGAGACGGACGGCGAGGGCGCCTGGTTCGGCCACGGCGGCGCCTGGGGCACGAACTGCATGGTCAACTGGCACAAGAAGCAGCTTAAGCTCTGGGCCGTGCAGCTCACGGGCGGCCCGCGCCCCTGGGACGGCGCGCGCGAGAAGGCGGCGAACGCCTTCTTCAACGCGAAGATCGACAATTCCGGGGTGGATGCCTACACGGGCCGCGTGAAGTAGGCCGTCGATGTGAGAGGCTTGGCGCCTCCTCCGGCCCCGTCGCCGCCTTGCGGCTGCGGGGCCGATTTGATAGAATGGGCGGCGTCAGGATAAAGGAGCAGACATGACAACGTATGACTACACGGGCGTCGTCGAGCTGGTCGGCGAGACGAAGGAGTTTGGGACGAACGGCTTCACGAAGCGGGACCTCGTCGTCGGGAACGACGTCGATTCCCTGAACAAGTACCCGAACCCCGTCCTCTTCACCTTCAAGAAGGACCGCTGCGCGCTGTGCGACGCGGTGAAGAAGGGCGACCGGGTCAAGGTCAACTTCACGATCGACGGGCGCCGCTGGGACGGCCCGAACGGGACGCGCTACTTCACGGACCTCACGGGCTGGAAGATCGAGGTGCTGAACGCCGACGGCTCGTCCACCGAGCCGGTCCCCGCGCCCGCCGAGGCGCCGGAGATGGCGGCGGCGGCGAGCGACCCCGACGATCTCCCGTTCTGACGGTGAAGACCTGGGGCGACATCCTCCGGCTCGGCGGGGCGTATCTCGCGGGCCGGGGCGTGCCCGACGCGCAGGTGGCGGCGGAGCTTCTGATGGCGCGGCTCGTGAATTGCGGCCGCGGCTTTCTTTTCCCCCACCTCGCGAAAACGCCGTCCGAAGCCTACGTGGCGGCGATGCGGCGCGGCATGGCGCGCCTCGTGAAGGGCGAGCCGATCCAGTACGTCCTCGGCGAGTGGGACTTCCGGACGCTCACGCTCGCGTGCGACCGGCGCGCGCTCATCCCCCGCCCCGAGACGGAAGAGCTCGTCACGCGCGTCCTGGCGTTCCTCCGCGCGCGCTTCCCCTCGCCGTCTGCGCCGCCCCTCGTCGTCGACGTCGGCACGGGGTCGGGCTGCATCCTCCTCTCCCTCGCGAAGGAGTTCGCGGGCGCGGCGTCGTTCCTCGGCCTCGACATCTCCCCCGACGCGATCGCGCTCGCGCGCGAGAACGCGGCGCGGTGCGGGCTGGCGGACCGCGTGGCGTTCGCCGTCGCGGACGGCCTCGACGACTTCGACGAGCCGGAGACGGTCGACGTCCTCGTCTCGAACCCGCCCTACGTCCCCACGGCGGACTGCGCGGCGCTCGACCCGCGCATCCGGGACTGGGAGCCGCGGAACGCGCTCGACGGCGGCGTGGCGGGCCTCGACTTCTACGAACGCCTCGTCGGCGACGCGCTCAATGTCCTCCGGCCCGGCGGCGGCGTCTTCTTCGAGATCGGCGACGGACAGGGCGCCGCGCTCCGGAAGCTCTTCTTCGACGCGGGCTTCGACGACATCCGCGTCGAGCCGGACGACGCCGGCCACGACCGCTACGCGAGCGCCGTCCTTCCCCGGCCCGCGGCCGCGCAAGAAAAGGAGGCGATGTGATCGACGTTGACGCGATGGGCAGAAGGCAGCTCGCGGGGCTGCTGGACGCGACCTTCCTGAAGGCCTTCGGCGGGCCGGAGAAGATCGACGCCCTCTGCCGCGAGGCCGCCGAATACGGGTTCGCGTCCGTGGCCGTGAACGGCGCGGAGGTGGCGCGCTGCGCGTCGCTCCTCAAGGGGACGGGCGTGAAGGTGACGGCCGTCGCGGGCTTCCCGCTTGGGCAGATGACGACCGAGGCGAAGATCTTCGAGGTGCGCGACGCGCTTGCGAAGGGCGCGGGCGAGGTGGACGTCGTCCAGAACGTGCGCGCGCTGCAGGCGGGCGACCTGGGGCGCGTGCGCGACGAGCTTGCGCTCTTCGCGGCGGTCTGCCGCGACGCGGGGGCGGTCTCGAAGGTCATCCTTGAGACCTGCTATCTCAGCGACGCGGAAAAGCGCCTTTCGTGCGCGCTCGCCCGCGAGGCGGAGGTGGACTTCGTGAAGACGTCCACGGGCTTCGGCGCGGGCGGGGCGACGGTCGCGGACGTGGCGCTGATGCGGCAGGCGGTCGGGCCCGAAATGGGCGTGAAGGCCGCCGGCGGCATCCGCACGCTCGCCGACGCGCAGGCGATGCTGCGCGCCGGCGCCACGCGCATCGGCACGAGCGCGGGACGGGCGATCGTCGACGCCCTGGAGGGGACATGAAGCTGAAGCGCATCACGGACTGGCTTGACGCGGCGCTCGACGTCGCGTCGTTCTCGGACGTCTCGAACAACGGCCTCCAGATCGCCCGCCGGGGCGAGACGGCGGAGAAGGTCGCCTTCGGCGTCGACGCGAGCGCGCAGACGGTCGCGGCGGCCGCGCGGGCGGGCGCGCAGCTGCTCGTCGTCCACCACGGCATCTCGTGGGGCGGGGGGATCCAGCGCCTGACGGGCGGCGTGTACAACGTCGTGAAGGCGGCGCTCGACGCCGACCTCGCGCTCTATGCCGTCCACCTGCCTCTTGACGCGCATCCCCGCTACGGCAACAACCATGAGCTTGCCCGCGCCCTCGGCCTCAAGGGCCTGAAGCCCGCGTTCGTCTACCACGGCGAGACGATCGGCTGCATCGGGGCGCTGCCGAACGGGAAGCGGGTGGGCGTCTGCAGCGGCGGCGCGGGGGGCTTCGCGCCCGAGGCGAAGGCGCTTGGCTGCGACCTCTACATCACGGGCGAGGCGGACTGGGGCGAGACGATCGCCGCGGAGAACGTGGGCATGCAGATGGTCTGCGCCGGGCACTACCAGACCGAGACGTTCGGCGTGAAGGCGCTCGCGAAGGCGATGAAGAGGGCGCTGAGGGTCGAAACGGCGTTCCTGCCGCGCGCGGCGCTCAGGGGCGGGGAGGAGGAGGACATCCTGTCCCGCCTGCGCGCACGCTGCGCGGACGCATAGCCGCGCCCTCTCCGGGCCGCCGCCTCCGCCGCGCCGCGAGTTGTGCTATAATGGCTGCCTATGCCCGAACGGAAGACATGCTACACCTTTGAGCTCGACGAGACGCAGCAGGCGGCGTTTCTCGCCTTGCTGGCGGCCGGGAACTTCCGGGCGAAGGCGGTGCCCTACGCGCGCGCCGCCGCCGAGGGCGACGGCTTCAACTGCGCCCTCTACGAGAAGGAGAAGCACGCGCGGCGGAAGCTCTGCGTGCAGGGCGCCCGGGCGCAGGACTTCGTGGAGTTCTTCCTGGAGCCGAACGGCGTCGTGCCCCTTTCGGCGGGCGGCGCGGCGGCGCCGGCGGCGGCCGAGGGCGCGCCCCTGCCGCACGGCGGGAGCGACGAGTCGGGGAAGGGCGACTACTTCGGGCCGCTCGTCGTCGCCTGCTGCTACGTGGACGAGGCGCTGGCGGAGAGGCTGCGCACGCTGAAGGTGGAGTACTTCGACGCGCACGGCGTGAAGCATGTGGACGCGGGGGGCGTCCGGGACTGCAAGCTCATCGCGAGCAACGTCGTCCTCATGCGGATGGGTCAGATGGTCCGCGCCCTCCTCGGGCCGGGCCGCTTCGCCGTCGTGAAGGTCGGCCCCGCCGCCTACAACCGCCTCTACGCGAAGATCCGGAACGTCAACCGCCTCCTCGCATGGGCGCACGGCACGTGCATCGAGGAGCTGCTCGAAAAGCAGCCGGCCTGCCCGCGCGTCGTGGTGGACCAGTTCGCGCCGACGGAGGCGGCGGTCCGGCGCGCGCTCAAGACGCGCGGCAAGGGCGTCGCCGTCGAGCAGCGGCACAGGGCCGAGAGCTATTCGATCGCGGTGGCGGCGGCCTCGGTGCTTGCGCGCGAGGTCTTCCTGCGTGCGCTCTGCGACATGGCCGGCGAGGTCGAGCCGGGCGCGCCGTCCGCCCTCGGCGTCGTGCCGCTCGGGTCGAGCGACCCGCGCGTGCGCGCGCTTGCGGAGCGGATGGTGCGCGCGCAGGGGCCGACGTGGCTCATGAACCACTGCAAGGTGCATTTTCAGACGACGGACAAGGTGCTCGCCGCATGCGGCGCGTCGCGCGACGCGCTTCCGGACGAGGGCCGGGCGACGTCGGCGGTCAAGAACGGAGAGTACGGCCATGGTTGAGTTGTTTGCGGATTCCCTCTTGAGCGGCTTCATGATGTCGAGCGCGATGGGCAAGGGCATCGTCCTCGTGCAGCTCGCCGCGAGCGTCGTCATGTTCACGTTCATCTTCGGCAAGTGGCGCGAGCTCGCCGACCAGACGCGCGCCGCGCGCCGCGTGACGCGCGACGTGATGGGCTCGCAGGACGTCCTCGGGCACTACCTCCAGCGCCGCGAGAACGCCCACACGGTGCTGGAGAACATCTACTGGCGCACGTGCGACCGCCTCCTGAAGCTGCTCGCGCCGGACGTCCGCTCGCTCCTCGTCGGCCGCCAGCCGGGCGTCGCCGCCGCGCTCACCGCGCACGAGATGGGGCTGGTGAAGGCGCTCTGCGAACACGTCCTCGACGAGGAGTCGCTGCGCGTGGAGAAGGGCATGGGCATGATCGCGACGGTCGTCGCGATCGCGCCGATGCTCGGCCTCCTCGGAACGGTGTGGGGCGTCCTGGACGCCTTCGCGGACATGGGCGCGGCCGGGAGCGCGACGATCGCGACGATGGCGCCGGCCATCGCCTCCGCCCTCGTCACGACGGTGGTGGGCCTCCTCATCGCGATTCCGGGCGTCGTGCTCCACAACATGCTCTCCGCCACGCTGCGCGACCTGATCTCCGACATGGAGGGCTTCGCGGACGACCTCATGGGGCGCATCGCGCTGGAGTTCCAGGACCAGGGGAGAGGTGCCTGATGGGCCGGCGCGGCAGACGCGGGAGCGCGATCGGCGGTGCGAAGGCGCTGATCGACATGAACTCGCTCATCGACCTCACCTTCCTGCTGCTCGTCACGTTCATGCTCACGATCCCCGCGCTCGAACAGGGCATCACGGTGATGCTGCCGCGCGCGAAGACGGACACGCTGCCGAGCAAGAACGCGAAGGCGAACGTCATCACGGTGGACGTCAACAACCAGGTCTACATGAACAACACGCCGGTCACGCTCGACGCGCTCAAGGCCGACCTCGACGCCAAGGTCGCGGCCGACCCGGACGTGCCCGTGCTCGTGCGCGGCGACGAGCGCCTCGAATACGGCGCGGTCATGGACGTCGTGAAGGTCGTCTACGGCTGCCACGTGCGCAAGATGGCGCTCGTCACGAAGGAGAAGTAGCGTGTTCGGGGACGGCGCGGACGAGCGGCGGACGGCGGGGCGGGGGCCGGTTTCCGGGCGGGCCTTCGGCCTTGCCGTCGGCCTGCACCTCGCCGTCTTCGTGCTCTTCTGGGGCGTCGCGAAGCTCGCCCTCCGCGCGCCCGACGCGCTCATCCCGATCGACCTCACGCTCGTGCCCCCGTGGGCGGAGCAGACGGACGACCCCGAGCCCGACCCCAACCCGCCGCCGCCCGAGGAGCAGGTGACGCCGCCGAAGCCCGCGCCCGAGCCGCCGAGGGTCGAGGAGGCGAAGCCCGTCGAGGCGGTCGAGAAGGTCGTCGAGAAGCCGAAGAAGAAGGAGAAGCCCAAGCCGCCCAACCTGCGGGAGAAGGCGAAGCTTCTCCAGGCGCCCGCCCCCGCGCCGGACCTGCGCGCGAAGGCGCGGAAGATCGAGCCGCCGCCGAACGTCCGCACGTATGGCAAGGGGACGGCGGCCGACAAGCCCCTCTCGCCGGAGGAGTTCCGGCGCCTCATGAACCAGGGCTACCGCATCGGCGCGCGCAACCAGATCGCGGACGACGAGGTGACGCGGTGCGTGAGCCTCGTCGCGCAGGCCATCCGGCGCGAGTGGGACAAGGAGAGCTTCAAGTGGCATCCGGGCCTCCAGGCGCTGCGCATCGAGCTGCAGCTCGGGCCGGCCGGGCGCGTGCGCGGCTACCGCATCGTCTCGGGGAGCGGGGACGCGGAGGTCGACCGCACGGCGCGGAGCGCGCTCGGCCGCCTCTCCTCCATCCCCGGCCTCTCCGCCTCCTTCCTGCGGCAGTTCGCGACGCTCCCCGTCGAGATGGAGCCCGTCGCGCAGTGAGGCCGGGCCGCGCGCCAAGCGTCCGGCATCCGTTTTTGGTATACTCGGCGGCGCCTATGGAGACGACACTCGACAACATCCGCAACTTCTGCATCATCGCGCACGTGGACCACGGGAAGACGACGCTCAGCGACCGCATCCTCGAACTCACGAAGGCCGTGCCGCTGCGCGAGCTGAAGGAGCAGACGCTCGACGCGATGGACCTGGAGCGCGAGCGCGGCATCACGATCAAGAGCCACCCCGTCTCGATGGTGTACCACGCGAAGGACGGGAAACGCTACCTCTTCAACCTCATCGACACGCCCGGCCACGTCGACTTCGCCTACGAGGTGAGCCGGTCGATGGGCGCGTGCGAGGGTGCGCTCTTGGTCGTGGACGCCGCGCAGGGCGTGGAGGCGCAGACCGTCGCGAACACCTACTTCGCGCAGGACGCGCACCTGGAGATCGTGCCCGTCCTCAACAAGGTCGACCTGCCCGGCGCGGACGTGGCGGGCGTCTCGCAGCAGGTGGAGGACATCCTCGCGATCCCGATGGACGAGCCTCTGCTCGTCTCCGCGAAGACGGGCGTGGGGTGCCCCGACGTGCTGGAGGCCATCGTGACGCGCATCCCGCCGCCGAAGACGCGCGGCGTCGATGCGCCCCTCCGGGCCCTCGTCTTCGACTCCGTCTTCGACGAGTTCCGGGGCGTGATCACCTACGTGCGCATCGTGGACGGCGCGGTGAAGAGCGGCGACACGGTGAAGTTCATGAGTTCGGGCGTCACGACGACGCTCCACGAAGTGGGCATCTTCTCGCCCACGAAGAAGCCCGCCGACCGGCTGGAGGCCGGGCAGGTGGGCTACCTCGTGGGGACGGTGAAGGATCCGAGCGAGATCAAGATCGGCGATACCGTGACGACGGCGCGCCTCGGCTCGGACGAGCCGCTCCCCGGTTTCAAGGAGCTGCGGCCGACGGTGTTCTGCGGCATCTACCCGATGTCGACGGACGAGTTCGACAAGGTGCGCCAGGGCCTTGAGAAGCTGCACCTCAACGACGCCGCCTTCTCCTTCCACCACGAAAGCTCGATCGCGCTCGGCTTCGGCTTCCGCTGCGGCTTCCTCGGCCTCCTCCACATGGAAATCGTGCAGGAGCGCCTGCGGCGCGAGTTCAACCTCGACATCATCTCGACGACGCCGGGCGTCGTCTACAAGGTGAAGATGAAGGACGGCACGGTGAAGGATCTCGACAACCCGCTCCAGATGCCGGAGCCGAGCACATACGAGTCGATTTCCGAGCCGATCATCAAGGCGCGCATCATCACGCCGAGCGACGTGATCGGCGACGTGATGCGCATCGTCCTCGACCGGCGCGGCGTCCTGGAGGGGACCGAGACGGTGGACGGCCACCGCGTGATGCTCCACTGCACGCTGCCGCTCAACGAGATCCTCATCGACTTCCACGACACGCTCAAGTCGGTGTCGCACGGCTACGCCTCGATGGACTACGAGCCGGCGGGCTACCAGGAGAGCGACATCGTGCGCATGGACATCCTGCTCAACTCCGAGCAGGTGGACGCCTTCGCGACGATGGTCCACCGCGACAAGGCGCGCGCGCGCGGCATCCAGATGTGCAAGGCGCTCGCCGAGACGATTCCGCCGCACATGTTCAAGATCCCCGTGCAGGCGGCGATCGGGCGCGAGATCATCGCGCGCGAGGACATCCGCCCGTTCCGCAAGGACGTTCTCGCGAAGCTCTACGGCGGCGACGTGACGCGCAAGATGAAGGTGCTGGAGAAGCAGAAGCGCGGCAAGGCGCGCATGAAGGAGTTCGGCCACGTCCACGTGCCGCAGAGCGCGTTCATCGCCGTCCTCAAGGGAACCGTGAAGGAGACGTAGCGCGTGTCGGCGCGCGGCGCGCGGAAAAACGGACAAAAATGTCGCAAGGGAGGCGGTTCGGGCTTGCCCCGCCCGCCTTCTTGTGAGATAATGGCCTCCATTCCCAATCCGAAAGGACGACGATGAAGACAATCGAAGGCAATTTGACGGCAAAGGGGCTGAAGATCGCGCTCGTGGCGAGCCGCTTCAACTCCTTTCTGGTGGAGCAGCTTGTGAAGGGCGCGGAGGATGCGTTCATGCGCCTCGGCGGCAGCGAAGACGACCTTCTCCTCGTGCGCGTCCCCGGCGCGTACGAGATCCCCGTCGCGGCGAAGAAGCTCGCGGCGTCAGGCCGGTACGACGCGGTCGTCGGCCTCGGCGCGGTCGTGCAGGGCGCGACGGCGCATGCGGGGCTCATCTGCGAGACGACGGCGCGCGCGTTCAGCCAGATCGCGCTGGAGACGGGCGTGCCCGTGACGGACGGCGTGGTGAGCGCGGAGAACCTGGAGCAGGCGGTCGAGCGCTGCGGCACGAAGCAGGGCAACAAGGGCTTTGCGGCGACGCAGGTGGCCATCGAGGTCGTGAACGCGCTCCGGCAGCTCGGCTGAGCGCGGCCCTGTGCGATTTCAACGTTCAACGTTTCAACGAAAGGTAGAAGAACATGGCAGTCAAGAAGGTGGCGTTCCTCACGGCGGGCGGGCTTGCGCCCTGTCTCAGTTCCTCGATCGGGTTCCTGATCGACGAGTACACGAAGAAGGCGCCGGACGTCGAGATGATCGGCTACGTCAACGGCTATATGGGCCTCCTCAAGGGCGAGTCGATTCCCGTCACGCCCGAGGTGCGCCAGAACGCGCTCGTCCTCACGAAGCACGGCGGCAGCCCGATCGGCAACAGCCGCGTGAAGCTCACGAACGTGGCGGACTGCGTGAAGCGCGGGCTCGTGAAGGAGGGCGAGGACCCGCTCAAGGTCGCGGCGGACCAGCTCGTGAAGGACGGCGTCGACGTCCTCCACACGATCGGCGGCGACGACACGAACACGACGGCGGCGGACCTCGCGGCATACCTCGCGAAGAACGGCTACGCGCTGACGGTCGTGGGCCTCCCCAAGACGATCGACAACGACGTCTACCCGATCAAGCAGTCCCTCGGCGCCTACACGGCGGCGGAGGAGGGCGCGAAGTTCTTCATGAACGTCGTCAAGGAGAACAGCGCGAACCCGCGCGCGCTCATCGTCCACGAGGTGATGGGGCGCAACTGCGGGTGGCTGACGGCGTTCACGGCGATCGCCTACCACAAGATGCTCGGCCGCCGCATCAGCTTCCTCCCCGCGTTCGGCCTCACGCGCGAGCGCCAGGACGTCCACGCGGTGTACGTGCCCGAGGCGAAGGTCGACATCGAGGCCGAGGCCAAGCGCCTGCGGGCGATCATGGACAAGTACGACTGCGTGAACATCTTCGTCTCCGAGGGTGCGTGCGTGAAGCAGATCATCGCCGAGCTCAAGAAGCAGGGCGAGGAGATCCCGCTGGATGCGTTCGGCCACCCCCGGCTCGACAAGGTGAACGTGGGGCAGTACTTCGCCAAGCAGTTCGCGGCGAAGATCGGCGCGGAGAAGACGCAGGTCTTCAAGAGCGGCTACTTCGCCCGCGCGGCGGCGCCGAACAAGAAGGACCTGCGCCTCATCCACGCCTGCGCGGAGAAGGCGGTGGCGTGCGCGCTCGCCGGCGTCGGCGGCGTCGTCGGCAAGGACGAGGACCGGCACAACGAGCTGCGCGCGTGCGAGTTCGATCGCATCAAGGGCGGCAAGCCGTTCAACGTGCGCAACAGCCGCTTCCGCAAGCTGCTCAAGGAAATCGGCCAGCCGCGCCCCCGCAAGACGCGCGTCGTGAAGAAGTAAGGGTCCGCCGGAAAGGAACCCAACCATGGCAGAAGAGAAGAAGTCCATTCCGCGCGGCGTGGTCGTCGAGTTCGACTTCGCCGTCGTCGACGGCGCGCAGATCCTGTTCGACGTCGCGAAGAAGGTCCTCGCCCCCGTGGGCGTCGATCTGACGGTCAAGCTGGAGGCGTCGCATCTCGTGGGCGGCAACTACCAGGGCGGCCTCGCCGAGCTTTTCAGGGCTCTGGACGTCAAGGCCGACGCGGCGGCCGTCGCGCAGGAGCTTGCGGCGGCGTTCAGGGCCGCGCTCGCCGAGGCGTGCGCCGCGGCCGTCACGCCCGGCTTCAAGGCGTTCGTGAAGGGCCTGACGGCGCGCGGGCTGAAGGTCGTCGTCGCGACGCGCGCAGACCTCGACGCGCTTCGCCCCGCGCTGGCGGACCTCGACGCCGGCCTCGTCGTCCCCTATGCCGAGCCGTCGAACACCTACGGCAACTGCAAGTGGGACGCCTGGCGCCGCGCGTGCGGACAGAACGACCTCGTCAACATGCTCGCGGTGGCGGTGACGGGTTCGGGCAAGGGCGTGAAGAGCGCGCTCGTCGCGGGCCTGAGCGCCCTCGCGGTCGAACACCCCCACGTCGCCTACCAGGACTTCGGCGGCGCGGACGCCGTCGTCTCGGGCTTCGACGCGAAGCTTGCGGACGTCGTCTTCCGCATGCTGCACATCTAGGGAGATTAAGTGGTTAAGTAGTTAAGTGATTAAGTGCCTAAAGCGACTTAACTACTTAACCACTTAAAGCGAAGCGACTTAACCACTTTAAGCGACTTAACTACTTAACCACTTAAAGCGAAGCGACTTAACTACTTAAAGCGAAGCGACTTAACCACTTAAAGCGAAGCGGCTTAATTTTTTTTTAAGCGAAGCGACTTAATTTTTTTCATTCCATGTCCGGCATAGAACGACTTCATTCCATCATGCTCCGCCTCCGCGACCCGGAGACGGGGTGTCCGTGGGACCGCGTGCAGACGCTCTCGACGCTCAAGCCGTGCGTCCTGGAGGAGACCTACGAACTGCTCGCCGCGATGGACCGCCCCGAGGACACGGCGAACTACGTGGAGGAGCTCGGCGACGTGCTTCTCCAGGTGATGTTCCAGTGCGTGATGGCCGAGCAGGAGGGGCGCTTCACCTTCGACGACGTCGCGAACGCGATCGCGGACAAGCTGGTGCGCCGGCATCCGCACGTCTTCGGCGACGCCGTCGCGAACGACCCCGCGACCGTCCTGAAGAACTGGGAGCAGATCAAGCAGCAGGAACACCGCAAGGAGGCGCGCCACAGCGCGCTCGACGGCGTGCCGCCGACGCTGCCCGCGCTCCTGAAGGCGCAGCGCTCGCAGGAGAAGGCGGCGCGCGTGGGGTTCGACTGGAAGGACGCGAAGGGGCCGCTCGCGAAGATCCGCGAGGAGCTTGCCGAGCTGGAGGAGGCCGTGGCCGCCTCCGACGACACGGCGCGCGATCCGCACGTGAAGGAGGAGCTGGGCGACCTGCTCTTCTCCGCGACGAACCTCGCGCGCCACCTGAAGGCCGACGCCGAAAGCGCGCTGGAGGGGGCGACCGCCAAGTTCGCGCGGCGCTTCCGCGCGGTCGAGGCCGGGGCGAAGGAGGCCGGGCGCGACCTGAAGGCCATGTCCCTCGCGGAGATGGACGCCCTGTGGGACGCGGCGAAGGGGCGTGTACCTTGAGGGTCGAGGTCCTGGAACCGCATGGCTTCTGCATGGGCGTGAGGGCCGCCATTGAAAAGGCGCTTCACGCCCTTGCCGTTTCCGGGCCGCTCTTCTGCCTGCACGAGCTCGTCCACAACGAGACCGTGGTGGCCGACCTGCGGGCGAAGGGGATGCAGGTGGTGGCGGACCTCGCGGAGGTGCCGGAGGGGGGGACGGTCCTCTTCTCCGCGCATGGCGTGGGCCCGGAGGCGCGGCACGAGGCGGCGCGGCGCGGGCTGCGGGTCATCGACGCGACCTGTCCGTTCGTGGCGCGCGTCCACCGCCAGGTGCGGACGTACGCCGCGCGGGGGCTCGCCGTCGTCGTGGTGGGGCATGCGGACCACGTGGAGGTGCGCGGCGTCGTGGACGAAGCGCGCGCGGCGGGGGCACCGGTGGCCGTGGTGGCGACGCCGGAGGACGTGGCGGCGCGGCCCTTCCCGCCGGACGCGCAGATCGGCGTCGTGTGCCAGACGACGCTCTCGGGCGACGCGCTCCAGGACGTGCGGGCGGCCCTGCGCGCATCCTACGCGCACGTGGAGACGACGCCTGCGGCCGAGGTCTGCACGGCGACGCGCGACCGGCAGGAGGCGGTGCGCCGCTACGTCGCGCGCGGCGGGCGGCACGTCCTCGTCCTCGGGAGCGCGGCGAGCTCGAACACGCGCCGCCTCGTGGAGATCGCCGAGGGGGGCGGCGCGCGGGCCTGGCGGGCGGCGACGTGGGACGAGCTGGCCGCCTGCGACTTCACGGGCGTGGAGGCGCTCGGCATGACGGCGGGCGCGTCGACGCCCGAACCGTTCTTCGGGCAGGTCCGCGGCCGTCTCGCGGCGGGATGTCCATGCCGCGCCGCCCCCGCCGGGCGCGCGTCCCGCGCCTTGTTGCGCGCCCGTTGATGTGCTATACTGGGGCGGATGAGGAACGAGAAGCACAAGGGGCCCCGGGCGCTTTGCGCCGGCGGTGAATGGATCTACGGGCGCAACCCCGTCGCCGAGGCGCTGCGCGCCGGCCGGCGCACGTTCAGCGAGGTGGTCCTGCCGCCGCCGGAGCGGAAGGAGGCCGAGGAGATCGCCGCCATCCGCGCGGCGGCGCATGCGCGCGGCATCGTCGTGCGCGCGGAAAGCCGCGCGCGCCTCGACCTGCTCACGCGCGGCGGCCACCATCAGGGCGTGGCGCTCAAGGCGTCGGGCTACCCCTACGTCGCCTTCGAGGAGATCCTCGAAGAGGTCCGCGCCGACGACCGCGCGACCGTCGTCGTCCTCGACCATCTGGAGGACCCGCAGAACGTCGGCGCCATCCTGCGCTCCGCCTGCGCGGTCGGCGCGACGGGCGTCGTCCTGCCGGAGGACCGCAGCTGCGGCGTGACGCCGTCCGCCGTGCGCGCCTCGGCGGGCGCGAGCGAGCATCTCAAGGTCGCCCGCGTCGTCAACCTCGTCAGGGCGATGAAGCAGCTTCAGGAGGCGGGCATGTGGTTCACGGGCCTCGACTGGGGCCGGGACGCGAAGCCGTACACGGCGATCGACTTCAGGGGCCGCGCGGGGCTCGTCGTGGGCGCGGAGGGCGGCGGCATCACGCGTCTCGTGCGCGAGACGTGCGACTTCATCGCCGTTCTCCCGATGCCGGGCGGGACCGAATCGCTCAACGCCGGCGTCGCGGCCGCCGTGTGCCTCTACGAGATCCTGCGCCAGCGCGCGGCGTGACGGGCGGACAGCGCCTCCTTCAACACGAAAGGGAAGAACGACATGAAGAACGGACTCATGAAGAACGGACTGATGATGATGGCGGCGGGCGTCGCGCTCGCCGGGTGCGCGGCCGCCGCGCCGAACACGCTCACCGACGCCGAGAAGGCCGCAGGCTGGACGCTCCTGTGGGACGGCCGGACGCTCGACGGCTGGGTGGGCGAGAAGGGCGGCTGCAAGGCGCCGCCGGCGAAGGGCTGGGTCATCGCGGACGGCGTCCTGACCGTGCTGCCGCATTCCCGCATCACCCCCGAGGGCAAGTGGGAGAAGCTGCCGCCCGCGGAGGCCGCGCTTGGCGGCGGCGGCGACCTCGTGACGGTGAAGGAGTACAGGGACTTCGAACTGCGGCTCGACTTCCGCCTCACGCGCGCGGCGAACAGCGGCATCAAGTACTTCTACGACCCGAAGCGCTTCAAGGGGACGTGCGAGGAGTACCAGATCCTCGACGCGGCGCACCCCGACTCCACGAAGGGCCGCGACGGGAAGTGCCGCCGCGTGGCGTCGCTCTACGACATGATCCCCGCGAACGCGGAGGGCGTCGTCAAGCCGCTTGGCGAGTGGAACACGGCGAAGATCGTCTCGAAGGGCAACGTGGTCGAACACTGGCTCAACGGCGTGCGGCTCATCTCGTACGAGCGCGGCGGCGCGGCCTTCCGCGCGGCCGTCGCGGCGTCGAAGTACGCGAAGGAGCAGAAGCCGGGCGAGCATTGGGGCGAGACGCCCGTCGGGCGCATCAAGCTGCAGGACCACGGCGACTCCACCGTGAGCTTCCGCAACATCAAGATCCGCGAGCTGTAGGCGTGAAGGGAACGTCCCCCCTCCGGGAGATGACGCTCTGCCTCGGCGCGCGCGCGCTGGGGGACGGGGTCGCCATCATGCACGGCAATCCGCGCGAGGACTGAGAGGCGATGCACGCGGTCTTCTTCGACATGGACGGCACGCTGATCGATTCGCGCGCCGACTTGGGCGCGGCGGTCAACTTCACGCGCGCCGCGCTTGGGCTTTCGCCGATCCCGCTCGACGAGGCCATTTCGTACGTCGGCTGCGGCGCGCGCGCGCTGCTTGAGCGCGCGATTCCGGAGCGGGCGGGCCGCTTCGACGAGATCTGGCCGCTTTTCGTCGAGCAATACCGTGCGCACATGCTCGACCGGACGGCGCTCTATCCGGGCGTGTACACGACGCTCGCGGCGCTCCGCGACCGCGGCTGGCTCATGGGCGTCAACACGAACAAGCCGAACTTCGCCTGCCGCGCGATTCTCGCGCACTTCGGGCTCGCGCGGTATTTCGGCGACGCCGTCGTGGCGGGCGGCGACTGCCCCGAGATGAAGCCGAGCGCCCTGCCGCTCCGCGAGGCGGCGGCGCGGATGCGCGGGCACCGCCTCTCGTCGCACGACTGGATGGTGGGCGACAACTGGACGGACATGGACTGCGGCGCGCGCGCGGGCGTCAGGACGGCGTTCTGCACGTTCGGCTTCGGGAACCTGAAGGACGCGCGCTACACGGTCAAGATTGGCCGCTTCGACGAGCTGCTGCGCTATTTGAAGGCGGAGGAGGCATGATGGAGAGGAAGATCATCCCCGTGGGGCCGTTTGCCGCGAACTGCGTCGTCCTGTGGCAGGCGGACGGCGTCTGCTGGATCGTCGATCCCGGCGCGGACGCGGCGGACATCGCGGCGTTCTGCGAGGAGAAGGGGCTGCGCCCGGCGCTCGTCGCGCTCACGCACGGCCACTTCGACCACATTGGCGGCGTGACGGGGCTTCTCGCGAAATGGCCTGCGCTGCCCGTCCACATCGCGCCCGGCGACGCGCCGTGGGCGTTCGCCCCCGTGAACGCCTGCGGGGGCGACTATCCTCCGACGGCGCGCCCGGCGACGCTCGTCGCGGACCTCGTCGAGGGCGCCGTGCTGGCGGCGGGGGGGCTTTCGGCGCGCGTCCTCGCGACGCCCGGCCACACGCCCGGCGGCGTCTGCCTCCTCTTCGAGGACGCGGCGCTGCTCCTCTCCGGCGACACGCTCTTCGCGGGCTCGTGCGGCCGTACGGATTTCCCGGGTTCAAGCCCCGCCCAGATGGCGGCCTCCCTCCGCCGTCTTGCGGCGCTGCCGCCCGAGACGGCCGTCGTGCCGGGCCATGGCCCCGCGACGACGATTGCGCGCGAGCGAGCCGGGAACCCCTTTCTGCAGACGCGCTGAAGCCTCTGTCTCGTCCTGCCTCCCGGCGGCGGCGGCCGTCCGCCCATTCGCGGGAGCTGAGGCGCCGGTGCGTGCGCCCGGCGTCCTGATGTGCTATAATGACCGCCTATGAAGACATGGACAGTCGCGACTTTCCAGGCGGCCAAGGGCAAGCGGAAGCTGGGCTGCTGCACGGCGTATGACGCCTGCTTCGCCCACCTTGCGGACGAGGCGGGCGTGCCGTGCCTCCTCGTGGGCGATTCGATGGGCATGACGACGCTCGGCTACGGGACGACGCTGCCCGTGAAGATAGAGGAGACGCTGAGCGCGACGGCCGCCGTCGCGCGCGCCGCGAAGAACGCGCTCGTCGTCGCCGACCTGCCGTTCGGCAGCTACCAGTGCGGCGACGATGCGGCGATGGCGAACGCCGTCGCCTGCCTCAAGGCGGGCGCGGACGCGGTGAAGCTCGAAGGCGGCGCGCGCGTCGCGGGGCTCATCCGCCGGATGTCCGAGGCCGGCATCCCCGTCCTCGCGCACGTCGGCATGACGCCCCAGAGCGTACACGCCTACGGCGGCTTCAAGATGCAGGGCAAGACGCGCGAGGCGGCGGAGCGGGTCCTCGCCGACGCGCGGGCCGTGGAGGCGGCGGGCGCGTTCGCGGTGACGCTTGAATGCGTGCCGGACGAGCTGGCGGCGGAGGTCACCGCCGCCTTGAAGATTCCCACCGTCGGCATCGGCGCGGGGCCCGTCTGCGACGCGCAGTGGCTCGTCATGCACGACCTCCTCGGACTCAACGACGGGCACATGCCGTCGTTCGCGAAGCCATACGCGCACCTCGCCGGGACGGTGAAGGCCGCCTTCGCGCAGTACGTCGCCGAGGTCGCGGACGGGACGTTCCCGCCGCCGCGCGCGTGACGGGACGCCGCCCCATGCGCCGTCTCGTCCGCGTCCTCGCCTGCGCGTGCCTCGCCGCCGCCGCCGCGCCGCCGGCGGCGGACGTCACGGACGTGACGTTCCTGATGTGCTACCGCCCGGACCGGCCGGAAGACCCCGCGACGAAGCAGATCCTGCGCTTCACGGCGGCGCACTCCGAGATCCGCCCCCTCCAGTGGGGCGGCCTCACGCTGCCGGGCGCGGGCGGGCGCGCCACCTTCATGCTCGCGCTTGCGGGCGGCACGGCGCCCGACGTCTACAAGGCCTGGTTCCACATCCTGCGCCACGACATCGACGAGGGCTTCTGCCACCCCCTCAACGAATGGCTCGGCGACGACGCGGACGGCGACGGGAGGCTTTCGGACGCCGAGGCACGGTGGCCGGGCTGGAAGGACGTGCCCCCGCTCTGGCGCGACGTCGCGACGAAGGGCGGGAAGGTCTACGCCGTGCCGACGCCCGGCTTCGCCTACTACGGCCTCATCTACCGCAAGGACCTCGTGAAGGCGGCGGGGCTCGACCCCGAGGCGCCGCCGCGCACGTGGGCGGACTTCGCCGCCTGGTGCGAAAAGCTGACGTTCGGCGACAAGACGATTCCCGGCGCGGCGGTGCAGCGCGGCCAGCGCGCGCTCGGCATCGAGAACCGTCCGTGGGGCTTCCTCCCCTGGGTCGGCGCGGCGGGGGGCGACGTCGTGCGGCGGAAGGCGGGGGCGGCGGATGAATGGGAGGCGTGCTTCGATGCGCCGGAATGCCTGCGCGCGGCGGCCTTCCTGAAGGACCTCATCGGGCGCGGCGTCGTGCGGGCGCTGCCGCAGCTCTCGCTCCGCAACGAGGTGGCCGACCTCTTCGTGCAGGGCGAGATCGTGAGCGTCTTCGGCGGCGAGGACCTCGTCGTCTACCTCACGGAGAGCCTGAACTTCCCCGCCGAGGAGATCGGGCTCATGCCGTTCCCGGCGGCGGACGCGGCATGCCGCCCCGTCCTGCAGGTCCACAAGCACTTCTACGCGCTCACGGAGGGCGTCGCGCGTCGGCCGAAGGCGGCGCGCGACCGCGTGTGGGCGTGCGTCCGGGAACTCGCCTCGCAGGCCGTCTACGACGAGACGGTGCGCCGGAACGTGGCCGAGGGGCGCGCGCGGTGGTGCCTGCCGGACGACCTGCGGCGGCTCGGCTTCGAGGAGCATCTGGCCGAGGTGCCGCCGGGCATCCGCCGGATGTACGACGACCTCGCGGCGGGGCGGATCCGGGCGGTGACGGAGCCGCACGTGGGGTTCTGGCAGGCGGCGAGCGACCTCGTGAGCCGGCGTTTCCTGGGCATCCTCCTGAGCGACGCGGGGGGCGATTTCGACTGCGCGGCGGCGCTGAAGGCCATCACCGAGGACGCAAACCGGGGGCTCATGTTCCACGCCGACACGCGCGCGGTCGAGGCGAAGCGCCCGCTCGCGCGCGTCCTCCTCGGCATCGTCCTCCTCGTGGGCGTCGTGTGCGGGTGGCTGGCGTGGCGGGGGCGGCCCGCGCCGGGGCGGGGCGGCCGCGCCGATCCCGGGCGCGCGC
>CAKUCX010000067.1 GCA_934643865.1 uncultured Kiritimatiellota bacterium
TGAAACAACAGAATGCCATCATCCCCCGTTCGGTGTTCTCGCATTTCGTAGGTAGCGACAGCGATGACTTTGATGCCGTCGCGCTCGTTACGGCGGCCGTCGCGAACGACGGCGTGATGCTCGCGCCGACCCTCGACGCGGGCGCGCGCCCGGCCCTGCGGGCGCGGCCGTTTACGTTCGCGGCGGCGGGGCGCGTGAAGGCGATGATGCGCGCCGCCGTGCGGCACGGGACGGGGCGCGCGTGCGACGTGCCGGGGCTCGACGTCTGCGGCAAGACGGGGACGGCGGAGACGGGGCGCGGCGGGCGCGACCATGCGTGGTTCACCTGCTTCGCGCCCGAGAAGGCGCCGCGCCTCGTCGTGACGGTTCTCGTGGAGGAGGGCGGCTTCGGCGCGGCGGCCGCGCTCCCGCTCGCGAAGGCGCTTCTCCTTGAAGCGCGCCGCCTGGGGTATTTCAGATGAGCGCGCGGATCCTCCTGGCGGCCGCGACCGCCCTGCTGGCCGCGCTCGGCGCCGCGGTGCAGACGCGCCTTGCCGGAAGCGTCTCGGAGGTCGCCTGGACGCTGCCGCTCGCCCTCGGCCTCGTCGCGGGCGGCGCGGCGGCGGCAGCCTGCGCGGGCGGCCGTGCGGAGCGGCTTCTTCGCGGGCCGGGGCCGTGGGCCGCCTGGGGCCTTGCCTGCGCGCTCCTTCTCCTCCTCCTCGCCTTCGGTCACCGCTACCGGGGCGGCCTCTACCTGCCCGGGCGGCTCAATCCCTCCGAACTCGTGAAGCTCTGCGTCGTCGTCGGCGTGGCCGGGCGGCTCGCGCGCGGAGAGAGGGGGGCGTCGGCGCGGGCCGTCTTCGAGGCGGCCGGCCTCGTCGCCGCCGTCGGGGCGCTCGTCGCGTGTACGGGGGACTTCGGGCTCTTGATGCAGCTCGCGCTCACGTTCGCGGCCCTGCTCTTCGCCGCCTCCTGGCTCTGGGGCGCGCTCGCCTTCGGCGTGCTCGCGCTCGGCTTCGCGGGCGCGGCCCTCTGCCCCGTCGGCCACCTCGCGACGCGCTTTGCCGTCTGGCGCGACCCGTTCGCGGACGTGACGGGCGCGGGCTGGCAGACCCTTCAGGGGCTCGCGGCGGCGGCGAGCGGCGGCGTGGGCGGCGTCGGCTTCGGGCTGGGCGACGCCCAGGCCGTGCCGATCGTCGCGAGCGACTTCGTCTACGCGCTTCTCGCGGAGGAGCTGGGGCTCGTCGGCTGCGCGGGCGTCCTTGCGCTCTGGGGCGTCGTCTGGACCTGCGGGCTCGTCGTCGCGGCGCGGCGCGCGGCGGAGGGCGCGCGCGGCGAGGCGCTTCTCGCGGCGGGCGTCGCCGCAAGCCTCTTCGTGCAGGTCCTCCTCAACGTCGCGGGCGTCCTCAACGCCCTCCCGATGACGGGCATCACGCTCCCGCTCGTCTCGCACGGCGGCAGCTCGCTCGCCGTCACGCTCGTCTTCTGCGGCGTCCTCCTCGGCCTTGCCCGCCGTCGATGATCCGTCCCGCCTGCGATTCCGCTCCACGGAAGGGCGGATGTTTGGTAGACTAGCGCCGCTGAAATGTTCGACGTTCAACATCTTTCGTTCTCCTGGGCGCGCGCGCCTCTTCTGGAGGACGTGTCGTTTTCCATCGCCCCCGGCGAGACGGCCGTCCTCGCGGGGGCGAACGGCGCGGGGAAGACGACCCTCCTGAAGATCCTCGCGGGGGTGTGCCGGCCGGCCGCCGGGCGCGTCGTCCTGGACGGCGTCGACGCGTTCGGCCCGTCCCTCCGCTTCCGCCGCATGCTCGGCTACCTGCCCGAGACGGCGGCCGCCGACCCCGACCTGCGCGTGCGGGCGTACCTGCGCTACCGGGCGAACCTGCGCGGCGAGATGACGAAGAAGATCCGCCACCGCGTCTCGGAGGCGCTGGCGCTCTGCGGCCTCGAACCCCATGCGGACGCCCGCATCGGCGCGCTCTCCTTCGGTCTGCGCAAGCGCGTCGCCCTTGCGGATGCGGTGTTGCTGCGCCCGCGCCTCCTCGTGCTGGACGACCTTCTCGCGGGGCTCGACCCGGCGACGCGCGCCTCCTTCGGGCGGATCGTCGCGGCCGTCTCCTCGTTCGCGGCGGTGCTCGTGAGCGGACACGAGCTCGACGAGCTCGCGCGGTGGGCCGACAAATTCTACGTCCTGCGCGCCGGGCGCGTCGTCGGCGCGAAGACGGCGGCGGGCGTGCGGACGATCCTCGGCCTGGCGCCGGCGGCGGCCCCTGCGGGAGGTGCGGCATGACGCGCGCGGCGCGGGTCCTCTTCCGGCGGACGTTCGGGCGGCTGTGGGCCTCCCCCGCGACGGCGTTCAGCGCGGCGGGCTTCCTCGCGCTCGCGGGCGGCTTCTTTACGTTCACGCTCCTGCGCGGCGACGGCGGCACGACGAGCGTCGAGGCGCTCTGGGCGGCGGCGGCGGTCCCCTTCCTGCCGCTCCTCGCGGCGCTCCTGACGATGCGGCTCGTCGCGGACGAGCGGGCGAGCGGGCGGCTGGAGCTTCTCCTCTCCGCGCCCGTGCGCGAACGCGACGCCGTCCTGGGCCTCTACCTGGGCGCGTATGCGCTCCACGCGCTTGTCCTCGCGGTCTACCTTGCCGTGCCCCTGCTCGTCCTGCCCCTCTGCGCGCCGGCCCTCGCGGGCGCCCTCTCGCTCGTCTCCTTCCTGCCGGCCGTCTTCGCCCTCCTGCTGCAGGCCGCCCTCTGGTGCGCGACGGGCCTTCTCGCAAGCGCCTGCGTCCGCCCCGCCGCGCTCGCGGCGTTCGCCGCCCTCTTCCTGATGCTCGCCCTGCCGCACGCCGCCTTCGAGATGGCGACCCTCTGGTCGCCGGCCCTGCGCATGAAGTTCGCGTCGATGCCCTTCGAGGCGCACATCGTCGACTTCGCGACGGGGCTCGTGCGCCTCTCGACGCTCGTCTTCTACGGCGTCCTGACGCTCTTCGCGCTCTTCGCCGCCGCGAAGGCCGTGGCGTGCGCGCGCCTGCGCGGTCGGGCGGCCCGCGGCCCGCGCCTTTCGGCCGCGTTCGTCACGCTGCTCGCGTTCGCCTTCGCGGCGCTCGTCGCGACGCTCGCGCTCCGGCTCGACGTCGTCTTCGAGCTGCCGCTCCGCGCGGGGCGCGCGAAGACGTCGGCCCGGACGCGGCAGATCCTCGCCGAGACGCACGGCGACGTGTACGTCACCTGCTTCCTCGCGCGGCGCGCGCCCGAGTTCCGCGCCGTCGCCCGCCTCCTGCGCGGCCTGGAGGCGACGGCCCAGTCCCTTGCGGGCACGCGCCTCGTCGTCGAGTACGTCGACCCCCGCTGGGAGCTGGGGCGGGCCGTGGACCTCGTGCGGAACGGCGCCGAGGAGGGCTCGCTCGTCTTCCGGCGCGGGCACCGCCGCGAGGTCGTGCCCGTCGCGGAGCTTTTCGCGGGCGCGACGAACGGCGTCGTCGCCGTGGGCGCGGCGGGCGTCGTCTCGGGCGAGGCCGTCTGCGCGTCGGCCCTCCAGCGGCTGTCGCTGCCGGCGCGGCGCGCGACCGTCTACTGGACGACGGGTCACGGCGAGGCCTCCTACGCCTCCTACGACGCCGTGTGGGGCATGAGCGACATCGCGCGGGACCTGCGGCGCGACGGCTACCGCCTCGGGACGCTCGACCTCGCCGTCTCGCCCGCCGTGCCGGACGACGGCGCGGCCGTCGTGGTGGCCGGCGCGCGCGAGCCGTTCTCGCGCACCGAGACGGCGCGCCTGGCGGGCTGGATGCGCGCGGGCGGGCGCCTGCTCGTCCTCGCCGCGCCCGGCCCGAACGCCGGCGTCGGCAGCCTCCTCGCGGACCTCGGCGTGAAGACGCTCCCCTGGCAGATCGTCTCGCCGCGCACCTGGACGGGGACGGATGTCGTGGCGCGCGGGCTTGCGGAGCACGCGGTGACGCGCCCGCTCGCGGGCGGCTCGGCCGTCTTCAGCGACGCCGTCGCGTTTGCGCCCGCCCCGGCGGCCCATGCCGAGGGGACCGTCTACACGGAGCTCGTGCGCACGGACGAGGCCGCCTGGGGCGAGTCCGAGCCGTCCGTGCGGCCGTGGGTGCGCGACGCCGCGACCGAGCCGGGCGGGCCGTTCGCCCTGGCCGTCGCGCTGGAGCGCGGCGGCGACGTCGCCAAGGAGGTCGCCCTGCGCCCGATGCGCCTCGTCGCGTTCGGGGATGCGGCCTTCGTCTCGAACGGCGCGCTCGCGCTGCGCGGAAACGCGAACCGCGACCTGTTCCACAACGCGCTTGCGTGGCTCTCGGGCCTTGACGCGCTGACGGCCTCGCGCGCGCCGGGGAACGCGGTCGCGACGGGCCTCGACCGCGCGGGCTGGATCCGCTTCGGCGCGTTCGCCGTCTTCGCGCCCGCCGCCGGGGTGCTGCTGGCGGGGCTGGCCGTCTTCCTCTTCAGGAGGCGCCGCGCATGAGCGACCGCCGTCTCGCCCTCTTCTTCCTCGCGGCCATCGCCTGCCTCGCGGCGGCGCTGGCCCTGCTCGCGCGGCGCGCGCGCGCGGAGGCGAGCGAGGCGACGCGCACGACGCTCTGCACGTTCGCGCCCGAGGCCGTCGACGGCGTCGAGATCGCGCGCGGCGGCACGAACGTCGTGCGCCTCGTGCGCGGCGACGCGGGCGCCTGGCACCTGGCCGCGCCGTTCGCGGCGCCGGCGGACGCCGCGCCCGTCGCGCGGCTCGTGGACGCGCTGACCCTCCTGCCGTTCGGCGACCTGCGCACGGCGGCGGAGCTTGCGGAGCTGGGCGAGGGCTTCGTGGACTTCGGCCTCGCGGGGGACGCGCGCGCGTCCGTCGCCCTGCATGCGCACGGCGACGCGGCGCGCATCTTCTTCGGCGCGCGGACGGCCTCAGGGAAGGAGGTCTACGCGCGCGTGGAGGGGTTGCGCAACGTCTTCACGCTCCCCGCCGAGGTGCTGGAGGCCCTTCCGGCGGACGCCGACGGCTTCCGCCTGCGCACGCTTGTCGCCTGCGCGCGCGACGAGATCGCGGGCCTCGACCTCCATGCGCCCGACGCGCCGTTCATCCGCCTCGTGCGCGCGGCCTCCGGGTGGCGTCTCGCCGCGCCCGTGGAGGCGCCGGCGGACGCGGCCGTGGTGGCCTCGCTCGTGGACGGGCTCGCGGGCGCGCGCATCGCGGGCTTCGTGCTGCCGTCGGCGGCGCAGCGGGGCGCGGCCGGGCGGGCCGTCCTCGCGCGCGCCGCGCTCGCGCCCTACGGGCTTTCGGCGGAGGCGGGGCTTTCGGTGACCGTCAAGGCGGAGGCGCGCGCGCCGGAGCAGATCGTCTTCGGCGCGTCGGCCGGCACGAACCTCGTCTACGCGCTCGTCCAGGGCGGGACGGCCGTCGTCACGCTGGAGGCGGCCGTCGCCGACCTCTTCCGCAAGGGCGACGCGGCGTTCCGCGACACGCGCGTCTTCCCGTTCGGGGCCGACGAGCGCGTGCGCTCCGTCTCCCTCTCCGCCGGGCCGCTCGTCTACGTCCTCGCGCGGGGGACGAACGGCGTCTGGCGCCTGGAGGCGCCCGTCGTCGCGCCGGCCGACCCCGCCTGCGCGGCCGCGCTCGTGAACGCGGTCCTGCGCATCCGGCGCAACGACGTCCCCGACCGGCTCGCGCCGGAGGAGGCGGTGCGCGTCTCGGTGGCGACGTCGACGCGCGTCCATCCCGACGTCGCCGTCGCGCGGGACTTCTTCAAGGCGCAGGGCCCGCTCGCGAACCTGCGCGCGAAGACGCTCCTCGAACTCGACGCGAAGACCGTGCGCCGCCTGACGCGCCGGCCGGCGGAGGGGGCGTCCGTCTCGGTCGCCTTCGACCCCGAGCGGGGGGCCTGGGGGCTCGCCGAGGGCTCGGCCCCGGCGACGGTGAACGTGGAGGCGCTCAAGAAGCTCCTCGCGGCGCTCACGCGCGTGGAGGCGACGGCCGTCGAGACGCTGGCGGCCTCGCCCGCCGACGTGAGGCGCTGCGGGCTCGACGCGCCGGCGCTCGTCATCGCCCTCGACTTCGAGGGCGCGGACGCGGTGCGGCGCAACCTCATGCTGGGCGCGCGCACGCCCGACGGCGGACGGTACGCGACGGTCGGCGGGGCGGACGCGGTGTTCGTCCTCGACCGCGCGACGGCGGCGGCGCTGATGATTTCGATAACGGAGTGAAGCGACGATGAAGACAGTTCTGATTACGGGCGGCAGCGGCTTTCTGGGCATCAACTTGATTCGGCATCTGCGCGCGAAGGGTGTGCAGGAGATCCGCGTCCTCGACATCGCGGACTTCGACTATCCCGAGGCGAAGGAGCCCTGGCTGGCGTTCACGAAGGGCGACGTGCGCGACCCGGCGGCGGTGAACCGCTGCGCCGAGGGCTGCGACGTGGTGGTGAACACGGCCGCCGCGCTGCCGCTCTATTCCCCCGAGGACATCCGCACGACGGAGGTGGACGGCGCGCGCAACGTGATCACGGCCTGCCGCCGCACGGGCTGCCCGCGCATGGTCCAGATCTCCTCGACGGCGGTCTACGGCGTGCCGAAGCGCCATCCGATCCACGAGGACGACGAGCTGATCGGCGTGGGCCCCTACGGCCACGCCAAGATCGAGGCGGAGAAGATCTGCCGCGACGCGCGGGAGAGCGGCTTCTGCGTGCCGATCATCCGCCCCAAGAGCTTCATCGGGCCCGAGCGCCTCGGCGTCTTCGCGCTCCTCTACGACTGGGCCTACACGGGCCACGGCTTCCCGATGATCGGCAGCGGGAACAATCGCTACCAGCTGCTGGACGTGGCGGACCTCTGCGCGGCGATCTGGCTCGCGATGACGCTCGACGGGAAGGCCGTGAACACCGAGTTCAACATCGGCGCGAAGGCGTTCACGACGATGAAGGAGGACTACCAGGCCGTCCTCGACCGCGCGGGCCACGGCAAGAAGATCCGCGGCATGCCCGTCGCGCCGCTCGTCTTCATCCTGCGCATCCTCGAAAAGCTCCACCTCTCGCCGCTCTATCCGTGGGTGTACGAGACGGCGTCGACGGACAGCTACGTCTCGATCGCGCGCGCCGAGAAGCTGCTTGGCTTCGCGCCGCAGTACTCGAACAAGCAGGCGCTCGTGCGGAACTACGACTGGTACGTCGCGCACCTCGCCGAGTTCGCGGGCAAGACGGGCGTCTCGCACCGCGTCCCGTGGAAACAGGGCCTCCTCGCCTGCGCGAAGTGGTTCTTCTGACGGCCCGCCCGGTCCGGGCGGCCCGCACCCCGCGCCGAGATATGCTATACTAGCCCCTTATGGCAAAGAAGGTGCTTTTCTGGGGACGGTTCGATCCCGGCTACTCGCGCAACCGGGTCTACGCGGCCCTCTTCCGCGAGCTGGGCTGGGACGTGGACTATTTCTTCGTCAAGTGGTTCCCGAAGTTCGGTGACTGGGAGGCCGCCGTGCGCGGGCTCGGGCGGCGTCCCCTCCCCGACCTCGTATGGGTGCCCGTCTGCCGTCAGCGCGACATCCTCGCGGCGTGCCGCTGGGCGCACCGGCGGGGCGTGAAGGTGCTGTTCGACCCGATGATCTCGGCGTGGGACAAGAAGGTGCTCGAACAGCGGAAGTGGCGGGCCGACGAGCCCCGCGCGCAGCGGCTCCTCGCCCGCGAGACGGCGCTCATGAACGCGCCCGACATGGTGACGTGGGATACGTCGTGCCACCTGGAGTTCTGCGCGCGCACGTTCAACGTGCCGCGCGAACGGCTGCGCGTGCTCCTGACCGGCACGGACGAGACGGTCTTTCGGCCGCAGGCGGCCGAGCTGCCCGCCGGGGGGCCGTTCCGCGTCCTCTACCACGGGGCGTACCTGCCGCTCCACGGCACGGAGTACATCGTGGAGGCGGCGCGGATGACCGAGGGCGAGGGCATCCAGTGGGACTTCCTCGGCTGGGGCGCCTACAAGGCCGCGACCGAGGCGAAGGCGGCGGGCATCTCGAACATCCGCTTCCTCGACAAGGTGCCGTACGTGGACGTGCCGAAGGTCATCTGCGCGCACGACGTCGTGCTGGGCGTCTTCGGGACGACGGAGAAGGCGTCGCGCGTGATCGGCAACAAGGTCTACGAGTGCATGGCCTGCGCGCGGCCGACCGTCAACGAGTTCTGCACGGGCTACCCGCCCGAGGCGAAGGCGTGCCGGGCCATCACGTTCGTTCCGCCGGGCGATGCGAAGGCCATTGCGGACGCCGTGCGCGCCTACCGCGACGACTGGGCGAACCGGGACGCCTACTTCGCCGCCGCGCGCGATTTCTTCGAGAGGCACCTCAGCATGAGGGTGATCAAGACCCAGCTGGCGGGCGTCCTCGCCGACATGGGACTGTGAGGAGGCCGGCGCGCGATGTCCAGAAAGAACAAGGCCACGCCCGTCCAGTACCGGCGGGAATTCTTCGACCGGGAGTATTCGGCCCGTGAGGTGTATGGCCGGCTGTGGCGCTATGCGCGGCGTTACCGTCTGCGGATCCTCCTGGGGGTCGTCTGCGGCATCCTGACCGCCGGCACCCTCCTGCCGCTCTACCAGGTGATCCAGCCGTCGCTCAAGGGCGTGCTCGCGAACGAGGGGAAGATTGAGAAGACCGAACGCGCCGAACAGGCCCCGCCCGCCGAACGGACGCAGAAGCCCGCGCACCGTGCGGGGAAACTGGAGCGCGAGATGGCGAAGGCGAGCGCGCTGCCGGGCTGGTACCCGACGGTGGAGAAGTATGCGGCGAAGTGCGGCATCAGGCTCCAGACCGAGGCGGGGGAGATGGGGGGCGCGCTCGTGCTGCTCGTCGTCTTCGTGGTGCCGCTCATCGCGTTCATGCGCCTGGGGCTCGTCTTCCTGAACAACTACTGCCTCGCGTGGGCGGCGATGCGGGTCGTCGCGGACCTGCGCGTGGACATTCTGGAGCACCTGCAGAAACAGGCGCTGCCGTTCTTCGGGCGCATCGACGTGGGGCAGCTGATGAGCCGCGCGACGTCCGACCCCCAGCAGATGCGGCAGATCCTCCAGCACGTGCTGCAGGAACTCGCCCAGGCGCCGTTTGAGATCGCCGTCTCGGTCGGCTACATCGTCTGGTTCGCCGTCGCGAACCGGATGCTCCCGACGCTTGTCGTCATCTGCGTGGGGTTCCCGCTCTTCATCGTGCCCGTCGTGGGGCTTTCCAGGCGCATCCGCAAGTGGGCGAAGAAGGCGCTGAAGCGCTTCAGCGTCGTGGGCAGCCGCATCCACGAGATCCTCACGTGCATCCGCGTGGTGAAGGCCTACGACACGGCCGAATACGAGAACGCGAAGTACCGCCGCGTCGTCCACGACCTCCTGAAGGCGACGCTGCGGACCGTGCGCCTGGGGCTTCTCGTGGGCCCCGCCGTCGAGACGGTCGGCATCCTCCTCATCTGCGGCTTCGT
Organism: uncultured Kiritimatiellota bacterium; assembly: GCA_934643865.1. Classification (GTDB taxonomy): domain Bacteria; phylum Verrucomicrobiota; class Kiritimatiellia; order RFP12; family UBA1067; genus RUG572. The sequence goes on from CAKUCX010000067.1 coordinate 9,419, forward strand.
CGTGTGGTGCTTCTTCGCGCACGTCACGCTCTCCTCCGTGCTGCCGATGCTCGCGCCGCTGCTCATCATCTACAAGCCCCTCAAGCAGCTCTCGAAGATCCAGGTGCAGATCGAGCAGGGGCGCGCCGCGCTCGCGCGCGTCTTCTCGATCCTCGACGTCCACATGGAGCTGCCCGAGAAGGCCGGCGCCGTGCGCAAGCCCTCCTTCGACGACCGCATCGTCTTCGACGACGTCTCCTTCCGCTACGACACGGCGGAGCGCGACGCCGTCTCGCACGCCTCCTTCGAGATCGCGCGCGGCCGGGTCGTCGCGGTGGTGGGCGGCACCGGCAGCGGGAAGTCCACGATGAGCGGCCTCCTCGCCCGCTTCTACGATCCGCGCGAGGGGCGCATCACGATGGACGGCGCGGACCTGCGCGACCTGCACGTCGCGGACCTGCGCGCGCTCGTCGGCAGCGTCATGCAGGAGACGCTCCTCTTCAACGACACGATCGAGGAGAACATCAAGTACGGCTCGCCCGGCGCGACGCACGAGCAGGTCGTCGCCGCCGCGAAGATGGCGAACGCGCACGACTTCATCCTCTCGCAGCCGGAGGGCTACGCGCGCAACGTCGGCGAGAAGGGCTTTGCGCTCTCCGGCGGCGAGCGCCAGCGCATCGCGATCGCGCGCGCGATCCTGCGCAACCCGCCGATCCTCATCCTCGACGAGGCGACGAGCGCCCTCGACACCGTGACCGAGCGCCTCGTGCAGGACGCGATCGACAACCTCATGAAGGACCGCACGACGTTCGCGATCGCGCACCGCCTCTCGACGATCCGCAACGCGGACCTCATCCTCGTCATGCAGGAGGGGCGCATCGTCGAGCGCGGGACGCACGCGGCGCTCTTCGCGGCGAACGGCGTCTACCGCAGGCTCTGCGAGATGCAGCGGACGGACTAGGCGCGGGACGCCGACCGGATGCGGGCGCGTGCGATGCGGCGCGGAGAAGAGACGAGCGATCGAGACGAAAGAACCTGAAGGCGAAATGAGCAAGAAAGACAGCAAGAACACGAAGGAGCCGCCGAGCCTGTTCGACGATTTGAACCTGTTCGGGATGGCGGACGGCGCACGGGGCGGGACGGAGACCGTCGAGGAGGCGCCGGCCCCCGAAGAAGAAGAGCCGGCGCCTCCGCCCCCGCCGCCGCCCCCGCCGCCGGGCGGCGCGCTCACCGGGCGCGGCCCCCTCCGCGACCTCTACGACCTCAACTTCCGTGAATACTCCGCCTACGTCATCTGCAACCGTGCGATCCCCGCCGTCGAGGACGGCCTCAAGCCCGTGCAGCGCCGCATCCTCCACGCTCTCTGGGAGAAGGACGACGGCCGCTTCACGAAGGTCGCAAACATCGTCGGCCACACGATGCAGTACCACCCTCACGGCGACGCCTCCATCGGCGACGCGCTCGTCGTGCTCGCGAACAAGCTCTGGGGGAAGGGCAAGGGCTACCTCATCGACGGACAGGGCAACTTCGGCGACCTCTTCACGGGCATGCCCGCCGCCGCCTCGCGCTACATCGAGTGCCGCCTCTCGGAGCTTGCGCGCAAGGAGGTGTTCAACCCCAAGACGACGGACTACACGCCGAGCTACGACGGACGCAACAAGGAGCCCGTCCTGCTGCCCGCGAAGATCCCCCTCCTCCTCATGCTCGGCGCGGACGGCATCGCCGTCGGCCTCTCCACCGCGATCCTCCCGCACAACTTCACGGAACTGCTGGAGGCCGAGATCAACCTCATCCAGAAGAAGCCCTTCACGCTCTACCCCGACTTCCAGCTCGGCGGCGTGATGGACGTCTCCGACTACCAGGACGGCCTCGGAAAGGTCAAGGTGCGCGCCGTCATCGAGGCGCGCGACAAGAACAAGCTCGTCATCACGCAGCTCCCCTGGGGCGAGACGACGGACTCCCTCTCCGCCTCCATCGAGGAGGCGGTCAAGAAGAAGAAGGTCGCGGTGCGCAAGATCCACGACCTGACCTCGCAGACGGTCCAGATCGAACTGGAGCTTGCGACGGGCGCGACGCAGGAGAAGGTGAAGAGCGCGCTCTATGCGTTCACGACGTGCGAGAAGTCCATCGCCTCGCGCCCGATCGTGCTGGACGCGGGACGGCCGCGCGCGATGAGCGTCACGCAGATCCTCCAGAAGAACGTCGACCGGCTCATGTCCCTCACGAAGCGCGAACAGGAGATCCGCCTCGCCGAACTCGACAAACTCTTCCACGACCGCACGCTCGACCGCATCTTCATCGAGGAGCGCCTCTACAAGCGCATCGAGAAGGAGAAGACCTACGAGGGCGTGAAGGCGACCATCCGCACGGGCTTCGCGCCGTTCCTCCCGCACCTGCGCCACCCGGAGGTCACGGACGACGACATCGAGCGCCTGTTGAAGATCCCCATCCGCCGCATCTCGCAGTTCGACATCGACAAGAACCGCGAGGAGATCGCCGCCATCGAGAAGGAGGAGGCCGAAGTCAGGGACAACCTCCTCCACCTGCGCGCCTTCGTGGTCAAGTACCTCAAGGGCCTGATCCGGCAGTACGGGAAGAAGTACCCCCGCATGACGCAGATCGCCGCCGGCGCGTTCAAGGAGGTGGACGTGCGCGCGATCACGGCGAGCGAGCTGACGATCCGCTACGACAAGGAGAACCACTTCGTGGGATCCGGCCTCAAGGGCGGCGACGAGCTCTTCAAGTGCTCCTCGCTCGACAAGCTCGTCTTCGTCTGGAAGGACGGGCGCTACAAGATGACGCCGCCTTCGGACAAGATCTTTGTCGACAAGGACCTGCTCGAAGTCTTCCTCTTCAACCCCGAGAAGGACCGCGCCCGCGCGTTCGTCTGCGTCTACGAGGAACCCCTCTACGGCTTCGCGTACATCAAGCGTTTCACCTTCGGCGGCATGATCAACAACAAGGAATACCGCCTCGCGCCCGAGAAGAGCAAGGTGCTCTTCTTCGACGAGGGCTGCCCCGAAAAGCTCTACGTGAAGTTCAAGCCCGCGAAGAACCAGAAGATCCACCAGATGCTCTTCCAGCCTCTGGAGCCCGTGGACAAGGGGGCGGGCGAGAAGAAGCCCCTCGTCGAGATCCGCGGCGCGACGGCGCGCGGCATTCAGCTCACGACGAAGCCCATCGCCCGCATCTCGGCTACGAAGGGTTCTTGGTGGAACGACGGCGAGGCCGCCGCGAAGGGAGTGCTTTTATGAAGAAGCTGCTTGGTGTCATGCTCGTTCTGCCCCTGGTGGCCTGGGGCGGCGGGAAGAGGGCGTCCAACGGACTGCCCGAGACGGCGCGCCCCGCCATCGCGGCGGCCACTGCGCAGGCCGCGCAGCGGCCGCATCCCCGCCTCTTCGCGGACGCGGCGGGATTCGCGGCGCTCAGGGCGCGCGCCGCGTCCGACGCCTACGTGAAGATGGGCGCGGAGCACGTGCGGGAATGCGCGGACGGCCTTCTGGATACGCCTCCCGTCGAACGCATCAAGGAGGGGCGCCGTCTGCTCGCCGTCAGCCGCCGCGCGCTGCTGCGCATCAACACGCTCGCGCTCGCCTACCGCCTGGGCGGACGCCGCGCGCATCTGGACCGCGCCGTGGCGGAGCTGCGCGCCGTCTGCGCGTTCTCGGACTGGAACCCGTCGCACTTCCTCGACGTCGCCGAGATGTCCCTCGCCGTCGCCACGGGCTATGACTGGCTCTACGCCGACCTCGACGCGGCGACGCGCCGGGAGATCGCCGCCGGCCTCCGCCGCCACGGCCTGGAGGCGGGACGGCGGGCGCAGTGGTGGATCCGCGCGAACAACAACTGGGGCCAGGTCTGCCACGCGGGCATGCTCGCCGCCGCGCTCGCGCTCGCCGAGGAGGATCCCGGCGACGCCGCCCGTTTTGTCCAGCGCTGCGTGGACAATCTCCCCTGTTCGATGAAGGCCCTCGCGCCGAACGGCAACTATCCCGAGGGGCCCGGCTACTGGAACTACGGCGTCGAGTTCAACTTCGCCGCACTCGCGCTTCTGGAGGCGGCGCTCGGCAGCGATTTCGGCCTCGCCGCCCTGCCGGGATTCCGCGAGACGGGGGCGTACCCGGACCTCGTGACGGGGCCGAGCGGCCGGACCTTCAATTATGCCGACGGCGGGGACGGGCGCGGCACATGCCCCGCGACGTGGTGGTTCGCGCAGCGCTTCAACCGTCCCGAACTCCTCCCCTACTTCGAGGCGGACGCCTACCGCCGGTACTGCACGGAACGGAAGACGCGCAAGGGGGTTTCCGTCCCCGCGCACGGCGGCAACCGCATGTTCGCGTACGGGCTCTTCTACGTGCGGACGCCGCCGGCGGACCTGCGGCCGGACCTGCCGCTCGTCTGGAACGCGGGCGGCCCGGTGCCGATCACGGTCCAGCGGTCGAGCTGGGACAACCGGACGGCGTTTTTCGTGGGCCTGAAGGGCGGTTCCCCCTCGGCGAACCACGGGCACATGGACGGCGGTTCGTTCATCCTCGAGGCCCGGGGCGTGCGCTGGGCCCTGGACCTCGGGGCCGAGAACTACAACAAGATCGAGCAATTGGGGATGAACCTCTGGGACATGAAGCAGGGCTCCGACCGCTGGCGGGTCTTCCGCCTTGGAACGTCGTCCCACAACGTCCTGATGCTCGACGGCTGCCCGCAGCGCGTGACGGGGTTCGCGCAGGTGCGGGAAGTGAAGGAGACGCCGCCGAGCGCGGTGACGCTCGACCTCACGTCGCTCTACACGAACGCGACCGAGGTGCTGCGCCGGGGTGTGATGGCGGCGGACGGGACGCGCTACGAGCTGACGGACACCGTGGCGGGGCTGCGCGCCGGCGCGCCGATCCGCTGGGCGATGGTCACGCACGCGACGCCCGAGGTGCAGGGTTCGGGCGACCTGCTGCTCCGCGCGCGGGGGCAGACGCTGCGCCTCGCGCAGACGGGCGCGCAGAAGGGGACTTGGCGCATCGCGCCCGCGCTGGGGCCGAATCCGTGGGACGGCGAGAACAAGGGGTGTTCGCAGATCACGTTCACCGTGCCGATGCCGGAGCAGGGCGCGGCGCGCCTCGGCGTGGCGTTCGCGCTGGACTAGAGATGGAGACGGCGGATGGTGATCACGGCGATTCTCGCGGACGGCGCGCCGCCCACGCATCCGGCGGCGCGCGCGTGGTGGAGCGACGACGAGACGGCCGCGAAGGGCAGTGCTGCTGCCTACTTGACAAAAGTGCTGCTGCCTACTTGACAAAATGGGGGGGGGGGGGGTAGAATGTGAATGTATTCATCATTCCAGAAGCCTTGGCGTGGTTTAGGAATTGAGGCGTAATAACGCACACAGCTTAACGGAGGTGCAGGATGAGTGGAGGCAGATGGCAGGTTGCGCGTGGGCGCACGACAGGGGCGCTTGCGGCGGCCGTCTCTGGCGTCTTGTGTACGTTCGCGGGCGGCGCGGCGCTTGAGGTGCCCGTTGGCGGCATGGACATCACCTCGTCGGCGGACGCGCCCTACGAGACCGCGACGATTCATGGGCCGCTCGTCCTCAACGGCGCGGATGTCGCGGTCACGAACGTGGGCGTCGTGAACATCGGCCCGGACGTGGGCGACAACGCCTCCGTCGTCGCCACGAACGGCGCCCGCTTCGTGCTCGCGAAGACGGCCTCCGTCGTCTACGGCGCGAACGGCGGCAAGGGCGGCACGGTCATCGTCTCAAGCGACTCAAATGCCATCGACTGGAATCCCGGCATCCGCTGCGGCACGTTCGGCGGCGCCGTCGTGCATACGGTCTCCGAGAAGCTGACGTCCGAGACGGGCGTCTTCGACCTCGCCAAGATGCTGCCGCAGGGGTGGTTCGGCATCCGGCGTCTCCACACCAGAAACAAGGCCGTCAAGACGCGCCTCCTCTTCAACGGCGGCACGCTCTGCCTCAAGGAGGGCGAGCGGGACGACGTCGTCTTCATGGCCGACGCGGAGACGGAGATCGTCCTGGAGGGCGTCGGCGACAGCACGCTTTCGATCTACGACCTCCACAACGACAAGGTCTTCCTGGGCGGCGAAGGCCGCCTGACCGTCAAGGGGAAAGGCGCCCTGGAGCGCGCAATCGGCAGTGCCCCCTTTCGCTCGACGACGTCCCTTGGCGGCGACATCCGATGGGAGAACGCGGGCGGGCTTGTCGTCAAGGGGAAAAACCACTGGCTCAAGACGACGTCGGACGACGTGCTGCCCTACAAGGCCGGCGGTTTGACGGTGAAGCCCGGCGCGGGCGGGTTTGCCGAGCTGTACGGCACGGTCTATCATCGGATTAACGCCCTTGATCTGAACGGAACGCGGCAGCGCGTCTACACGATCACCCTGGAAGATGACGCCGGCCTTGAGGGCGAAGAGGCCATCGTCACGAACTCATCGCCCACGCGCGCCGTCCTTGAAATCGGCGAGTTCGCGACGGAGACGCTTGCGCTGGACGGCGTGTTCAGCGGCCCGATTGACGTCGTCGTCAAGTCGGCGCGGGTCACGTACGGCCCGCGGTTCACGTTGACGAACGGCGCGCGCCTTTTCAGTGACCGGGCGCTTCACAATGCGTCGGTCGGCGCGCTTGTGCCGCAGAACGAGGCCTTTGCGGGGACGCTCTGCGTCAGCAACTGGACGGCCAACGTCGAAACGAACGCCGCCTACGTCCTGAACGGCGCGCGCCGCGACCGCGCGCCGTCGCGCGTGAAGACGCTCGCGCTTGCGCCGGGCGCCGCCGTCGACGTGCAGGGCGGCGCGCTCGGCGTCGCGCACTTCTCGGGCGCGGCGGACGCACGCGTCCACGTGCGCGCCGGCTGCACGCTGGGCGTGTACGCGCAGGCGGGCGTCTCATGCAGGTTCCTCCGCTTCGTCTTCAAGGAGGCGTACGGCGTCGCGTGGCGTGGCCGGGACAGGAAGTTCTTCCCTCAGCTCCGCCGTCTCTGCTTCGTGACGGAACGCGGCGACGACTATTGGCCGCGCGACGGCGGCGCGCCCTTCGTTCTCGCGGATCCGGCGACGGCGCCGACGGACATGCCGTCCGGATCGTACATGTTCCATACGGACAAATTCGCGAACGGGAAGGGCCCCGACCTCGACACGGTCAACGCGCCGACAACCTGGCCTGAGAATTCCTGCCGCGACACGAACTACAACTTCAACGACCACTCGTTCCTGGAGTCCGGCTCCGCCTCCGGTTTGTGGGGCGGCCTCCTCTTCACGAACGCGGTGCCGAACCGGGCCGACGACAAAACTTGGCACACGATCACCTTCCGCCTGAAGGACGACGGCCCGAAGCTCGCGGGCTACCGGTTCTACTCCAATTGGAACACGTACTGCTATCCGATCTGCTGGACGGTCGAGGCGAGCGACGACGGCGTGGTCTGGAAGACGCTCGACGAGAAGACGGACTACTACTGCTTTACCTATGGAAACCCCAACGGCCAGGGGGAGAACTTCGAGGGCTACAACGAATGGAATGCGTGGAAGGGGGCGACGCGCTTCCCGTTCTGCTGGACGCGTGCGGTCGCCGACCAGGTGAGCTTCAGTCTGGACGGCGCGACGCTGCGCGTCGACAGGGACGGCGTTCTCGACGTCGCCCAGACGGAGCGCCCCGTCGAGGTCGCCGCGCTTGAAATCGACGCGCAGGCGGGCGGCGGGCGCGTGACGCACTTCAGGCCTGCGGAGGGCGGCGTCCTCAAGATCGTGAACGCCGCGCAGGCGGGCGCGCTCGCCGCCGCCGAGCGCATGCTCCCCTTCACCTTCGACGCGCTCGATGCGCCCGAGAACTTCGGGACGTGGAAGGTGACGGTGAACGGCCAGGCCGCGAACTTCCGCGTCTGCGCGGCAGAGGGCGGGCTCAAGGTCTCCGAGACGGGCTGCGTCATCCTCGTCCGCTAGCGCCGCAGGCGGGCGCGGCCCTTGCCGCCGCAGGCCGCCTTTATGCTATACTGTCCGGCGATGAAAGAACTGGACAACCTGCTGAGGGAACGCGCCGTCCTGCGGGACGCGCGGCGCGTCGTCGTGAAGGTCGGCACGCACTCGATCGCGAAGAAGACGGGCCACCCCGACTACGCGGCGCTGCGGCGCGTCGTCAACGGCGTCTGCGAACTGCTCAAGGCGGGGCCGGAGGTGCTGTTCGTGAGCTCGGGCGCGGTCGCCGCCGGCATCGAGGCGCTCGGGCTCAAGGCCCGCCCCGCCGAGGTCTCGGACGTCCAGATGTGCGCGGCCGTCGGCCAGGCGCGCTTCATCACCGAGTACGAGCGGCTCTTCGCCGCGCGCGGCGTCAAGATCGGGCAGGTCCTCCTCACGCATTCCGACTTCGCCGACCGCCGCCGCGTCGCGAACCTCCGCCGCTCGCTCGACCACCTCGTGCGCGCGGGCATCGTGCCCGTCATCAACGAGAACGACATCGTGGCGGACGACGAGCTCAAGGGCCTCACCTTCGGCGACAACGACTGGCTCTCCTCCCTCATCGTGAAGCTCGTCCACGCCGACGCGCTCGTCCTCCTCACGACGGTGGACGGCCTCCTCGACGCGGACGGGCGGCGCGTCCCCGCGATCGGCAAGGTGCGCGACGCGCTCAAGCTCGTGAAGAGCGGCGAGAAGGGCGCCCTCTCGAAGGGCGGCATGGACTCGAAGCTCAAGGCCGTGCAGAACGCCGCCCGGGGCGGCGCGAACGTCGTGATCGCGAACGCCGCCCGCCCGCACGTCCTCGCCCGCATCTTCCAGGGGCGCGACGTCGGCACGTTCGTGCCCGGAAGCGCGCTCTAGAGGGGCCTGCCATGCGCTACGCGATCTTCTCCGACGTCCACGCGAACGAGGCCGCCCTGGGCGCGGTCCTCGCGGATGCCGCGGACGCGCGGGCGGAGAAGCTCGTCTCGCTCGGCGACGTCGTGGGCTACGGCCCCGACCCCGTCACGGCGCTGGAGCGCGTCTACCGCGCGGCGCACGTCTGCCTCGCGGGCAACCACGACGACGCCGTCTCGGGGCGGTTCCCCGTGGAGGACTTCACCTCCTTCGCCGCCGCCGCCGTGGCGCGGCACCGCGCGGCGCTTGCGCCCGCCGCGCGCGACTGGCTGCGCCACCTGCCGCACGTCTGCGCGTTCGAGGGCCCCGCCGGCGCCTTCGCCTGCGCGCACGGCGACTTCGCGCATCCCGCGCGGTTCGACTACGTCCTGGAGCCGCGCGACGCGCTCGCCTCCTGGCGCGCGCGCCCCGAGCCGCTTCTCTTCGTCGGCCACAGCCACCGCCCCGGCATCTTCGTCCTGGGGCCGAGCGGCGAGCCGCATGCACTGGAGCCGGAGGACTTCGCCCTTGAGCCCGGCAAGCGCTATCTCGTCAACGTGGGGAGCGTCGGCTATCCCCGCAGCGGCGACTGCCGCAGCACCTACTGCCTCTACGACGACGGGACGGGCAGCGTCTTCTTTCGCTCGCTGCCGTTCGACCTGGAGGACTACCGCGCGAAGATGAACGGCCAGGGCCTCGACGAAGCGCCCTGGATGCGCGCGCGCGCGGAGGCGCGCCGCCGCGCCGACGTGCGCGGGGCCGAGCGGTTCGCCGCGCCCGTCGCCCCTTCCGCCTCCGCTCCGGCCGCCGCTCCGGCCC
>CAKUCX010000068.1 GCA_934643865.1 uncultured Kiritimatiellota bacterium
GGCGGGCCCCTCGTCCGGCGCGCGCCTGGAGGAGGCCCTTGCGGCGGTGCGGCGCGGCGACTGGGCGGCGGCGGACCGCGTGCTGGACGGCCTGGAGAAGGAGCGGCCCGACGCGCTCAACGTGCTGCTGCTCCGCTCCGCCGCGCAGGCGGGGGCGGGGCGCTTCTTCGCCGCGCGCCGGACGCTGGAGCGGGCGCAGAAGGCGCACCCGGCGTCCTACCTGCCCTGCTACAACCTCGCGTACCTCGCGCTGCGGCTGAGCGACGACCGCGCGGCCGCGCGCGCCCACTACGAGGAGGGGCGGGACAAGGGCGGCCCGCGCGACGAGGCCCTTGAACGGAGGCTGAACGCGAAATGAAGATTCCCCGCACCCTTGCCGCCGCCGTCCTCTGCCTGGGGGGCGTGCTTTCCGCAGACGAGGCGCCGAACGCCGCCGTCGAGGCTCTTGCCAACGACGCGAAGGCCCCGCCCGCGCTGACCGCCGAGACGCCCGCGCCCGAGGTGCTGCGCATCTGCCGGGCCATGTTGCCGGCGCATCCCGTCGAGCTGAAGGGCTCGCTCATCCTCCGCTCGCGCAAGGGGATCGTCGCGCGCGAATACGACTACCGGCTCGTGATGCGCCGCGGCGCGGATGTGTCGCTGCTGACCATCCACCTGATGCCCCGGGGCGAGACGAACGAGATTGCCGCCGTCACGGTGACGCGCCGACCGGGCGCGCGGCCCGTCATTCGCCTGGCGAAGGCGGACGCGGCAGAGGCGGAGGTCATCGACTCTCCGCTCGCGCGCGTGCTGGAGACGGACGTGACATGGCTCGACCTCACCTTCGACTTCCTCTGGTGGCCGCACGCTGCCTACGAGGCGGCGCGCGAGGGCGAGAGCATCCACGGCCAGACGTGCGTCGTCATCCTCGTCAAGCCCGACGCGGCGATCGACGGCCTCTCGGCCGTGCGCCTCTGGGTGGACAAGAAGACGGGCTGCCTGATGCAGGCCGAGCAGGTCGACGCCTCCGGCCGGCCCATGCGCCGCCTGTGGGGCACGCGCGTCAAGAAGATGGACGGCCGCTGGATGGTCTCCGTCCTGGAGGTCGAGACGCTCGGCGCGCGCCACCGCACGAAGATCACCGTGGACGCGCTGCGCGATCTCTGAGCGGCGCATCCCGCCTCCCGAGGCGCGGTCTCGTGCCGCTGGATGCGTTCGGGGCGGATGCCCGGCGTCCGCTTGTGGTATACTGGAAGACATGACACCGACAATCGAACGCTATGGCAGCGGGCACATCAACGAGACGTACCTCATGACGTGCCCGGAAGGGCCCCGGTACATCTTCCAGAAGATCAACACGTCGATCTTCCCAGACCCCGACGCGCTGATGGAGAACATCCGCCGCGTGACGGCGCACATCCGCGCGAAGCACCCGGACGACCCGCGCTGCACGCTCACGGTTCTCGACTACGCGAGGCCCTGGCGGCAGTACGTCTTCATCGAGGGGGCGCGCACGTATGACCTCATCGAGCGCCCCGAGCAGGCGTTCAAGGTCGCGCAGGCGTTCGCGCGCTTCCAGAACGACCTCGCGGACCTGCCGGGTCCGCGCCTCCACGAGATCATCCCGCACTTCCACGACACGCGCGCCCGCCTCGCCCAGCTCGACGCGGCGGCGCGGGCGGACGTGAAGGGGCGGCTGAAGGACGTTGCCCGCGAGATGGCGTTCGTCGACGCCCGCCGCGCCGAGGCCGGGCGCATCCTCGACCTCATGGCGCGCGGCGACATCCCCGAGCGCATCACGCACAACGACACGAAGATCAACAACGTCATGCTCGACGACGCGACGGGTGCGGGCGTGGCCGTGATCGACCTCGACACGGTGATGCCCGGCTGCGCGCTCTACGACTTCGGCGACATGGTGCGCACCTCCACGGCCGCCGCCGCCGAGGACGAACGCGACCTCGAAAAGGTGTTCTCGCGCCGGGAATACTTCGAGCAGCTTGTGCGGGGTTACCTCTCGGAGGCGAAGTTCCTCAACGAGGCCGAGCGTGCGAACCTCGCGTTTTCGGGGCGGCTCATCACCTTCACGATCGGGGTCCGTTTCCTGACGGACTACCTTGCGGGCGACGTGTACTTCCACACGGCCTCGGCGGACCACAACCTCGTGCGCTGCCGCACGCAGTTCAAGATGGTCGCGTCGATGGAGGCGCAGGCGTCGGACTACGAGGCGGTCGTGCGCGCCGCAGCGGGGCGGTAGGCATGGCGCCGGCGCGACAGGTGTGGGCGTTCGACTGCGAGTGGGCGCCGGACGTGGCGGCGGGACGGCGGCTCTACCACCTCGGCGCGGACGTGCCGGATGACGAGGTGATGCGCGTGATGTGGGAGTACAGCCCGGACTACGACCGGGAGCGGAATCCCCAGCCGTTTCTCAAGACCGTCCTCTGCCGCATCGTCTCCATCGCGACGGTCGTGCGCGTGGAGAAGGGCGACAATGTGGAGCTTCACCTCTGGGCGCTGCCCGAGCGCCCCGAGAACCGGGGTGCGTCCGAGGCGGACCTCCTCGCGCGCTACCTGGAGAAGTTCGGCGAGGCGAACCCGCTGCTCGTGGGCTACAACTCGAAGAGCGCCGACATGCACATCCTCGCGCAGCGCGCGATCGTACACGGCCTGCGCCTCCCCGCCTTCGCGCGGCAGATGGAATGCAAGCCCTGGGAGATGAACGCCTACGACCTCATGGACCTCGTGGGCGGGCGCGGGCGGGGCTACGGCTGCTCGCTCCACGAGATCGCGAACCTCTGCGGCATCCCCGGCAAGCTCGACACGACGGGCGACGACGTGGCGGGGCTCTTCTACGGCGGGAGGGTGCGCGAGATCGTGCAGTACAACGTCTTCGACGCGCTCACGACCTACCTCCTGTGGCTGCGGGTGGAGCACTTCAAGGGCACGTTCACGACGGCGCGGTACGGCCAGGAGCAGACGCGCGTGCGCGACCTCCTCGCTGACGAGATGGAAAAGCCCGGCGGCGCCTACCTGCGCGCCTACGCCGACGCCTGGGACGCCGCGCGGCGCGGCTAGGCGGGGCGTCCGCGCCCGTCCCTGAGGCGGAGGATGCGCTGGTTCGCGCTGCCGCGGAACTTGAGCGACGGGTCCTTGAGCGCCTCGACGAAGGGGCCGTCGACGAGGACGTCGACGAGGGAGAGGAACTCGTCCGTCACCTCCGTGCGCCAGCGCGAGGGTTCGGCTTCGGGCAGGAGGTCCTGTTCGAGGACGCAGCCCGTGTAGCACCAAATCGTCTTCGTGCCGCCGAACCGGGCGCGGAAGCGGCGGAGGAAGGGCACGAGCGCGCGCTGGTTGGCGGGTTCCATCGGCTCGCCGCCGAGGAGCGTGAGCCCGTCGATCCAGGGAGGATCGAGTTCGGTGAGCAGGAAATCCTCGGTCTTCGCCGTGAACGGCTCGCCGGCGGCGAAGTCCCACGTGTCGCGGTTGAAGCAGCCCTTGCAGCGGTGCGTGCAGCCGGAGACGAACAGCGACACGCGAACGCCTTCCCCGTTCGCGATGTCGCTGCCGATGATGCCGGAGTAGTTCATCCCCGCCGAGGCCCCTAGCAGCCTTCGCGGTCGCCGAGGCAGTTGCAGCTCTCGTGCAGGCGCTCGGAGACGTGCAGCACGCGCTCCTTGATCTCCTGCGTGCGGCCCTGGTTCCAGAACTGGGAGCCGATGTAGCCGCAGGTGCGGCGGGCGACGTTCATCTTGTTCTGGTCCGTGTTGCCGCACTTCGGGCACTTCCAGACGAGCTTGCCCTCGGCGTCCTTCACGATCGCGATCTCGCCGTCGAAGCCGCAGACCTGGCAGTAGTCGCTCTTCGTGTTCAGCTCGGCGTACATGATGTTGTCGTAGATGAACTGCATGATGGCGAGGACGGCCGGGATGTTGTCCTGCATGTTGGGGACCTCCACGTAGGAGATCGCGCCGCCGGGGGAGAGCGTCTGGAACTTCGCCTCCAGCGCGAGCTTGTCGAAGGCGTTGATCGGCTCCGTGACGTGGACGTGGTAGGAGTTCGTGATGTAGTTGCGGTCCGTGACGCCGGGGACGATCCCGAAGCGCTGCTGGAGGCACTTCGCGAAGCGGTAGGTCGTCGATTCGAGCGGCGTGCCGTAGAGCGAGTAGTCGATCGTCTCGGCGGCCTTCCACTTCGCCGTGTACTCGTTGAGCTTCTTCATGATGTCGAGGCCGAGCGCCTCGCCCTCGAACTCCGTGAGCTTCCGGCCGATGAGGGCGTAGACGCACTCCCAGAGGCCCGCGTAGCCGAGGGAGAGGGTGGAGTAGCCGCCGTGGAGGTACTTGTCGATCTTCTCGCCCTTCTTGAGGCGCAGGAGCGCGCCGTGCTGCCAGAGGATCGGGGCGGCGTCGGAGAGCGTGCCCGTCAGGCGCTCGTGGCGGCACTGGAGCGCGCGGTGGCAAAGCTCCATGCGCGCGTCGAAGATCCGCCAGAAGGCCGCGAGGCGCTGCTCGTCCGTCGCGTTCTCGCCGGCCTCGCGCGCGGCGGAGAGGCCGATGTCGACGAGGTTGACGGTGACGACGCCCTGGTTGAAGCGGCCGTAGTACTTGGGCTTCCCGTTCTCGTCGAGGAAGGGCGTGAGGAAGCTGCGGCAGCCCATGCAGGTGTAGCAGTTGCCGTTGCCGCTCCGGTCGATCTTGTGCCGGAGCATGACCTTTTCGGAGATGTAGTCCGGCACCATGCGCTTGGCCGTACACTTCGCGGCGAGCTCGGTGAGGTACCAGTAGGGGGTCCCCTCGCGCACGTTGTCCTCTTCAAGGACGTAGATGAGCTTCGGGAAGGCGGGCGTCACGTACACGCCGACCTCGTTCTTCACGCCCTTGATGCGCTGCTTGAGGACCTCCTCGATGATGACGGCGAGGTCCTTTTTCTCCTGCTCGCCGCGCGCCTCGTTGAGGTACATGAAGACGGTGATGAACGGCGCCTGCCCGTTCGTCGTCATGAGCGTGACGACCTGGTACTGGATCGTCTGCACGCCCCGGACGATTTCGTCGCGCACGCGGCGCTCGACGATGGACGACACCTTGTCGGGGGTCGGGGCGACGCCGACGAGCGCCAGCTCCTCCTTGACCTCGCGCGTGATCTTCTCGCGGCTCACCTGCACGAACGGCGCGAGGTGGGTGAGGGAGATCGACTGCCCGCCGTACTGGTTGGAGGCGACCTGGGCGATGATCTGCGTGGCGATGTTGCAGGCGGTGGAGAAGGAGTGCGGGCGCTCGATCTGCGTGCCGGAGATGACGGTGCCGTTCTGCAGCATGTCCTCCAGGTTCACGAGGTCGCAGTTGTGCATGCGCTGCGCGTAGTAGTCCATGTCGTGGAAGTGGATGATCCCGCTCTCGTGGGCCTTGACGATGTCCTCGGGCAGCAGGAGGCGCTTCGTGACGTCCTTCGAGACGGCGCCGGCCATGTAGTCGCGCTGCGTGGAGTTCACGACGGGGTTCTTGTTCGCGTTCTCCTGCTTCGCCTCCTCGTTCGTGCAGTTGATGAGGGAGAGAATCTCGCCGTCCGTCGTGTTGTTCTGGCGCTTCAGCTCCTGGATGAAGCGATACTTGATGTACTTCTTCGCGACGGCGCTGCCGCCGGCCTCCATGATCTTCGTTTCGACGAGGTCCTGGATCTCCTCCACGTCAAGGGCGCGCGCATGGGCGCCCGCGAACTGCTCGATCTGGGCGGCGATGCGCTCGATGCGCGCGTCGGTCAGCTTGTCGGCGTCCTCCACGGTCGCGTTGGCCTTGCGGATGGCGGCGGCGACCTTCGTGGCGTCGAACACGGCCTGGGAACCGTCTCTCTTGATGATGTTCATGGCGAACCTTGAGTCCTTCCTGTTTGAAGTTGTGTCACTGGAAATGATGGATGCCGCTCTCCCGCCTCGTTCGGGGGAACCTGAGGCGAGTGTACCATATCCGGCCGACCGGCACAACCCCAAAAGCACAAGATGTTGTGTCTCGCCGTTTTCGCGTTGTCTATATGTAGATTGCGACGGGATTGCGCCGATTCTGCGGACGTCAGGGTGGGCCCCGCGCCCGCGCGCCTCGGTCGTCCCGCCGCAGACGACGCCCGCCCGCCCCGCGATTCCCCCACTTTCCGATTGCGGGGGACGCGGAAAAGGGTTAGAATATGCGCCCAGCAAGGAGAAATGTTGTCATGGCCAAGAAAGCGGCGCCGAATATTGACTGGAGCAAACTCGGGTTCGGGTTCTCCGACGTGAACTGCCACATCCGCTATACGTGGAAGAACGGCAAGTGGTCGAAGCCCAGCTTCGTGAAGGACCCCCACATCACGATGCACATCGGCGCGAGCTGCCTCCACTACGGCCAGGAGTGCTTCGAGGGGATCAAGTGCTTTCGCCAGAAGAGCGGCAGGATCGCGATCTTCCGCCCCGAGGAGAACGCGAAGCGCATGTACCGCACGGCGGTGCGCACCTGCATGGCGCCGGTGCCGGAGGAGATGTTCCTCGACGCATGCGAGAAGGTCGTGCGGCGGAACGCGGAGTACGTGCCGCCGTACGGGACGGGCGGCTCGATGTACCTGCGCCCGCTCCTGATCGGCACGGGGCCGCAGATCGGCGTCGCCCCGGCGAAGGAGTACACGTTCATGATCATGGTCATGCCGGTGGGCGCCTACTACAAGGGCGGGCTGAAGCCCGTGCGCGCGGTGATCTTCGACGAGTGGGACCGCGCGGCGCCGCACGGCATGGGCGACGTGAAGGTGGGCGGCAACTACGCCGCGGGCATCTTCGCGCACGAGAAGGCGAAGAAGGAGGGGTGGCCGGTCGAGCTCTACCTCGACGCGAAAAGCCACAGGTACATCGAGGAGTTCGCGACGTCCAACTTCGCGGGCATCACGAAGGACGGCGTGTACGTGACGCCCGACAGCTGCTCGGTGCTGCCGTCGGTGACGAACATGTCCCTCAAGCAGTGCGCGAAGGACCTCGGCATCAAGGTCGAGTGCCGTCCGGTGCCCTACACGGAGCTGAAGAAATTCAAGGCGGTCGCCGCGCTCGGCACGGCGGTCGTGATCACGCCCGTGTGGGAGATCACGCGCGGCAAGCAGGTCATCAAGATCTCCGACCCGGAGACCGTCGACCCGACCCTGCAGCGCCTCTACGACATGATCCAGGGCATCCAGTACGGCGATCTGCCGGACCGGCACGGCTGGTGCCACGAGGTGAAGTAGGCTCCTGGCCGCATTTTGTCGATTTCGGGCTTGATTTTCAGGTCTGAAAATGGCATAATGCTTGCTCAATTTTTCTGAAGAAAGAAGAGGTCCACAAATGGGTACAGGTCGTACACTCCGTAAAGAGTCCCATGTCCGTCCGTGCAAGACGCCGGCCGGCAAGGCGCGCCGCGTCAAGGCGCAGCGTCAGCGTCTCGTCAAGTTCGGGCTGGGCGAGGAAGAGGTCAGGCTCATGGGCGACGAGAACGTGCGCGTGCTCGTCCAGCGTCCGATGGCCGTCAAGAAGATGCTTGCCAAGCGGGCCGAGGCGAACGCCAAGGCGAAGGCCGAGCAGGTCGCTCCATGACGGTCGTCTCCTGTTCGGTTGACGAACGGTACGTGAATCCCCTCTTCGAGGTCTTCGACGGAGGGGATTTCATTTTGTCCTCCTACCGGGACGTGGAGGACGCGCGGACGACGATGCAGATCTTCTTCCCGGATCCCGCCGACGCGCCGCGCGCGGCGGCGGCGCTCGTCGCGGCGGGGGAGGTCGTGGGCCTGGACCTGAAGCCCGAGACGGGCGCGCTCCCGGACGAGGACTGGCAGCTCGCCTACCGCAAGCACTTCAGGACGGAGGTGATCTCGCCCCGCCTCGCCATCGTCCCCGAGTGGGAGGCGGCGGACTTCGCGGCGAAGGCGGCGGGCGCGCCGGCGCCCCGGATGCTGGTCCTCGACCCCGGCATGGCGTTCGGCACGGGCCAGCACGCGACGACGCACGCCTGCCTCGAATACATCGACGAACTGGCCGCCGAGAACGCGGGCCGCTCCTTCCTGGACGTCGGCTGCGGTTCGGGCATCCTCGCGATCGCGGCGAAGCTGGAGGGCTTCCGCGACGTGGCGGGCTTCGACATCGACCCCGATGCCGTCGCGAACGCGAACGCGAACGCGGCGAAGAACGGGCTCGGCGCGGAGATCCGCTTCGTGCGCGGCGACCTGTGCAACAAGTCGACGCTGCCGGACGTGCGCCGGACGGGCGACCGCCAGTTCGACGTCGTGGCGGCGAACGTCCTGGGGCCCGTCCTCGTGCGCTTTGCCTCCGAGATCGCGCCGCTCGTCGCGTCGGGCGGTCGCCTCGTCCTCTCCGGCATCCTGGAGGAGGTCTACCCCGAGGTGCGCGCGGCCTACGCGGCGCACGGCTTCCGGGAGGTCTCCTCCCGCCTGGTCGGCGAGTGGCGCACGGGCCTGTTCGCGCGGTGAAGAAGGCTCCATTTCCCGCTTGACTGTCGCCAGCGGGTCGGTAAAATATTTGCATTCACGATGCCAGATTGCCACGACGTGCATTGTGGCGCTTGCAAAACGGGGAGCACGAGAATGCGGAAAACAGTCTGGATGTTGGCGTTGGCGGTCTCTGCGGCGGTGTGCGGCGCGGAGAAGACCGTCATGGTCGAGGAAGGGGCCACCCGTGGCCTTGAGGAGGCGCTGGCGGCGGCGAACCTCACGCTGGAGGCGGGCGACACGCTCGTCAAGACGGGGCCGGGTCGCCTTGTCGGGTCGGACGCCTACAAGGCGCTGACGGTGAACCTCCGCGTCGTCGAGGGCGTCTTCGAGGGGCGGACGGCCGGTGCGTTCTTCAAGGGCGGCGACATCGCCGTGCGCGCCGGCGCGACGCTCGACGTCAACAACACGGGGAACTCGTCCGCCTGCCTCCTCCAGTGGCGCAACCTCTACCTTGCGGGGGCGGGCAGCGCGGCGGCGGCCGTGACGGTGAACGGGCGGGAGCTGACGGGCGCGCTGCTGGTTCGGGGCACCAAGGGCTCCTACCAGGTCATGGAAGGCGTCCAGTTCTGGCTCGACGGCGCGGACGCGACGATCGCCGGCGCGGCCGAGGGTAACATCGGCTACCTGACGCAAGGGCGAATCAACTCGAAGGGCGGCGCGCACACGCTCACGCTGCTGGGGCCCGGGCACACGCTCGGCGCGGACGGCGCGTGCAGCGCGCAGTACCAGCACCGCTTCCGCTGGGGGTACGGGTTCACGAACATGACGGGGCGGATCGTCGTGGACGGGGCCTCCTTCACGGCGCACAACGTGAACTACACGGTCCACCCGAAGGCATTCCCGCTTGTGGTGAAGGGCGGGGGAACCTTCGGCCCGGAAGGGACGAGCTTCGGCGCGTGCTTCTCCGAAGTCGACTTTGAATGGGGCTCGATCATCGCGGGCGACGGGGCGCAGACGGCGACCACGCTGCCGCCGTTCACGGGCTTCCCCGCGATCTCCACCAAGACGGCCGTCACCATCGACAACGTCTGGACGGTGCGCGCGGCGGAACTCGTCGCAGGGCGCAGCCTCGTCGCCTACAAGAACCCGCTGACGTTCGGCCCGAACGCGACGGTCGCGCTCACCGGCGGCGAGTTGCTGGACAGCGGCACGGCCTACACGCTGGCGCGCGCGGCCGCCTCGATCAAAGGCTGCCCGGCGTTTGTTGTTTGCAACGTGGGCGACGCGCAGGGCTGGCGCGTCCTCGTCGGCGCGGACGGCACGACGCTCCAGCTCGTCTACGAGGTGCCGGACCTCCCCGGGCTCGTGAACGTGCGCGACTGGGGCGTGCTGCCCGGCGCGGACCAGGCCGAGGCGAACGTCGCGGCCTTCGCCGAGGGGCTTGCCGCGCTGGACGACGGCACCGAACACATCCTCTTCTTCCCGCAGGGGACCTATCCGTTCGCGGCGCCCGTTCCGGTTGCGGGACGGCATCGGCTTACGCTTCTCGGCGACAACGGTTCCTCCTGCCTGGCCGTTCCGGCGACGGCGTCGGGCGTACTCGCCGTCTCGGACGCGGCGGCGGTCACGGTGACGGGGTTCACCCTCTCGGGCGGCGCGGGGGCGGCGCTCGCCGCGCGCGGCGTCGCGGGGCTCGTCGTCACGAACAACGTCTTCGCCGGCGTGCCGGGCGTGTCGGCGGACGGGGTGGAGGGGACCTTCCCGGTTCGGGCGGAGGACTGCGCGGACGCGCTTGTGCGCGAGAACCGCGTGGCGGGCGGCGCGGTCTATGCGGGGCCCGTATTGGCGGCGGGGACGACGACGCTCGCGGCCGGAACGGAACCGGGCGCCGACGAGGTCGTCCTCTACGCGCCGTTCGACAGGAAGGATCCCTACAGGACGCGCCCCTTCGCGGAGGCGCTGGCCGAGCGGGGCCTCGCGGCCTACCCGCAGGGGGCGCGGCTCGTCAAAAAGGGCCTCGGGAAGCTGGGCGGCCCGACGGCGGCGGAGGAGGGGAACCGCCTCGGGGCCATCGACATCCAGGAAGGCACGTTCGTGGGGACCGCTTTCGGGTCGCTGGGACCGGCGGGCAACACGGTCACGGCGCGGGACGGGACGACGGTGCTGCTGGAGCCGGGAGACAACGGCTGTGTCGCCAACACGACGACGTTCTCGCTGGGCGGGACGGGGGCGCAGGCCACGGACGCCCGGGCGGTGCTCTGCATGCGGAAGATCAGCTGGCAGTACACCCTCTACAGCACGTTTGTCCTGCGTTCGGACGCGGTGTTCCGCTACATCGACGCAGGTTCCATCGGCATCTTCAGCGAGGGCGCGCTCGACCAGAACGGGCACACCCTGACGCTGCGGGGCGACCAGGGCGTGGCGAGCGAGTTCCGCTTCCGGGTCAGCACCCGCTTCCGAAACGGCGGGCCGATCGTCGTCGAACACGCGACGGTCTCGGCGAGCTGGGGCCAGTTCGCGGGCGAGGACGGCGTGCGTCCGCCGCTCCTGAAGATCAGGGGCGACGCGCGGCTGCGCGTGAACAATCAGGACTTCGCGGACGTCTTCGCGCTCTACGACTTCGAGTCCGGCGGCCGCTGGGAGGCCGAGGGCGAGGGCGTGAAGGCGCTCACGACGGCGAACCTCAAGGGCGCGCCGGCGCTTGCCGCTTCGGTCGCGCTGTCGGTCACGAACTCCTACACGGCGCGCGCGGCGGACCTCGCGCAGGGCGCGAAGGCGACGGCGGCGAACGCCCTCGCCTTCGGCGCGGCGTGCGTGGCCGACGTGGAGGGCGTGGAAACCCTGCCGTTCACGGACGCGGGCTACGTGCTGGCCACCTCGGAGGTCGCGATTTCGGGGCGGCCCCGGGCGGGCGCGGCGCTGAAGGAGGCCGGATGGACGACGGCGCTTTCGGCGGACGGCAAGTCCCTGCTGCTCAGGCCCCTCGGCGGCTTCACGCTCTTCCTGCGCTGACGGTGTCTTGTCAGAGTAAATGCGACTAAAGCGGTTGCGGTTACGGCATGCGCCGGAGCCATGCTGTGCTTCGCCGGATGCGGAAGCGATTCGCCGAAGGACATGGCACTTGCCGAGGCCAAGAAGGTGTCCGAGGCGATGGGCGTCAAGAACGTCAAGTTCGTCGTGAAGGAAGAAAAGGTCGACGAATCAAAGGCTAAGATCGTCCTCGAGTCGGTCGTCGACGGCAAGCCCGACAACACGCCGATGGAGTTCGACTACCGCAAGGAAGGCAGCAAGTGGAAACCGGTTGAGTGACGGGTGGGGCATCGCCGGCGCGCAGGCGGGGCGGGCTACAGCGTTTCGAGCGAGTGGGGGTCGAGGAGAAAAGCCTTAAGTCCTATGAACAGAATGCCGTTTTGATCCATCCATGGCGTTTCGTAAGCATCGCCAGTGATGACAACTTTGCGGAACGAGTCGCGGACATTGCGAAGGGAGCAGGTCTCCTGCGCGCGTTTTTCTGCGTCCGGGATGGAGAACGCCGATTGCACGTATATGCGCTCGGATGCCTTGTTGATCACAAAGTCGATTTCGCTTGTTACCTGGGTTCGAACCCCGTTGATTGTCGGATTGGTGGTGACCATCCCAACGTCCACCGAATATCCGCGGCGTACCAGTTCGTTGAAGATGACGTTTTCCATGATATGGGACATCTCGTTCTGCCTGAAGGAAATCTTGGCGTTGCGGATGCCGGTATCCATTGCATAGTATTTGGACGGGCTGGAGAGATATCTGTTGCCCTTTATGTCATAACGCTTCGACCTTCGGACAAGAAATGCATCTTCGAGATAGGAAAGGTATTTCGCCACGCTGATGTGGTTGGCCTTGACCTGGAGGGTCGTGGTTATCGTGTTCGCAAGCCTTGTCGGATTGACAAGGCAGCCGATGTTGCTCATGACGGTGTCGGCAAGTGCGGAAAGAAGGTTGTCGTTTTTGAGATTATGCCTTTCGGCTACGTCCTTGAGATAGATTGCCTGGACAAGATTGGAGAGGTAGTTCTTCTTCTCGGGCTCCGTGTCAAGAAGCACACATTCGGGAAGGCCACCGAACAAGAAGTAAGATTCCATGATTTCCCTGAATTCCGCATGGCCCTGCATCAACGGATAGAATTCGGCAAAGGAAAGCGGCGTAATCTCTATGATTTCGCTTCGCCCTCTGAACTCCGTTGCAACCTCGCTCGAAAGAAGCCTGGCGTTGGAACCTGTCACGTATGTGTTTGTGTTGTCGCGTTTCAGGAGTCCGTTGAGGACATGGTAGAACGTGATGTATGCACCGTTTCTGTCTTCAGGTCTGAGCCTGGAAAGATCGGTGCCTTCCGGCAGAACCGGGCTGGCCAGTTGAATTTCGTCGATGAGGACATAGCATGGCGAGTTGTCGGATGGAAGCCTGGAACGAATTTCTTTGCTGAGGGTTATGGCATCGCGGCAGAAAAGGAATTGATCGGATTCAAGATCGATTTCAATGATATGACTCTGCGGCACTCCAGTTTCAAGCAGATGTTGCTTGAAAAGCTTGAAAAGGAGAAAGCTCTTACCGCACCGACGTATGCCAGTGAGAATCTTTATCAAGTGGTGACGCTTTGCCTGGATAAGGCGATTGAGCAGCAATTCCCGGTGGATTATCATTCGACTCCTTTCTATTGTGTCTACATGTTGATTTATTTGAAAGCGGCTATATTATACCATGACACAGTAGTGATGGCAATGGATCGTTTCAAAAAACATAACATGTTGACCTTTTTGAAAGCCGCTAATGGCGTGTCAACAATGCCGATATTTTCAAGTACCGGCTGAAAATACCGGCATGGCATGGCGCCATCCAGATACTACCGCAACTACCTTCGTACATAGATTTCCCCGACTATAGTGTAGAAGAACTTGTTCGAATATTCATGTCTTTGGCTGAATCCAACGAGTATGACTGCGACGAAGGTCTCGCATCGGAGCTTCCCAAGGTTATGCTTAAAACTATCAGGCAGAAAGACGAGAATTTTGGCAATGCCAGATTTGTCCGGAATCTTTTCGAGAAAAGCATCCAGAAACAAGCGATCCGTCTTTCAAAGGTTGCGCCCATCACGAACAAGATGCTTCGAACACTTACTGCCGATGATTTACCCTCAATATAATGAGGACAAGCCGACTGAAGGCCCAAAGCATTCAACAAGTCATAGGGCCCTTTACCTCCGTGCAAGTCCCTAAAAATGCGGTGTATCAGGTTCCTACGCTATCATGTTGGATTAGTAATCCACGTTGAAGATGTGGAGGGTTGTGCACACGGGTTCTTCGCGGAGGACGTCGCGCTCTACAGGTTCCGGAAGACGCGCGCGGGCTCCGTCCCCGCCGGGGAGTTCGGGGGCCGCAGGCCGCACGGCGTCCTCGTGACCGACAGGTACACGGGCTACGACAGGGCGAGGGACCCTGACATCCCGGCGGAGAACAACCGCGCGGAACGCGGCGTGAGGGGGCTGCTGCGCTGCGAGGACCCGGCCGCGAAGCTTGCGCAGGCCCTCGACGTCTACGCCTCAACGGGAAAGAAATCAGCCGTGCGCGACTTCCTCTTCCCAAGAGCCGGGCGGTTGGACTGTGCGCAGCGTCAGGCGTAGCGGTAGCGGAGCCCCTTTGCCAACCCTCGGAGTTTCTACACCCCGCTGTTCAGTGCCGCATTACGCGGGCGGGCATTTTCCCCGTGGGGGACGGTGCGGGAATGTGGTATACTCTGCGTTCGGGCCGTGCCGCCCGCGAACCATCCGAACGAAGAGAAGCAAGACCAAGATGAAGAAGACCGCGAAGAAGACGCCCCCGCAGAACGTCGTGCAGAAGATCCTCGCCGCCCACCTCGTGGAGGGCGATCCCGCCGTGGACGCCGAGCTGGGCATCCGCATCGACCAGACCCTCACGCAGGACGCGACGGGCACGATGGCGTACCTCCAGTTCGAGTCGATGGACGTGCCGCACGTCCGCAACGAGCTTGCGGTCTCCTACGTGGACCACAACACGGTGCAGATCGGCTTCGAGAACGCCGACGACCACGACTTCCTCGCCTCCGTCGCGAAGAAGTTCGGCATCGTCTACTCCAAGTGCGGCAACGGCATCTGCCACCAGCTGCACCTGGAGCGCTTCGGAAAGCCCGGCAGGACGCTCCTCGGGTCCGACAGCCACACCCCGACGGGCGGCGGCATCGGCATGATCGCGATCGGCGCGGGCGGCATCGACATCGCCGTCGCGATGGCGGGCGGCGCGTTCCACATCCCCACGCCGAAGGTGCGCGGCATCCGGCTGACGGGACGCCTCCCGAAGGGGTGCAGCGCGAAGGACGTGATCCTCAAGGTGCTGGAGAAGTACGGCACGAAGGGGAACGTGGGCTGGATCTTCGAGTACTTCGGCCCCGGCGTGAAGACGCTCGACGTGCCGTCGCGCGCGACGATCGCGAACATGGGCGCGGAGCTGGGCGTGACGACCTCCGTCTTCCCATCCGACGCCGTGACGAAGCAGTTCCTCGCCGCGCAGGGGCGCGCCGATGACTGGACGGAACTCGTGGCGGACAGGGGCGCGGCCTACGACGACGTCTTCGAGGTGAAGCTCGACGCGCTGGAGCCGCTGATGGCGGCGCCGCACTCGCCGGGCAACGTCGTCACGGTGAAGGTGATGAAGGGCACGAAGGTCAACCAGATCCTGATCGGCTCCTGCACGAACGGCTCCTACCGCGACATCCGCACGGTCGCGCTCTACCTGAAGGGAAAGCACGTCGCCGAGGACGTGGAGGTGGGCGTCGCCTGCGGTTCGCGCCAGGTCGAGAGCATGCTCGCGGCCGACGGTTCGCTCGCGATCCTCATCGCGGCGGGCTGCCGCATCCTCGAAAACGCCTGCGGCTTCTGCATCGGCGCGCACATGTCGCCCCGCACGGGCGCCGTCTCGCTCCGCACGAACAACCGCAACTTCGAGGGCCGCAGCGGCACGAAGTCGGCGCAGGTCTACCTCGTCTCGCCCGAAACGGCCGCCGCGTCCGCGCTCGCGGGCAAGGTGGCGGACCCCCGGAAGGAACCCGTCGCGGCCGTACCCGCGCCGAAGGCGTTCCCGGTCGACGATTCGATGTTCCTCTACCGCGCCACGGCGCGCCGGGGCGTGAAGAAGACCGAGATCGTGCGCGGGCCCAACATCGCGCCCGTCCCGAAGGGTGCGCCGATGCCCGAGACCTACCGGGGCGTCTGCGCGATCAAGGTTGGCGACAAGATCACGACGGACCACATCATGCCCGCCGGCGCGCGCCTCAAGTTCCGCTCGAACGTGCCCCAGTACGCGAAGTTCGTCTTCGAGCCGTGCGACCCGACGTTCCACGACCGCTGCCTCGCGAACAAGGAAAAGGGCCTCGCGAACGTCATCGTGGCGGGCGAGAGCTACGGACAGGGCTCCAGCCGCGAGCATGCGGCCCTCTGCCCGATGTACCTCGGCGTGAAGGCCGTGATCGCGAAGTCCATCGAGCGCATCCACCGCGCGAACCTGATCAACTTCGGCATCGTGCCGTTCACCTTCGACGACCCGAAGGCCTACGACACGCTCGCCCCCGGCGACGCGCTGGAGCTGGTGGACGTGAAGGCGGCCGTCTCGGGCGACGGGCGGGTGACGGTGAAGACCGCGAAGGGGGCGTTCACCGCGACGGCGCGCCTCTCCGGCCGCGAGAAGCAGCTTCTGCTGGCGGGCGGCCTGCTCGCCTCGCTCAAGTAGGCGTGCGGGGGACGACGGGCGCATGACGACCACGTTGAAGTATTTGAAGGTCATCGGGACGTGGCGCGACGTCGCGGACGCCGCGCGCACGACGATCCGCATGCCGGAGGGGCAGAAGGAGCCGTCCGCGAAGTGGAAGCGGCGCATCCTCCTCGCGGAGCACTCGCCGATCCGCAAGCTGCTCGTGAGCTGGAAGTGGAGCAACCTGCCGTACTGGGTGAGCGTCCACTTCGTGCGCCACAAGTACGGCATCGAGCACTTCGTCTCGACGCAGCGCACGGACCGGACGGGCGAGGACCGCACGGCGAAGGCGCAGGACGCGCCCGTGGAGCACGAGTGCTTCGCGAACGCGGCGGAGGTGATGTTCATCAGCCGCCGCCGCCTCTGCGCCCAGGCGAGCCCGGAGACGCGCGCGGCGTGGCGGCTCGTCGTGGACGCCCTGGCGGAGAAGGAGCCGGAGCTGGCCGCCTGCTGCGTGCCGGAATGCGTCTACCGGGGCTTCTGTCCCGAGTTCCGCAGCTGCGGGTTCGTCGATACGCCCGCCTTCGCCGAGGCCGTGAAGGCGTACCGGTCTGCGGACGGGCGCCCCTTTGCGCGCGGGTGCGGGTTGTGATAGACTAACCCCTCAAACGGCGGGGCGTGCGCCCGCAGGAGACCTTCAGGAACCGTGTACCTCAAGCAGCTGGACATTATCGGATTCAAGTCCTTCGCGGACAAGACCCGCCTCACCTTCGAGCCGGGCATGGTCGCCATCGTCGGCCCGAACGGGTGCGGCAAGTCAAACGTCTCCGACGCGATCCGCTGGGTGCTCGGCGAGCAGCGCCCGACGGCGATCCGCTGCTCGAAGCTCGTCGACGTCGTCTTCAACGGCACCGACACGCGCAAGCCCCTTGGCCTCGCGGAGGTCTCGATCACCTTCGCCGACTGCGAGAAGGAACTCGGCACCGAGTACCACGAGGTCACGGTCACGCGCCGCGTCTACCGCGACGGCTCCGGCGAGTACTTCATCAACAAGGCGCGCAGCGGCCTGAAGGACATCAAGCGCCTCTTCATGGGCACGGGCATCGGCACGACCTCCTACTCCGTCATGGCGCAGGGCCAGATCGACCAGATCCTCTCCTCGAAGCCCGAGGACCGCCGCGCCGTCTTCGAGGAGGCCGCCGGCATCACGAAGTTCAAGGCCGACCGCAAGGAGGCCCTGCGCAAGATCGAGCAGACCGAGCAGAACCTGCTCCGGGAGGCGGACGTCCTCCGCGAGATGAAGCGCCAGATCGGCTCGCTCCAGCGCCAGGTCGGCAAGGCCGAGAAGTACAAGGAGCTGCGCGACGAGCTGCGCGGGCTCGACATCTACGTCAGCAAGGGCAAGATCCAGGCGTTCAACCTCGCGCTGGAGGTGAACGCGCAGAGCCAGCGCGAAACCGAGCAGGCGATCCAGGAGGCGACGGTCGCCGTCAACGCGGCCGAGAGCGCGAGCCAGCAGATCCACGCCGACATGCATCGGCTCGAAGAGCGCCTCGCCGCCCTCCAGGCCCAGCAGGCCCAGGCCGAGAGCGCCTACGCCCGCGCCCGCGAAGTGATCGGCGTCAACGAGCAGCGCATCGCCGAGTACAAGGCGTGGAGCGACCGCGACGGACGCGAGATCAACGCCACGCGCCAGCAGCTCGACGACATCGGCATGCAGGCCGAGAGCCTGGAGCAGAAGGCGGCCCTGCTGGAGGAGGGGCTGGAGACGGCCCGCGCCGACCTCGACGCGGCCGAGACCGCCTTCCGCGAGGCGTCGGCGAAGATCGACGCCCTGCGCCAGGAGCTGCAGGAGGGGCGCGCCGAGAGCGTCCTCTGCGACCGCCGCGCGAACGAGGCGCGCGACGCCGTCGCGCGCCTCGACGAACAGGCGCGCGAGCAAATCGTGAAGCGCGAACGGCTCGCGAGCGAGGAGGCGCAGCTGCGCGAGAGCGCCGCCGCCGCCGAGACGGCGCTCGCCGCCGTGAAGGCGCGCCTCGCCGAGGCCCGCGCCGCCGAGGAGGCCGCCGCCGCCGCGAGCGCGGCCGCCGAGGAGCAGCGTGCCGCCCTCGCCGCCGAACTGGAGAACCTGCGCGCGAACTTCGGGAAGATGCAGGCCGAGGCCGCCGCGAAGGAGGCCCAGCTCGACCTCTTGAACGACGCGAAGTCCGCCGGCGACGCCTTTTCCGCCGGCGCCCAGAAACTTCTGGACGGTTCGCTCGGCCTCCCGGAGGGGACCGTTCTGGGCTCGCTCGCCGAGCGCTTCGACGCGCCGCCCGACTGCCGCGTGGCGCTGGAGGCCGCGCTGCGCGCGTGGCTCGACGCCGTGGTGGTGGCGGACGGCGCCGCCGCCCAGGCGGCGGCGAAGGCGCTGCTCGCGCAGAACGCCGGAAGCGCGCGCCTCGTGCCGGCGTCCCTGCCGGACGCGCTGCCGCCCGACCCCGTCGACGTGGGGCTGTCCCGTCTCCTCGATGTCGTCACCGTCGCCGAGGACTTCAAGGCGGCGGCGGAACGGCTGCTCGGCAACGTCTACGTCGCCGACTCGGCGGACCGCCTCTTCGCGGCGCTTCCCGCGCTGGCGGGCGTCGCCGCGCCCGTGCGCCTCGTCTCCCGCGACGGCCTCGTCTGGGGCTCCGGCGCCGCCGAGGCGTGGTTGCCCGGCACGGCGGCCGCCTCGCCGCTCAGCCGCAAGATGCTGATTTCCGAGACGACGACCTCCCTCGAAGCCCTCCAGGCGCGGATCGCGGCCGGGCGCCAGACGCTCGCGACGGGCGCCGAGCGGAGCGCGGCCTTCGCCGAACAGGCGCGCGTCGCGGCGGCGGCCCTTTCGGACGCGCGGCGCGCGGC
>CAKUCX010000069.1 GCA_934643865.1 uncultured Kiritimatiellota bacterium
CCCCCCCCCCCCCCCCCCCCCCCCCCCCCCCCCCCCCCCCCCCCCCCCCCCCCCCCCCCCCCCCCCCCCCCCCCCCGTTTCGGGCCCCCGGCGGTTCAGGAACCCGGCCGCATGTGGTATACTCGCCTCATGGACAAATTTCTGCGAATTCTCTTTGGCCTGGCGCTGGCCGTAGGCGCGGCGCATGCGGGTGATTTTCAGCTCGCCCCCGAACGCGCGGGCGGGACGCTCACGTCGCCCGACTTCTCGTTTGGCCACATCGTCCACGGCGCGGGCTGGCGGCACTGCGGCCGCCTGGCCGGCGCGCCGCGCGTCCGCGCGGCGCCCCCGCCGCCAGACGGACGCCTCGCCTTCACGTCCGTCGTCGAGGGCGGCGTCGCCTGCACGGGCACGCTGACGGCGCGCGTCGAAGGGGGCGCGCTCAAGGTCTCGTACCGCACGGTCGCGACGACGGCGGGGCGGGTCGAGACCGTGTCCGTCCAGGGAAGTGTGCGCGAAGCGGACTTCGCGGGCGGGCGTCTTGTCGTGGACGGGCGCGCGCGGCCGCTGCCGCCGACGGGCGAAGTCGCATGCGGGCGGCCTGCGTCCTTCCGTCTCACGTCGGCGGACGGCGCACGTTTTCTGGACTTCGCCTTTGCGCGGCCCGCCGTCGTCTCCGTTTTGCGCAAGGCGGGTTCCGACGCGCTGACGCTGCGCTTCTCCGCCGTGCGCGGCGCGGCGCTTGCCGTCGGCGATGTGCAGGAGATCGCCTTTGCGCTTACGGCGCATGAGCCGATCGTCGACGTCAACACGCCCTGGACGGCGACGGCGGGGGACGCCTTCGTGCCGCTCGCCCTCCGCCCCGGCATCGAGCCCGGGTCGGCGCTTGACTTCTCGGATCTCGTCCCCCGGCACGTCTGCGGCGCCTATGGACGCCTGCGCGCGAAGAACGGGCGCTTCGAGTTCGACGGGCTGCCGGGCGTGCGCCAGAAGTTCTTCGGCATGAATCTCCATTCGTTCGCCTGCTACCACACGCCCGGGGAGGCGGCGCGCCTCGCCGACCACCTCGTGCGCCTCGGCTACAACGCCGTGCGCTTCCACAACTACGAGAACGAGTACATGGGGCTCACGAAGGGCTCGCCGGACGAGGCCACGCCCGTCCCCGCCCGCTTCGAGGGCCTTGACAACCTCGTCGCCGCCTGCCGCGCACGCGGCCTCTACGTGACGGTCGACCTCCACGTCGGCCGCTGCACGACCTACAAGGCGATCGGCATCGACAAGCCCGGCAAGGTCGTCAACAAGGACGGCATGAAGGGCGAGATGAAGTACCAGTATCTCGTGAACCCGGCGGCGCGCGCGAACCTCAAGCGCTTTATCCGGGGTTTCTTCGAGCATGTCAATCCGCACACCGGGCGGCGCTACGCCGACGAGCCGACGCTCGCGCTCGTCTCGGTGGTGAACGAGAGCCCCTGCTGCTGGAGCCGCTACGGCGGCGCGCGGAGCGACCTCTGCGCCCTTGAATACGACCTCATGCGCGAGATGCGCGCCTTCATCCGCGACGAGGTGAAGAGCGACGTGCCGCTCACGACCTGTAACGGCGGCTCGATGCCGTTCTGCCTCCAGCCGCTGCGCGACGCCTTCTGCGACTACGTGGACGACCACTTCTACTACGACCACCCCGCCTGGCCCGAGGGGGCGAAGTGGACGCCGGGCGACCGCGTGCCGCTCTTCACGGCGAACCGCCGCTACGTCGCCGAGGGGCGCGAGATCCCCGCCCAGGCGCTGATGACGCGCCTGTGGGGCAAGCCGTTCGTCGTGACGGAGTTCAACTGGTGCGCGCCGTCGCTTGACCGGTCGCGCGCGGGCCTCGTCGTCGGTGCGCTCGCCGCCGCGCAGGACTGGGACGGCGCCTGGCGCTACCTCTGGGCGCACGACCACAGCCGCGCGCTTGAGCCGGGCCGCCACCGCATCGCGAAGCTGGAGAGCGCGAGCGACCCGCTCGCGCAGGCGGCCGACCGCGCGGCGCTCTGCCTCTTTCTGCGCGGCGACATGGCACCGCTCGCGCGCCGCGCGTCCCTCGTCATGCGCCGCGCCGCGCTCGACGTGGCGAAGCCGCATCCCTGCGTGTGGGGACATGCCCTCACGTGGCCGTGGGCGGGCTGGTACGCGCAGCTCGGGACGGCGATGGACGCGGGCCCCGCCGGCAGCGTGAAGGACTTCGCCTATCCCGGCGACGTCGCGCTTCCGCGCGCGCAGGTGGAGGCGGCGCTTGGGACGGCGGCGCTTCTCCCCGGCGACGGCGCGGTCGCGCTCGACCGTGCGCGCAATGCGTTCGCCGTCACGACGCCCCGCACGTGCGGCGGCTGTGTCGAGGAGGGGGCGTTCGCGGCCGGGCCGCTCGCGGCGGACTGCGGGCGCGTGCGGACGACCCTCTGGGTAAGCGCGCTTGACGGACGGGCGCTAGCCGTCTCCGGGCGCATGCTCCTCACGCATCTGACGCGCCTCTACAATTCGGGCGACCGCTTTGCCGACCGCGACGGCCGCTATCTGCTCGAGAACGGCGCGCCGCCCTATTTGATGCCGCGCGCGACGGCGCGCGTCCGCCTCGCCGTCGCCGATCCGGGCGCGGTGACGGTCTACGCCCTCGAAACGGACGGCAGCCGTCGGGGCGTGGTGCCGGCGGCCGTCGAGGACGGCGCGCTCGTTTTCACCTGCGACACGGCGCGCGACGCGGCGCAGGCGACCTACCTCTACGAACTCGTCCGCCCGTGAGGCGCCCGGTCGTTTTTTTGGGGGGCGGCGCCCCGCCCCGCCCGGTTTGATTCCGGGCGGGGAAATTGGTAGACTGAAAGCCGTTTTTTTGTTCAAGAGGAAGACAGCATGGTGCGCATTGTCGAATGGTCGGCCGAGAAGCCGCAGAGCAGGTCTGTCACGAAGTTCCTCGCGCGCAGCGCGTTCCCCGAGGAGGCCGAGAAGGCTGCGGCGGAGGTGCTGGCGGCGATTCGCGCGGAGGGGGACCGGGCCGTCGCGCGGTATGTCGCGAAGTTCGAGGGGGCGAATCTCACGCCGAAGCGTTTCCGCGTGACGGAGGACGAGCTTGCGGCGGCGGAGGCGCAGGTGCCGCCCGCGCTCAGGCGCGCCGTGAAGGACGCCTACACGCGCGTGCTGCGCTTCTCGAAGGCGTCGCTGAAGGCCCCTTGGACGATGAAGACGCCGAAGGGCGGCACGGCGGGCGAGTTCTATTCGCCGATGGACCGCGTGGGCGTGTACGTGCCGGGCGGCACGGCGCCGCTCGCCTCCACGAGCGTCATGACCGTCACCCTCGCGAAGGCGGCCGGCGTGAAGGAGATCGTCGCCTGCACGCCCGCCGGGCCCACGGGCACGCCGAACCCCGTCCTCCTCTACGCCCTGCGGCTCGCGGGCGCGACGGAGGTCTACCGCGTGGGCGGCATCCAGGCGATCGGCCTCATGGCGTTCGGCACGAAGACGGTGAGGAAGGTGCAGAAGATTGTCGGGCCGGGCAATGCGTTCGTGACGGCCGCGAAGCGCCAGGTGTACGGCTACGTCGGCATCGACCAAGTGGCGGGTCCGAGCGAGATCGCCGTCCTCGCGGACGGCACGGTTCCCGCGAAGTGGGTCGCCGCCGACCTCCTCAGCCAGGCCGAGCACGGTTCGGGCTGGGAGAAGTCGCTCCTCGTGACGGCGGACGCGGCGTTCGCCGAGGCGGTGAGGCGGGAGATGTTCGCGCAGACGGAAACGCTCTCGCGCAAGGCCCTCATCCAGCGCGTCTTCGACCGCGACGGCGTCCTCTTCTGCGTGACGCCGACCGTGGAGGAGGGTCTGGAGCTCGTGAACCGCTTCGCGCCCGAACACTTCGAGATCATGTGCCGGGACGCGACGCGGCTCATGAAGGGCGTGCGCGCGGCGGGCGCGGTGTTCGCGGGCGCCTGGACGCCCGAGTCGGCCGGCGACTTCGTGGCGGGCCCGTCGCACGTCCTGCCGACGGGCGGCGCGGCGAACATGTTCAACGGCCTCACGCCGGACGACTTCCGCCGCCGCCATTCGTTCGTCGCCTTCACGCGGGGCGACCTCGCCGAGACGCGGGCGACGATCGAGGCGTTCGCGCAGGTGGAGGGGCTGGACGCGCACGGGCGCGCCGCTTCCATCCGGTTCGAATAAATGCTATACTCCCCGTAGGTCATTTCAAGGAGAAACACGAGATGAATCTCGAAGAACAGGTCAAGGCCAAGCTCGAAGAACTCCGCCCCATGCTCCAGCAGGACGGCGGCGATCTCGAATTCGTGAAGATGGAGGGGAAGACCGTCACCCTCAAGCTCGTCGGGCACTGCGGCAGCTGCCCCTACGCGCTCATGACGCTCAAGCAGGGCATCGAGTCCCGGCTCCAGGAGCTGGACCCCGAGCTGACCGTCGCGCGCGCCGAGTGAGGAAGCTTCCCATGAAGACCATCAACGTTTCCCTCGTCGGCGTCGGCGGGCAGGGCATCCTGCTCACGGCGAACATGCTCGCGCGCACGGCGGCGATCGCCGGCATGGACGTGAAGAAGAGCGAGATCCACGGCATGGCCCAGCGCGGCGGCAGCGTGATTTCGAGCGTGCGCTTCGGCACGGAGGTCCGCTCGCCGATCATCCCGGAAGGGCAGAGCGACATCCTCGTCGCGTTCGACCGCCTGGAGGCCCTGCGCTGGAAGCACTTCCTCGCGAAGGACGGCAAGGTGCTGATGAACAACGTCGATCTCGTGCCCGTCACGGTGTCGAGCGGCCTCCAGCAGCCCGTCACGGACTTCGAGACGCGCCTCGCGAAGGCGTTCCCCGACGCATGCGTCATCGACGCCCAGAAGATCGCCGAGGAGGTCGGCAACGCCCGCACGATGAACATGGTGCTCGCCGGCGCCCTCTCCGCGCTCACGCCCTTCAAGGAGTCGCAGTGGGCGAAGGCGCTGGAGGAGAGCTTCGCGGGCCCCAAGGCGAAGTTCCTCGACCTCAACCGCATGGCGTTCGACCGCGGCCGCGCCGCCGTGGCGCAGTGATGCGGACGTAAGGAGCAGACGATGCAGTTCTGGAATCGTGAAGCCGAAACGATGTCGCGCGACCAGCTCGCGGACGTGCAGCTCAAGGGCCTGCAGAAGTCGCTGAGGCGCGTGTGGACGAACGAGTGGAGCCGGCGGCTCCTGCTGAGCCGGGGCTTCGGAAACCCCGAGGACGTCAAGTCGCTCGACGACCTGAGGCGTATCCCCTTCCTCACGAAGGACGACTTCCGCGACGCTTACCCGCTCAAGATGTGTACGGTGTCGCGCCGGGAGCTGCTGGAGTTCCACATGTCCTCCGGCTCCACCGGAACGCCCGTCGTGATGGCCTACACGAAGAACGACCTCAACCAGTGGGCCGACTGCATGGCGCGCTGCTACACGATGGCGGGCCTGGAGGCGGGCGACGCCTTCCAGATCATGCCGACGTTCGGCCTCTTCAACGGTGGCTTCGGCTGCTACCACGGCTGCCGCAAGGCCGGGCTCTTCTGCGTGCCCGCCTCCAGCGGCAACACGGAGCGCCAGATCAAGCTCATGCGCGACTTCCGCGTGAAGGGCTTCTGCTCCGTCGTCTCCTACGTGCCGCGCATCATCGAGAAGCTCGACGCGGAGGCGGCGGGCGACCACGACATCCCCTCCCTGCGCGTGGGCATCTTCGGCTCGGAGACGTTCTCGGACGAGATGCGCAGGAAGATCGAGGCGCGCCTCCACATCGAGTGCTTCGACATCTACGGCATGACCGAGACGGGCGGCATCGGCACGACGGGTCAGGACTGCCGCTGCCACTGCGGCCTCCACGTGTTCGAGGACCAGTACATCACGGAGGTCATCGACCCCGTGACGGGCGACGTCCTGCCCGACGGCGCGTTCGGCGAGCTCGTCTTCACGTCCCTCACGCGCGAGGCGATGCCGATCATCCGCTACCGCACGCACGACATCTGTCGCATCCTCTCGCGCGAGACGTGCGCGTGCGGCCGCACCTCGCTCAGGATCGACCGCATCACGGGCCGCACGGACGACATGCTCATCGTCAAGGGCGTCAACTTCTACCCGCGCCAGGTCGAGCAGGCGCTCATGGAGATCCCCGGCGTCAAGGACGAGTTCCAGATCATCCTCGAAGAGCGCCACGGCATGACGGACGTCACGGTCAACGTCGAGGCCGAGCCGGGCGTGACGGGCCACACCGTCGCGAAACACCTGAAGGAGCGCCTCGGCTTCCTCCCGAAGGGCGAGGTCTTCCCGATCGGCGCGCTGCCGCGCACGGAGGGCAAGGCCAAGCGCGTCATCCGGCGGAAGCTGGATGATTAAGTGGTTAAGTAGTTAAGTGGTTAAGTAGTTAAGTGGTTAAGGAGTTGAGCCATAGAATGATTCCAACTTAACTACTTAACCACTTAACGCGAAGCGACTTAACCACTTAAAGCGAAGCGACTTAATAAAATAAAGAAAGAGACTGGAGGGTCCATGAAGTTCACACGAAGAGGCTTTCTCGGCGGGCTTTTCGCCGTCTCGGCGCTGCCGTCCCTCGGCAAGGACGATCCGGCCGTCTTCCCCGCGCGCGGCAAGTTCGAGCGTCTTGTCCTTGCCTACCAGCACGTCCACATCGGTCTGGAGAAGCCGTTCTCCGTCCTGCACATCTCCGACACGCACTTCACGGCTGCGTACCCGGACGAGGACGCGAAGAAGCAGAAGCTGCGCGAGATCCGCACGAAGACGTTCGGCGGGCGCCAGGAGGAGGCATTGTGCGATTCGCTCGCCTGGGCGAAGGAGAACGTCGACTACGTCGTCCACACGGGCGACCTCATCGACTGGCAGAGCCGCGCGAACTTCGACCTCGTGAAGAAGCACTTCGGCGCGGGCCTGTGCGGCGCGGTCGGCAACCACGAGTTCTCGCCGAACATGTGGCTCGGGAAGGACGAGAACAGCGAGGCGCACAAGGCGAAGACGCGCGCGCCGGTTGCGGCCGCCTACCCCTTCGACATCGAACTCGCGTCCACCGTCGTACACGGCGTCAACTTCGTGACGCTTGACGACGTGTACGGCTACGTGACGGCGCGCCAGGTCGAACGCTTCGCCGCCGAGGTGAAGAAGGGCCTGCCAATCGTCCTCTGCATGCACGTTCCCTTCTTCTCGGCGCACATCTGGCGGGCGCACGAGAAGTTCTGGCGCGCGGGGCGCACGTTCGCGTCCGCCGCCCTGCCGGACGCGCGCGGCGACTACCGCCGGCAGCAGGTCGACGTCGTGACGCGTGATTTCATCGCCTCCCTCAGGCGCGAGCCGCTCCTGAAGGCGATTCTCGCCGGGCACCTGCACATCACGGTGCAGGACCGCTTCTCGCCCACCGCGATGCAGTACGTCGTCGGGGGCAACTTCATGTTCCACGGCCAGGAGGTCCTCTTCACGTGAGCCTCCGCAAGGTCTTCGTCGTCGCGATGGACAGCGAGGCGGCCGCCGTCACGGCGCACTTCGCCGACGTTGCGGAGGCGGCGGCGTTCGGCCGCCGCATCGTGACGAGCACGCTCGCGGGCGAGCCGACCGCCGTTGTCGTCTCCGGCGTCGGCAAGGTGAACGCCGCCGCCGCCGCGCAGCTTGCGCTCGCGCGCTTCAACCCCGAAGTCCTGCTGAACGTCGGCGTCGCGGGGGCGCTCCGCGCGCCGATGCGGGTCGCGGAGGTCTACCGCGTCCGTGCGGCCGTGCAGTACGACTTCGACCTCGCGCAGGTCAACGGCACGAAGGTCGGCACGCTCAACGAGTATGCGTCGCGCGAGATTCCGCTGGATTGCGCGGGGAACGCGCTCCCCGAGGCCCTGCTCGCGACGGGCGACCGCTTCAACGATTCGCCTGCCGACTACCGCTTCCTCGTCGAGGACGTCCAGGCCGACCTCCGCGATATGGAGGGGGCCGCGATTGCGCACGTCGCCTGCCGGGCGGGCGTGAAGGCCCGCGCGATCAAGGCCGTCTCGGACGTGGCCGGCGCCGGCGTCACGGCCGACCAGTACCGCCAGAACCTCGCGTGCGCCCTCAAGGCCCTCTCTGCGGCCGTCCCCGCCTTCTTCGGCGTGGGCTGAGCCGCCGCGTCGTCCGGGAGCCCGGAGCGCACGATTCCAACCCTCGAAAACAAGGCATGAAACATGAAACTGACGAATGATCAACTGAAACTCGCGGCCGACACGATCCGCTGTCTCGCGGCGGACATGGTGGAGCAGGCGAAGAGCGGCCACCCCGGCGTCGCGCTCGGCCTCGCGGACGTCGCGGCGTCCCTCTGGCTCAAGTTCCTCGCCTTCGACCCCAAGGACGTCGCCTGGCCCGACCGCGACCGCCTCGTCTTTTCGGGCGGGCACGGCTCGTCGCTCGTCTACGCGCTCCTCCACCTCGCGGGCGCGGGCGACCTGAAGCTCGACGAACTCAAGACCTTCCGCCAGCTCGGCTCCCGCTGCGCAGGCCACCCCGAGCGCGGCCTGCTGCCGGGCGTGGAGGTGACGACGGGGCCGCTC
Source organism: uncultured Kiritimatiellota bacterium (assembly GCA_934643865.1). Taxonomy (GTDB): domain Bacteria; phylum Verrucomicrobiota; class Kiritimatiellia; order RFP12; family UBA1067; genus RUG572. The sequence goes on from CAKUCX010000069.1 coordinate 8,515, forward strand.
GGCCAGGGCATCGCGATGGCCGTGGGCATGGCGATTGCCGAGCGCATGGACGCCGCGCGCTGGAACACGGATCCCGAGACGCCCGTCGTAGACCACCGCACGTGGGTCTTCTGCGGCGACGGTGACCTGGAGGAAGGCATCTCCCACGAGGCCTGCTCGCTCGCGGGCGCGCTCAAGCTTGACCGGCTCTGCCTCGTCTACGACTCGAACAACATCACGATCGAGGGGACGGCCGACCTCGCGCTCGCGGACGACACGCGCGCGCGCTTCGAGGCGTACGGCTGGAAGGTCTTCGACTGCGACGGACACGACTTCGACGCGATCGACCGCGCCTTCCGCAAGGCCGTCAAGGTCGTCGGCCGCCCCACGCTCATCATCGCGAAGACGCACATTGGCAAGGGCTGCCCCACGAAGCAGGACACGAGCGCCTGCCACGGCGCGCCTCTTGGCGCGGAGGAGCTGGCCGGGCTCAAGCGGAACCTCGGGTTCGACCCGGAGAAGTCCTTCGACGTGCCCGGCGACGTCTACGACTGGTTCGAGGACCGCGGCGCGGCGTGCCACCGCATGAATCTGCGCTGGAAGAAGGCACTGCGCGACTGGACGGCTGCGCATGCCGACCTCGCCGCCGCGCGCGACGCGGCCCAGCACGGCTACCTGCCGCAGAGGCTGGAGGCGAAGCTGCCCGCCTTCGACCCCGCCAAGCCCGTCGCCACGCGCAACGCCTGCGGCGCGGTGATGAGCGCCCTCGCCGCCGAGGTGCCGTTCCTCGTGGGCGGCTCCGCCGACCTCGAACCCTCGAACAAGACGAACCTCAAGCCGTTCGGCTGGAACTCCGCCTCGGACTTCTCCGGGCGCAACTTCCACTGGGGCATCCGCGAACTCGGCATGAGCGCGATCGTGAACGGCCTCGTCGCCCACGGCGGCTACCGCGCGTTCGGCGCGACGTTCGCCGTCTTCAGCGACTACTGCAAGCCGGCGATGCGCCTCGCGGCCCTCATGGGCCTGCCGTCGCTGTGGGTCTTCTCGCACGACTCCTTCTACGTGGGCGAGGACGGCCCGACGCACGAGCCCGTCGAGCAGCTCGCCATGCTGCGCACGACGCCGAACCTCTGCACGTTCCGTCCCGCCGACGCGAACGAGACGGGCGCGTGCTGGCTTGCGATGCTGCAGCGCAAGGACGGCCCGTCGTGCATCCTCACGAGCCGCCAGAACCTGCCCGTCCTGGAGGGCGTCTCGCCGGAGAAGGTCGCGAAGGGGGCCTACGTCATCTGGGAGGCGAGCCCGATGCCCGACGTCCTCTTCCTCGCGACGGGCAGCGAGGTGGCGCTCTGCATCGAGGCCGCCAAGCGCCTCGCCGAGACGGGCCGCAGCGCGCGCGTCGTCTCGATGCCGTGCCGCGAGCTCTTCGAGCGCCAGCCGCTCGCCTACCGCGAGAGCGTCGTGCCCGGCACGTGCGCGAAGCGCGTGATCGTGGAGGCCGGCGTGACGTTCGGCTGGGAGCGCTACGCGATCAACTCCGCGACGACGCGCTACGTCACGCTCGACACGTTCGGCGCCTCGGCCCCCTACAAGGTTCTCGCCGAGCAGTTCGGCTTCACCGTCGACAACGTCTATGCGCAGGCGCGGGAGATGCTGAGTTAGATTAAGTGGTTAAGTAGTTAAGTAGTTAAGTCTCTTCGTACCACGATCATGGCGTCCTTGTCCGCATGACTGAACAATTGAACCACTTAACTTAACCACGATTCCTTCGTCAATCAAATATTGTAAGCCACAAAGAACACAACGTCACAAAGCCTTTGCGGTCTTTGTGTTCTTTGCGGCAAAAAATCACCATATTTCGTCTCCGGTCCTATAACTTAACCACCAACTTAACCACTTAACCACTTATACTTAACTACTTAACCACTTAACTACTTAACTACTTAACCACTTAACTACTTAACCCACATGGCGGACGGGGACTACGAGCGCGGGAGGGGGCGCGAGATCGCGTTTCTGGCGGCGCGCCTGCGCGCGCTCGGGAAGGCGCGTGCGGCTTCGCCGCGCGTGTTCGTCTTCAATGGCTGGGCGGCCTCGCCGCATGCGTGGAATCTCTGCACCTTCGTGTCCCGGATTCCGGGATGCCGTCTTTTCTCCTACGTCGAGCAGCTCGACGGCCTCGCCGCGCGCGCCTTCGACGCGGCCCCGGACGCCCGGCATCTCCTCGTCGGCTGGTCGATGGGCGGCAGCATGGCGTTGCGGCTCGCCTGCCGGCGCCCGGACCGCATCGCGGGCCTCGTCCTCCTCGCGGCGACGCCGCGCATGATGGAAGACCCGGCGACAGGCTGGAAGGGCCTGGGCGCGTACCGCCTCGCCGCGCTCCGCAAGGGGCTTGAGCTGACCCAGGGAGAGGGCTTCTTCGGCGTCCCCGAAGGGAGGCCGAATCCCTATCTCGTCGACGTCCCCGAAAATCTGGCGCGCGGCCTTCGGTACCTGCTCGACACCGACCTCCGCGCCGACCTGGAGCGGACGTTCCCTCGCTCCCCCGCTTCCCGCCCCCCGTTCCCCGTCTTCATCTTTCAGAGCGCGCGCGACGGCATTGTGCGGCCGGAGAACGCCGCCTACCTGAAGACGGTCTTTCCACAGGCCTGCGTGGCGACCGTGCCCGGCACGGAACACGCGCTGCCCATTCTGATTCCAAAGGAGATCGACGATGCCGTTGACGCTTGCCTCGCAGTCGCCGCGCAGGGCGCGCATCCTTGAGGCGTTGGGCGTGCCGTTTGACGTTCTCGCGACGCACGCCCCCGAAGTGACATTCCCGCACGACCCCGCGCGCACCGTCCGCGAAAACGCCCTCCTCAAGCTGCGCGCCTGCCCGCGTGCGCCCGCCCTCGCGGCGGACACGATCGTCTGGCTCGGCGGGAAGATCTACGGCAAGCCGCGCGACCTCGCCGAGGCGAAGGACTTTCTGCGGGAGCTTTCGGGGCGGACGCACACGGTCTTCACGGGCGTCGCCTACCGAGACGCCTCCGGCGCCGTCCGCATGGCGTGCGAGCGCTCCGACGTGACGTTCCGCGTCCTGTCGGAGGCCGACATCGACGCCTACGTCGCGCGCGTCCGCCCGGTTGACCGCGCGGGCGCATACGACATCGACGAAAGCGGCGGGCTTGTGGTGGCGTCCTACACCGGCAGCCACGAGAACATCATGGGCCTGCCGGTCGAGCCGCTGCGCGCGTGGGGGCTTTAGCCCTGCTGCCTGACCCAGGCGTGGGCGGGGTCCATCGAAGAGACGAGGCCGCGTCCCTGGCTGCCCGCCATCGTCCAGAGGTAGTACATCTGGTAGCCGGGGGCGCCGACGAGGGGGTGGTAGCCCTCCGCGATCGCGACGGTGTCGTGGTCCTGCACGCGGTAGGCTTCGTTGAGGGCGCCGTCCGGCGTGTAGATGCTCTGGAAGCCGAAGCCCTGAACGGGGTCGAAGAGGTAGAAGTAGGTCTCCTCCATGTCCAGCTCGGCGGGCGGGTTGTTCACGTCGTGGCGGTGGCTCGGGTAGCCGCTCCAGTTGCCGCTCGGAATCATGCCTTCGCCGATGTAGAGGTGCTCGCTGTCGAACGTCTCGTCGAGGATGATTTCGCTCGTGCGCGTCCAGTTGTCCTTGCCGAGTTCGATGTGGCGCGTGTCGGCGGGCTTGATGAGGGTGGGCTTCGCGGTGTCGCGCGTGGCGGGCGAGCCGTTGAAGGCGAATTCGACGTCCGTCGTCGCCTCCAGCGTGTAGGCCGTGCGGCGGGGCAGGTAGAGGCAGTGGGGCTTGCCCGTGAAGGGGCTCGTGCGGCCGTCGGCGACCTCGAACGCCCAGCCGTCGCCGTGCGCCTTGAAGTTGCCGCCGATGAGGACGAGCGCCACCTCCATTTCGCCCGTGTTGTCCGAGTAGGCCGTGCCCGCCGCGAGTTTGACGACGCCGAACTTCGTCAGCTTCATCTTGCGCTCGCCCACGTCGAAGATCTTGTTGTAGCCCTGCTGCGGCTTGCAGCGGATGAGAAACTTGTCGCTCATGTCCAATCGTCCTTTCGGCGCGTATTCTACTCCATTCTCCCCGCGTCCGCAAGTGGGGATTGAATGTGCGGGTAATGCGTCACTGAACAACGGGGTATGGAAACTCCGAGGGTTGGCAAAGGGGCTCCGCTACCGCTGCGCCTGACGCTCCGCACGATTCAACCGTCCAACCCGCCTCTTGGGGAACAGGAATTCGCGCACGTCCGACTTCTTCCCCGCCGTCCGCGCCGCTGCCGGCGGCCATACGCTCGGCATGCTCCTCGCCGCCGCCGAAGGCCGCCCGCGCGTCGTCAATTCGGCGCGGCGGGCTTGACTTTTCCCTGCCGATAGTCCATACTCAAGACAATTCAAACTTTTACAAGGAGTGTTCATGCAGAATCAGGCAGTCTACGATGAGCTGATGGCCAAGTTCGAGAAACTCTACGGCGTAAAGCCCGCAGCGGTGGCGTATGCCCCGGGACGCATCGAGGTGCTGGGGAACCACACCGACTACAACGAAGGCTACGTCTTCTCGGCCGCCATCGACAAGGGGACCTTCTTCGCGGTCGCGCCGTCGGCCGACACGACGTGTACCCTCACGGCGGGCGACCTCATGGAGACGGTCTCGTTCGACATTTCGGACGTCCGGCCCGCGAAGGAGATGACGTGGCAGAACTACGTGACGGGCACGTTCAACTGGCTCTTCGACGACGAGCCCGCCAAGGCGGGCAAGGGCTGGAAGGGCATGTTCCTCGGCAACATCCCGCTCGGCGCGGGCCTCTCCTCGTCCGCCGCGCTTGAGATGTGTACGGCCCTCGCGCTCTGCAAGCTCTACGGCGTCGAGAAGGACAGGACGGCGCTCGCGAAGATCGGCCAGAAGGCGGAGCACACGTTCGCCGGATGCCCGTGCGGCCTCCTCGACCAGGCCTCCTCGCTCTACGGCAAGGAGGGCGGCCTCGTGAAGAGCGACTTCCGCACCTGCACGTTCGAGAACGTGGACCTCGGCCCCTCGGTCGCGTTCATGATGGTGAAGTCGAATGCGAAGCACGCGCTCGTCGACGGCGCCTACGCCTGCCGCCGCCAGGCGTGCGAGGACGCGGCGAAGTACTTCGCGGGCGTCCTGAAGCACCCGGTCACGCACCTCCGCGACGTCTCCTGCGCCGAGTGGATCCTCTATCGCGGCGGTCTCTCCGAGACGACGGCCAAGCGCGCCGTCCACCCGATCGGCGAGGACGAGCGCGTGCTGCGCGGTGCGGCGCTGCTGGAGAAGGGCGACCTCGCCGGCTTCGGCGCGCTCATGTTCGACTCGCACGAATCGAGCCGCAGCTGGTTCGAGAACTCCTGCGAGGAGCTCGACACGATCGTCGACGCCGCCAAGGCGATTCCCGAAGTCCTCGGCGCGCGCCTCTCCGGCGGTGGTTTCGGCGGCAGCTGCTGCCTGCTCGTGAAGCCCGAGGCGGCGGACAAGATCGCCGCCGCGATCACGGCCGCCTACAAGACGGCCTACGGCGACGCGCCGACCTGCGCGGTCATCAAGCCGAGCGCGGGGGCCCACCTCGTTTAAGACGTTAAGTGGTTAAGTCGTCAAGTGGTTCAGTTGACCGGCAGGGACCATCGGGACCGTTTCATGCCTCAGCGACCTACCAACTGAATGACTTAACCACTTCACTGCTTAACGACCTGTCAACTTAACTACTACTTACTTAACTACTTAACTACTTACTTAACTACTTAACTACTTAATTACTTAACTACTAAAAAGGGAAACCAACTCATGTCCAATCAAAGTCAATCGAAGGGCAACGTCCTCGCAATCGGCGTGTGCTTCGCCCTCTTCTTCATGATCGCGTTCGTCACGAACTTCGCCGGCGCGATGGGCCCGATCCTCAAGAACCAGTTCGGCGCCTCCAACATGGCCTCGCAGCTCGGTTCGGCCGCGAACTTCTTCGCCTACTTCTTCATGGGCATCCCCGGCGGGCTCATCCTCAAGCGCAAGGGCTACAAGTTCACGTCGCTCCTCGCGGCGGCCGTCGGCTTCCTCGGCGTGGGCGTGCAGCTCGCGGCGGCGTACTGCGGCAAGGAGAGCGCGTTCTCCGTGTACGTGGCGGGCGCGTTCGTGGCGGGCTTCTCGATGTGCCTCCTGAACCTCGTCGTGAACCCGCTCCTGAACACGCTCGGCGGCGGCGGCAACAAGGGCAACCAGCTCGTGCAGTTCGGCTGTTCGCTCAACTCGATCGGCGCGACGCTCTCCCCGATGATTCTCGGCTGGCTCGTCGGCGGCGAGGTCGCGAAGGCGCACGTGGGCCAGGCCGTGCCGGCGCTCGTGATCGCGATGGCGATCTTCGCGGTGGCGTTCGTCGTGATCGCGTTCTCGCAGATTCCCGAGCCGCACCTGGAGACGGCCGAGGAGAAGGCGGGCCGCACGTCGGTGGTGGCCGACATCGTGGCGACGCTCAAGTTCCGCCACTTCACGCTGGGCGCCGTGGCGATCTTCACCTACATCGTCATCGAGTCGGGCATCCCGAACATGGCGATGCTCTACATGACGACGGAGAAGATCGGCGGCGCCGCCAATCCCGCCTACGTCGGGCCGGTCGTCGCGGGCAGCGTCTGCGGCGCGTACTGGTTCTGCATGATGCTCGGCCGCCTCGCGGGCGGTGCGCTCGGCGCGAAGATCTCCTCGCGCGCGATGATCACGGTCTGCGCGCTGACGGGCATTGCGCTCATGCTCGCGGCGATGTTCATGCCGGTCAAGATGGTGTCCGTCTTCGGCAAGGAGTTCCCGATGGCGATGTGCGCGATGGCGCTCTGCGGCCTGAGCACGTCCGTCATGTGGGGCGGCATCTTCAACATGGCGGCGGAGGGCCTTGGCAAGTACGTGCCGATGGGTTCGGGCATCTTCATGGCGATGGTCGTGGGCGGCCTGCTCCTCCCGGTCCAGGGCTTCGTGGCCGACAAGGTCGGCATCCTCAACAGCTACTGGATGACGATCGGCCTCTTCGCCTACGTGCTCTTCTACGCGCTCGTCGGCTCGCGCATCTCGAAGCGCGCGGACGCCTGAGGCGCGCCGGCCGGCGCATGGCGGCCGCCCGGCGCGGGCGGTTGCCGCGCGGCGGGCCTTATGCTATGATTCCCGCCATGCAGGCTGTGGGAGAGAACGGGCGGCGGGGCCGCCTGGCGGCGTGGCGGAGAAGCTGCGCCGCGCTCTGTCTCGCCGTCGCGGGGACGCTGCGCGCCGCCGTCCTCGAATCGCCGCCCGTCTCGCTTGACGACATCCGCTGGAAGACGTTCCGGCCCGCGTCCGAGGTCTACATCGACACGACGCTCCAGTTCACGCCCTCCTTCGACGCCATGCCCGACATCGACCCGAAGGACAAGCTCGCCCTCTGGCTCAACGTGGACACCGGGGGGGCGAAGCCCGTGACAAACCTCTGCGTCTACGCCTCGCGCGCCGATCTCGCGCCGGCGGCCGCCATCCGGCACGCGGGGCTCCAGCTGGGCGCGCGGCGCGCCGTGACGACGACGTCGCCGCACGTCTTCAGGCTGCGGGGGACGGAACGGCTCGAAGCCGGACGCTGGCATCGCCTCACAGTCCGCACGATCAAGGACGTTGCGCGGCGGGCGGCGAAGACGGGGCGTGCGGCGCGCGGGCTGCTCGGCTTCCAGATCTATCTCGACGGCGCGCTCCTCGCGAGCGATGAGCCGGCCTTCTCGTCCGTCTACGCGGCCTATGCGACGGGGACGGACGGCTGGCTCGACGCGAAGCGGGACGCCGACCTGATCGCGTTCCTGCGCAGCGGCACGGTGTTCGTCAGCCTTCGCGGCGAGTCCGCCGACGACGCCGTCGAAAGCGTCGGCTTCCGGGGCGAGGGCGACTTCGACGACGTGGACGTCTCCGCCGAGGCGCCGGCCTTCTTCGGCGTCTCCTCGCTCGACTTCACGCTCGCCTTCCCGCCGGACGAGAGCGTCGTCAGCGATCTCCTGAACCGGTGAGCGGCGTCCCTACGAGCCGCAGATGGACGGCGCGTGGCGGCGGATGAGGCGCGCGGCGAGCCAGAGGAGGAGGGCCGCGACGAGGAACGCGCGCGTCGGCTGGACGAGCAGAAAACCGATCTGCAGGTAGAGAAGCGCGCCGACCGTGCGCCCGACGGCCGCGCGCCGCGCGGCCGGTGCGTGCGACCCGCCGAGCGGCGCGACGGCCATGCACCACGTCACGAACGTCCAGAGGCAGCCGATGAACGGCAGAAGGAGAAGGCGCGGGGCGGGGAAGAACGCGCCGGCCGCAAGCGGCGCCCACGCCGCGAGGCCCAGCAGAAAGCGCCCGCGCCCAAGCCCCTCCCGCGCGCGCTCTTCGCCCTCGGAAAGCCTTGTCACCGCCGCGACGTAGAGCGTCCAGCCGAGCGCGAGGCTCCCCAGCGCGAGGGCGGGCCTCGCCGCGCAGACGCCCCCGCCCGCCGCCGCCGCGCCGCCGAGGACGCTCAGCCCGCGGCAGAGGCCCATCGCCCACACGCCCTTCGCGCGGTTGTAGAGGCCGATCAGGCCCGTGAGAGCCGCCGCGACGAGCCACCAGGCGGGCGGGAGGCCGAAGAGCGCGCCCAGGAGGAGCGCGCAGAAGAGGCAGACCGCGCGCGCGGCCTTCGCCGCGCGCAGGGACACGGCGCCGCTCGGGATCGGTCGGCCGGGCGTCGTCCGCGCATCCTCCTCCGCCCCGACGAGGTCGTTGTCGGCAAGGCCGTAAAGGTAGAAGAAGAGCGCCGCCGCGCCCGCGACGAGCGCGCGGCGCACGTCCCCGCCGCCCGCAAGCGCCATCGCGACCGCCGCGCCCGCGAGCGCGTCGCCGGGGGCCGTCGGCAGGTTCGGAAGGCGAAAGAGCTGGAGCCAGGCGTTCATGGGAGGACTAGGCGGTCGGGCGCGCCGTCCCCGGCGCGCCGCGTCCCACGAGGACGAGCGCGGTCGGGACGGCGACGGCAAGGACGAAGACGAGCGCGCCGAGCGTCCCCTCGGCGATGACGCCCCAGGGCACGACGAAGTAGTGCGGCATGCCCGGCCAGATGCGCGCCGTCCGGAACGAGAAGAGCCAGCCGGCGAGCGCGCCGGCGGGAAGGCCGAAGAGGACGCCCCAGGCCGCCGTGCGCAGCGCGCCGCCCGCAAGGCGCGCCGCGAGCTGGGCGCGCGTCGCGCCCACCGCGCGCAGGACGGCGAAGGCGTGCTTCGCCGCGTCGGCGTCCGCGACGAGCATCGCGACGAACCCGAGCGAGAGAACGGCGAGGAAGATGAACGGCACGCGCGCCATCTGCCCGATCAGGTCGGAGCCGTGCGCGAGCGTCCCGTCCGCGATCTCATCGCGCGCATGGAGGCGCACGGTCGAGGCGGGCTGGTCGCCGGGCGAGAGGCCGAGGGCCTGCGCAATGGCGGCCTCGACGGCGCGCCCGGCAGGGAAGACGCCCTTCTCCTTCAAGAAGGCCGGCACGTACTCGACCCACAGATGCGTCATCTTGACGGCCGCCGCCGGGCGCGGGTCGAGCGATTCAAGCGTGTCGAAGGAGACGAAGACGGGGCCGTCCGTCATCACGGGCGCGCCGTTGAGGCCCCGCACGAGGCCCCGGCTCGTCACCATGTGCCAGTTGAGGTCGACGACGCCGACGACCGGCAGCGCGGCGACCGTCTTCGGCCCCCGTCCCGGCAGGGCGACGCGCAGCGTGTCGCCCACGTGCAGGTTCCGCGCGCGGCTGATCATCTCGGCGATCACGCAGCCGCCGGACGCCGCGAGGGCCTTCACGGCCGCCTCCCGCGTCCCCTCCACGAACGTGAAATCCGGCAGCCATTCCGCCGCGAGGAAGAGCGCGTTCCGGCAGGGCTTCCGGCGCGGCCCGCGCGGCGGAAGGCCGCCCCCGCCGCGAAGCGTCATCTCCTCTTCGGGGTCGAAGTCGAGCTGGAGCGGGCAGAGCTCGGAGATTCGCTTCACGCCTGGAAGCGCCCGCAGCTTCTCGACGTCGAACGAACTGACGCCCTCGGGCAGGATCGAGACGATCGCGTCGGGCCATTCCTTGCTCGGCACGAACCCCCGCATGAGGGACGCGCCCCACACCTCGACGGCGACGAACGCCGCGAAGCCGCACGCGAAGGCGACCGCCATGCCGCGACGCCGCCGCTGCGGGCGCGCCTCCAGCGCGTCGAGCGGGCGCACCGCGAGCGCGGGCCGCAGGGCGAACAGCGCCGCGACGAGGGCCACCG
>CAKUCX010000070.1 GCA_934643865.1 uncultured Kiritimatiellota bacterium
TCACGGCCCCATGGGCTTCCACCGCCCGCCGCCTCCGCCGCCCCGGCATCACGGCCCCATGGGCTTCCACCGCCCGCCGCCGCCTCCGCCTCCGCCGCGCTGGGGCTACGGGCCCGGCTTCCACCGCCGCCCCGGCCCGCCGAGCCTCGTCGGCTGGCGGCGCGGTCTCATCCATCCCCACTACCGCAGCTGCTGGTACGACAACGTCTGGTACGACGCCGCCGGCTACGCCTACTACGCGCCGGGGTACACGGCGACGACGGTCGTTGCGCAGCCCGTCGTCCAGCAGCCCGTCGTGGTGCAGCAGCCCGTCGTCGTCCAGCAGCCGGTCGTCCAGCAGCCGGTTGCGCCGCCTCCGCCCCCGGTGGTGGCGCCGGCCGTCCAGCAGACGGTCGTCGCGCCGGCGGCGTATTGACGGCGGTTCGGCCGCCGTGCGGCCTACCGGCCGAACGCCCGCCCCATGGGCCCCTCAACCGCTTTCCCGGTTGAAGGGCCCATGCGGTTTCCGTGTTTTTGGGGTTGCATAATCACGCGAAGCGTGAGAAACTAATGCGGTCTTTTTTTTAAGGCGAAAGGAGGTATCCGGCATGATGACAATCTACAAATGGGAAAACGGCGGTCTCAAGGAGACGGTCGAACTCTGCGAATCGTGCTGGATCAACCTTGCGGAGCCGACGACGGCCGAGCTTGAACGCGTGCTTAGCTTCTCGCAGGTGCCGCGCGACTTCCTCACCGACCCGCTCGACCGCGAGGAGCGGCCGCGCTTCGAGAGCGAGGACGGCTTCCACCTCGTCATCGTCCACGTGCCGCTGCCCGTGCGGGGGGACGAGGACGACGAGAGCGTCCTCCCCTACGAGACGCTCCCCCTGGGCATTGTCCTCTTCGACCTGAGCGTGATCACCATCTGCTCGCAGACGACGCCCGTCACGAACGCCTTCCTCGACCAGATCCGCCGCGTCTGCCCGCCCGACGAGCGCAACCGCTTCATGTTCCGCCTCCTCTGGCACGCGGCCGTCCTCTTCCTGCGCTACCTCCGCGACATGCACGCGAAGATCGAGGATCTGGAGGACTCCCTCCACGAGTCCATCTCGAACGAGGTTCTCCTGAAGCTGCTCACCTACCAGAAGTCGCTCGTCTACTTCTCCACCTCGCTCAAGGCCGACAACATCCTCATCAACCGCCTCGACCACGCGCGCCAGCTCAACCTCTCCGAGGACGACTCCGACACGCTCGACGACGCGGCGGTCGAATACCAGCAGGCCCTTGAGACGGCCACGATCCACGCGAACATCCTCAACGGGACGCTCGACACGTTCGCCTCGCTCATCAACAACAACCTCTCGAACGTGATGAAGTACATGACCGCCGCGACGATCCTCCTCGCCGTGCCGACCGTCATCACGAGCGCCTACGGCATGAACATCCCGCTGCCGCTCCAGGCGTATCCGCACGCCTTCGCGGTCTTGTCGGCGATCTCGGGCGTCTTCGCGGTCGGCATCATCGGCATCCTCTTCTACCTCTACAAGAAGCGCGTCTTCTGACACGTCCCCCGCAATCCCCCGATTTCCCCATTCATTTCCCCACTCCCCTATTAACAATTTAAAAATTTAACCATTTCATTCCCATCGATTCCCATGGACGAACTCACAGTCACGAAGCCGGGGCGCGTGGTCGCGATTGTCGGCCGCCCCAACGTGGGCAAGAGCGCCCTCTTCAACCGCATCGCGCGCCGGCGCATCGCGATCGTCTTCGACCAGCCGGGCGTCACGCGCGACCGCGTGGCGCGCGAGGTCGAGGCGAACGGCCAGCGCTTCATGCTCGTCGACACGGGCGGCCTCGCCTTCGCCCGCACGCCCGGCGGCGACGACCCGTTCGCCGCCGAGACGCGCCAGCAGGCCGCGCTCGCGGTGGCGGACGCGGCCGTGTGCCTCGTCGTCGTCGACGCCCGCGCGGGCGTGACGCCGCTCGACGAGGAGGTTCTCAAGCGCGTGCGCGAGAGCGGCGTGCCCTGCGCGATCGCGGCGAACAAGTGCGACGCGGAGGCGGACGACGCGCGCGCGGACGAGTTCGCCCGCTTCGGGATGCCCGTCTTCCCCTGCTCCGCCGAGCATGGGCGCGGCGTCGACGCGCTTGTCGCGTTCGCGACGGCGCGGCTGCCGCCGGACGACGCGGCCGCGGCCGCGCGCCCCCTGCGCGTCGCGGTGGTCGGCCGCCCGAACGCGGGCAAGAGCTCCTACATCAACCGCCTCCTGAACGCCGAGCGCGTCATCGTGAGCGACATCCCGGGGACGACGCGCGACTGCGTGGACGTGCCGTTCACGATCGGCTCGGGCCCGGCGGCGCGCCGCTACGTGCTTGTGGACACGGCGGGCATGAAGAAGCACACGCAGATGTCGAAGACGAGCGTCGACAACTTCTCCCTCTTCCGCAGCGAGAAGGCCATCGAGGAGGCGGACGTCGTGCTGCTCGTCCTGGAGAGCGCGCTCGGCCCCACGAAGCAGGACATGCGCATCGCGGGCAAGATCCTCGACGCGCACCGCGCCTGCGCGATCCTCATGAACAAGTGGGACCTCGCGCACGAGAAGGGGATCCGGGAGGACGACGCGACGGCGGTCATCCGCCGGATGATGCCGTTCCTCTCGTTCGCCCCCGTCGTCTTCTGCAGCGCGAAGAGCGGCTACAACGTGCGCCGGACGGTCGACGCGATCGACGCGGTCGCCTCCAGCGTCCAGGCGCGCCTGCCCACGGGCGTCCTCAACCGCACGATCGAGGCGGCGACGAAGAAGACGCTCGCGCCGATGATCAAGGGCCGGCGGCTCAAGGTCTACTACGGCCTCCAGGTCGGCAACGACCCGCTCACGATCCGCCTCTTCGTCAACGACCCGAAGCTCGTCACCGACGCCTACCGGTCGTACCTCGAAAAGGCCCTGCGCGCGCGCTTCGGACTGGAGGGCGCGCCGATCCGGATGTTCCTCAAGGCGCGCAGCCGCAAGGACGGCGCCGCGCTCGGGCGCGAGATCTCGAACCTGAAGAAAAGTGGTGCTTCGTAGGTCCTCCATCGCGGCGTTTCGGTTCTTCCTCGCCGGCGGCGGCCTCTCGGCCGGCAACGGGCGGCTCTTCGTCCAGTCCGCGCTCGTGGGGCTCGCCGTGGGGCTCGTGACGGCGGCGTTCCATTGGCTGATCGCGTTCCTGGACGGGTTTCTCCTCCACGGCGTCGGCGCGCACGCCTCGCGCCTCGCATCGGGCGGTTCGCTCCTGCGCGGCCTCGCCTCGCCCGCCGACTGGTGCGACGGACGGCGGTGGCTGCTCCTCGCGCTGCCGGCGGCGGGCGCCACGCTCGCGGCCCTGCTCATCCGGTGGATCTCGCCCGGCACGCACGCGCGCGGCACCGACTCGGCAATCTACGTCTACCACCGCCTCAAGTGCCGCCTCTCCTGGCGCGTCATCCCCGTGAAGGCCGTCGCCTCCGCGCTCGTCATCACCTCCGGCGGCAGCGCGGGCTACGAGGGCCCGATGACGCTCATCGGCGCGGCGTGCGGCACGAACCTCGCGCGCCTCTTCCACTGGGACGCGGCGACGCGCCGGCGCCTCATGCTCGCGGGCCTTGCCGCCGGCATCGGCGCGCTCTTCCGCGCGCCGCTCGCGGGGGCGCTCTTCGGCGCGGAGATCCTCTACTCCGGGCTCGACATGGAGTACGAGGCGATTCTCCCCGCCTTCATCGCCTCGGCCGTCTCCTACACCGTCTATGCGTTCTTCTACGGCTGGACGCCGCTCTTCGCGATGCCGTCCTACGCCTACGACGACGGGCTGCGCCTCGTGCCCTACCTCGTCCTCGCGCTCGTCGTCTCGCTCGGCGCGAAGTTCTACATCCAGACGTTCAGGAGCGTGTCGGGCTTCTTCCGCCACCGGGGCGGCGCGCCGTGGGCGAAGGTCGCCGTGGGCGGGCTCCTGACGGGGCTTCTGGGGTTCTTCTTCCCGGACGTCCTCGGCACGGGCTACGACCTCATCCGCGCCGCCTTCCGGCCGGACGCGGAGGTCCTCGGCGTCGGCGGGGGCGGCCCGTGGGGCGCGGCGGGGCTCTTCCTCGCGGTGTTCGCGCTCAAGGTCCTCGCGACGAGCTTCACGGTCGGCTCGGGCGGCTCGGGCGGCGTTTTCGGCCCCGCGCTCGTCTGCGGCGCGACGCTGAGCGCGGCGTGCGGGATCGCCTTCTCGGCGGTCTTCCCGGCGTCCTTCGGCATCCATCCGGCCTCCGTCGCCCTCGTCGGCATGGCGGGGTTCCTCGCGGCGACGATCCGCACGCCGATCACGGCGGTCATCATGGTCGCGGAGCTGTCCGGCAACCACGCGCTTCTCCTGCCGACGATGTGGGTGTGCGGCCTCGCGTTCGCGCTGACCGACGGCTGGTCGCTCTACCGCAGCCAGGTCCATTCCCGCGCCTCCTCGCCGGTGCATGCGTAGGCGGGCGTCGCGGGCGCGTCAACGGCCGACTTGTGGTATACTCTCTCCATGAAATACTACCTCGCCATCGACATCGGGGCCTCGTCGGGCCGCCACATTCTCGGTCACGTCGAAGACGGGCGGATGGTCCTCGAAGAGGTCTACCGCTTCGACAACGCGCAGGTCCGCCGGAACGGACACGACTGCTGGGACCACGAGGCGCTCGCGAAGAACGTCCTCGCCGGCCTTGCGACGTGCCGGGAACTCGGCAAGATCCCGCGTTCCGTCGGCATCGACACGTGGGGCGTCGACTACATCCTCCTGGACGGGAAGGACCGGCCGTGTTCGGACATGGTGGCCTACCGCGACGCGCGCACGCAGGGCATGGACGCCGTGGTGGACGCCGCCGTGCCGCTCGCCGGGCTCTACGCCCGCACGGGCATCCAGAAGCAGCCGTTCAACACGGTCTACCAGCTCACGGCCCTTCGGCGCGAACATCCCGAACAGCTCGCGGCGGCCGACCGCTTCCTGATGGTGCCGGACTACCTCAACTTCGTCCTCACGGGCCGGATCGCGAACGAGTACACGAACGCGACGACGACGAACCTCGTCAACGCCGGGACGCGGACGTGGGACGGGGAGGTCCTCGACCGCCTCGGTCTGCCGCGCCGCATCTTCGGCGAACTGCGGATGCCGGGCACGGCGCTCGGCGGCTTCACGAAGGCCGTGCAGGAGGCGGTCGGGTTCGACGCGCAGGTCGTCCTCCCCGCGACGCACGACACGGGCAGCGCCTTCCTCGCCGTCCCCGCGCGCGACGACCGGGCCGTCTACATCTCGTCGGGCACGTGGTCCCTCCTCGGCGTCGAGAACGACGCGCCGATCACGACGCCCGCCTCCCAGGCCGCGAACTTCACGAACGAGGGCGGCGCGTGGTACCGCTTCCGCTACCTCAAGAACATCATGGGCCTCTGGATGGTCCAGAGCATCCGCCGCGAACTGAACGGCGTCGCCTACGTGGAGGGCAAGGCGCGCGCGGCCTCCTGGACGCTCGCCGACCACGAGCCGGGACGCACGTACTCCTTCGCCGACCTGGAGGCGGCCGCGAAGGCCGCCGCCGCGTTCACGGGCACGGTGGACGTGAACGACGCGCGCTTCCTCGCGCCCGACTCGATGATCGCGGAGGTCGTCGCGGCGGCGGACGTGAAGCCGGCGACGGTGGGCGAACTCGTGCAGTGCGTCTACCGGTCGCTCGCGCGGTGCTACGCGGACGCGATCCGGAACCTTTCCGCGCTCACGGGCAAGACCTACACCTCGGTCAACATCGTGGGCGGCGGCTCGAAGGACGGCTACCTCAACGCGCTCACCGCCCAGGCCACGGGCCTCGACGTGTTCGCGGGCCCGACGGAGGGGACGGCGATCGGCAACCTGATCGTGCAGTTCATCGCGGGCGGCGAATTCCCCGACCTCGCCGCCGCGCGCGCCGCCGTGCGCGCGAGCTTCGACGTCACGCGGGTGTAGCGGGGCCGTGGCCGCGCGCGAACAGTTCCGGGCCTGCTTCCTCCTCCTCCGCCCCTGGAGCTACACGGCGACGCTCGTGCCGTTCCTCGTGGCGGCGGGGTGGTACGTGGGGTTTTGCGGATATTATGGCAAGCACCCGCATTGGGTACACTGGGGGCTCGGCCTCGTGGCGGGCCTCCTCTTCCAGGCGACCGTCAACCTGCTCAACACGTGGGGCGACGAGCGGAGCGGCGTCGACGACGCGCCCGGCGCAATCCGCACGACGCCGCAGGTCCACGACGGCCTCGTCTCCCTCGACGCCGTGCGGAACGCCGCGCTCGCCTGCGCGGGCGCGGCGTCCCTCCTGGGCGTCGGGCTCTGCTTCTACCGCGACGGGGGGGCCTGGCGCTTCAACGGGCCGCTCTTTGCGGCGGGTTTCCTCGGGTTCCTCGGCTCCGTCAACTATTCGACGGGCATCACGTTCAAGTACCGGGGCCTCGGCGTGCCGTTCGTCTCGTTCCTGATGGGGCCATTGGAGATCTACGTCGCCTGGGCGTTGCTGGACCCGCAGGAGGCACCGTCCTTCTTCGGCTTCGGTTCCTTCCCCGTCTCTTCTCTCGTCGTCTTCCTTTTTCTCACGCTGCCCGTCGCCGCCCTCGTGGGCGTCGTCATGCACGGGAACGACATGCGGGACATCCCGTCGGACCGGGCGGCCGGCATTGCGACGCTCGCGTCGTGGCTGGGGCCGCGCGGCGCGCTCGCCTACTACCGCGTCTGCCATCTTCTGCCTTACGGCGTGTGCCTGCTCTTGTGGATTTTGCCCGCACGGGCGACGTTTGTCCCTCCGCTCTGTGCGCTTCTGCTGCCGTTCCTCTGCCTGCCGCTGACGGTTCGGACGCTGCGCGCGGCGGGGCGCGCCTACCGGGCCTGTCCCGAAAATCCGCCGTGGCGCGGCCTGGAGCGCGCATCGGGGAAGATCCTGTTCGTCTTCGGCGCGCTCTATGCGCTGTCGTTTCCCCTGGTTCCCTTTCTCTCGCGAGCTTTCAAATGAAACCGAACGCAGTTCTGGACGGGGCGAAAGCCTACATCTTCGACATGGACGGGACGCTCGTGGACAACCTCGCCTACCACGTGCGGGCCTACCACATCTTCTCGCGCCGCTATGGGCACGAGCTGACGGACGCGCAGATCATCGGCTGGACGGGCGCCACGAACCGCTACTTCATGGAGCGCATCCTGGGGCGGCCCGCCTCGGCGGACGAGGCGAAGCGCATGGAGGACGAGAAGGAAGCGCTCTACCGCGCGCTCTACGCGCCGCACCTCGCGCTCGCGCCCGGCGCGCGCGAGCTGCTGGACCGCGCCCGCCGCGCGGGGATCGTCTGCGCGGTCGCCTCGGGCGCGCCCACGCAGAACATCGACTTCGTGCTGGACGGCCTGCGCATCCGCGACGCATTCGCGGCCGTCGTCGACGCCTCGCAGTACGCGCGGGGGAAGCCGGCGCCGGACTGCTTCCTCACGGCGGCCGCGAGGATCGGCGTCGCGCCGCCGGACTGCGTGGTCTTCGAGGACGCGGTCTACGGCGTCCAGGCCGCGCACGCGGCGGGCATGCGCGTCGTCGCGCTCACGACCTCCAGTCCGCGCGCGACGCTGGAGGCCGCGTCCGCCGATCTCGTCGTCGCCTCCTTTACTGAACTCATGGCATGATGGAACGCAGATGCTTCGCAAGGCGATCTGCGTTCAAACCGAAACGGGGAATGGCATTTTATCTATGAAGCAAGTGGAATACATTGA
The DNA here is from genome assembly GCA_934643865.1 of uncultured Kiritimatiellota bacterium. Classification (GTDB taxonomy): domain Bacteria; phylum Verrucomicrobiota; class Kiritimatiellia; order RFP12; family UBA1067; genus RUG572. The sequence goes on from CAKUCX010000070.1 coordinate 7,726, forward strand.
CCGGAAGACCGGGGCGCGGGTCGTCGAGTCCGTCATGGGCGACAAGGCGCTGCGCTTCGCCTACGAGACGCTGCTCGGGCGGACGCTCTGGCCCGTCCTCTTCGGCTCGAAGGCGGTTTCCGCCTGGATGGGCCGCCGCTACGACGCGCCGCGCTCGAAGAAGGACATCGCCGCCCTCGCCGCGATTCCCGGCTGCCGCGCGGAGGAGGCGGAGAAGCCGCTTGCGGACTATGCGTCCTTCAACGACTTCTTCACGCGCCGCCTCAAGCCCGGTTCGCGCCCCGTGGGCGAGGGCCTCGTAAGCCCCGCTGACGGCCGCCTCCTCCTCTACCTGGACGCGGACGCCGATACGCCCTTCCCCCTCAAGGGCGCGACGCGCACGCTGCGCACGGTCTTCGACGGCGCCGCGCCCGCCGGGCGCTACGACGTCGCCGTCATCCGCCTCGCGCCCGTCGACTACCACCGCTTCCACTTCCCCTGCGCCTGCACGACGGCGGCGCCGGTGCGCGTCGTGCCGGGCCTCTACCACTCGGTGAACCCGATCGCCCTCCTGCGCTACCCCGACGTCTATGCGGACAACGAGCGTCAGATCGTGAAGTGCGAGGCGGCGTTCGGTCCCTTTTGGCTCGTGGACGTGGGGGCGTTCGGCGTCGGGACGATCGTCCAGACCTACACGGGCGACCAACACGCGAAGGGCGACGAGAAGGGGTACTTCAAGTTCGGCGGCTCGACGGTCATCCTCGTCGCCCCCGCCGGCGCGCTCGTGTTCGACGCCGACCTCGTGGCGCATTCCGCCGCCGGGCTTGAAACCCGTGTCCTCTGCTGTGAGCGCATCGCGACTGTGCCATTTTGACCCATGTGTGACACAGGGTGCTAAACCCCTCTTCTGGAAAATGCGCGCTTTTCGCATGAAAAGTGACGTTGGAGAATTGGCATGGGTTCTGCTGTTAGATTGGCGTCGCTGCTGAAACGGGCGACGACGACAATTTAAACAGAAAGAGAGAAGAGTAACCATGGCAAAAGTTCTTGGCATCGACCTGGGTACGACGAACAGCTGCATGGCCGTGATGGAAGGCGGCCAGGCGACCGTCATCCCGAACAAGGAGGGCGCGCGCACGACGCCCTCGATCGTGGCGTTCACGAAGACGGGCGAAACGCTCGTCGGCCAGGCGGCGAAACGCCAGGCCGTCACGAACCCGAAGTCGACGATCTACTCGATCAAGCGCTTCATGGGCCGTCGCTACGACGAGATGGCGGACGAGATCAAGATGGTTCCGTTTGAAGTGGTGCGCGCGGCGAACGGCGACGCCGCCGTGAAGGTGGGCGACCGCCAGTACAGCCCGCAGGAGATTTCGGCGATGATTCTCCGCAAGCTCAAAGAGGACGCGGAGGCGTTCCTCGGCGAGAAGATCACGGAGGCGGTCATCACCGTGCCGGCGTACTTCAACGACTCGCAGCGCCAGGCGACGAAGGACGCAGGCCGCATCGCGGGCCTTGACGTGAAGCGCATCGTGAACGAGCCGACGGCGGCTTCGCTCGCCTACGGCCTCGACAAGAAGACGAACGAGAAGATCGCGGTCTACGACTTCGGCGGCGGCACGTTCGATATCTCGATCCTCGACATCGGCGACGGCGTCTTCGAGGTGAAGGCGACGAACGGTGACACGCACCTCGGCGGCGACGACCTCGACCAGGCGGTGATGAACTGGCTGGCGGACGACTTCAAGGCGCAGAACGGCGTGGACCTGCTCGCCGACACGATGGCGAAGCAGCGCCTGAAAGAGGAGGCCGAGAAGGCGAAGTGTGCGCTCTCGACGGCGACGACGTACGACATCAACCTGCCGTTCATCACGATGAACCAGTCCGGCCCGCTCCACCTCACGGCGACGCTCACGCGGGCGAAGCTTGAGCAGCTGACGGACAGCCTCGTCGAGCGCACGGCGGCGCCCTGCCGGAACTGCCTGCGCGACGCGGGCCTCACGGGCGTGGACGAAGTCGTCCTCGTGGGCGGCCAGACGCGCATGCCGCTCCTCCAGGAGAAGGCGAAGCAGCTCTTCGGCAAGGAGCCCCACAAGGGCGTCAACCCGGACGAGGTCGTCGCGATGGGCGCGGCCATCCAGGGCGGCATCCTCAAGGGCGATGTGAAGGACGTGCTGCTCCTCGACGTGACCCCCCTCACGCTCGGCATCGAGACGCTCGGCGGCGTGCTGACCCCGCTCATCGAGCGCAACACGACGATTCCGGCGAAGAAGAGCCAGGTCTTCTCGACGGCGGCGGACAACCAGCCGGCCGTGACGATCAGCGTCTTCCAGGGTGACCGCAAGATGGCGCGCGACAACAAGTCGCTCGGCAACTTCAACCTGGACGGCATCCCGCCGGCCCCGCGCGGCGTCCCGCAGATCGAGGTCACGTTCGACATCGACGCGAACGGCATCCTCAACGTCTCGGCGAAGGACCTCGGCACGGGCAAGGAGCAGAAGATCACGATCACCGCCGCGAGCGGCCTCTCGAAGGACGAGATCGAGAAGATGCGCAAGGACGCCGAGCTGCACGCCGCCGAGGACGCGAAGCGCCACGAGGACGTCGAGACGCGCAACAAGGCCGAATCGCTCGCCTTCCAGGTCGAGAAGACCCTCAAGGAGAGCGGCGAGAAGGTGCCGGCCGACAAGAAGGCCCCCGTCGAGGCCGCGCTCAAGGACCTGCAGGAGGCCCTGAAGGGCAGCGACGTCGCCGCGATCAAGGCGAAGGAGGAGGCCCTCATGAAGGCGATGGAGCCGATCGCGCAGGCGATGTACGCCCAGCAGGGCGCCGCCGGCGCCCAGGGCGCGGGCCCGCAGGGCGGCTTCAACCCCGGCGCGGACGCGGGTACGCCGCCGCCGCACGAGGAGCCGAAGAAGGGCAATGACGACGCCGTCGACGCCGACTTCACGATGAAGTAAGCCACGCGGCCAGCCGTTTCGGCCGTTCGAGCGGTTCTCGAACGGCTCGAACGGCCGGCCCCGCCCGGACATCTCAAAACACAAACGACCCGAAAAGGAAAAACAAAGATGAACATCAGACCCCTCGGTGACCGCGTTCTCGTCGAACCGGCCGAAGAAAAAGAGCAGAAGGTTGGCGGCATCTACATCCCGGACGCCGCGAAGGAGAAGCCGATCAAGGGCAAGGTGCTTGCGCTCGGCAAGAAGTACGACAAGGACCACAAGGAACTCGCCTTCGACGTCAAGGTCGGCGACGAGGTGCTGCTGCCGAAGTACGGCGGCACGGAAGTGAAGATCAACGACAAGAAGCTGCAGCTCGTCCGCGAAGAGGACCTGCTCGGCGTGTTCGAGAAGTAAATATGCAACGGACGGGGGAGACCACTCTCCCCCGAATCCCCACGTAAGGAAAGGTTAATCTCACCATGGCAAAGCAGATCAAGTTCGACGCGGAGGCGCGTCAGAAGATTCTCGCGGGCGTCGAAAAGCTCAGCGCCGCAGTCACGAGCACGCTCGGCCCGTCCGGCCGCAACGTCATCCTCGACAAGAAGTTCGGCTCGCCGCAGATCACGAAGGACGGCGTGACGGTCGCCAAGGAGATCGAACTCGCCGATCCCTTCGAGAACATGGGCGCGCAGATGGTGCGCGAGGTCGCGTCGAAGACGAACGACGTCGCCGGCGACGGCACGACGACCGCGACGCTCCTCGCGGAGGCGATCTACCGCGAGGGCCTGAAGAACATCACGGCCGGCGCGAACCCGATGGCCCTCAAGCGCGGCATCGAGAAGGCGACGGACGCCGTCGTCGGCGCGATCGCCAAGCTCGCGAAGAAGGTGAAGTCGGCCGACGAGATCGCGCAGGTCGCGACGCTCTCCGCCAACGGCGAGGAGACGATCGGCAACATCATCTCCGAGGCGATGGACAAGGTCGGCAAGGACGGCACGATCACGGTCGAGGAGGCGAAGACGCTTGAGACGACGCTCGATGTCGTCGAGGGCATGCAGTTCGACAAGGGCTACCTCTCGCCGTACTTCGTGACGGACCCCGAGGAGATGGAGTGCGTCCTCGAAGACCCCTACATCCTCCTCTTCGAGAAGAAGATCTCGAACCTCCAGGACATGCTGCCGGTGCTGCAGAACGTCGCCAAGACGGGCAAGCCGCTCATGATCATCGCCGAGGACGTCGAGGGCGAGGCGCTTGCGACGCTCGTCGTGAACAAGCTGCGCGGCTCCTTCCAGGTCTGCGCCGTCAAGGCGCCGGGCTTCGGCGACCGCCGCAAGGCGATCCTTGAGGACATCGCGATCCTCACGGGCGGCAAGCTCATCAGCGAGGACCTCGGCATCAAGCTCGAGAACGTCACGCTCGACATGCTCGGCAGCGCCGCGAAGGTCACGGTGGACAAGGACAACACGACGATCGTCAAGGGCAAGGGCAAGTCGGCCGACATCTCCGCGCGCGTCGCGCTCATCAAGCGCCAGATCGAGGAGACGACGAGCGACTACGACCGCGAGAAGCTGCAGGAGCGCCTCGCCAAGCTCGCCGGCGGCGTTGCGATCATCAAGGTCGGCGCGGCGACGGAAGCGGCGATGAAGGAGAAGAAGGACCGCGTCGACGACGCGCTCCACGCGACCCGCGCGGCCGTCGAGGAGGGCATCGTCCCGGGCGGCGGCGTCGCCTACCTGCGCTGCCAGAAGGCCATCGGCGACCTTGAGCTCGCGGACGACGAGAAGGTCGGCGCGGCGATCATCTCCCGCGCGGTCGAGGCGCCGCTGCGCAAGCTCGTGGACAACGCCGGCCAGGAGGCCGCGCTCGTCATCGCCACGGTCAAGGGCAAGAAGGGCGCCGAGGGCTACAACGTCCGCACGGGCGAGTACGGCGACCTCATCAAGTGCGGCGTCGTCGATCCGGCCAAGGTCGCGCGCACGGCCCTCCAGAACGCGGCGTCGATCGCGGGCCTCCTGCTCACGACGGACTGCATGGTCACCGACATCCCCGAGAAGAAGGACTGCAACTGCGGCGGCCACGGCGGCCAGCCCGGCATGGACGGCATGATGTAATGCCGCGCCGTCGAACCGACGGCCCCAGGGACGCCGCGCCTCCGGTTTCGGGGCGCGGCGTCCTTTTCTGCGCCGCGCCGCCCGCGGGTGCAACGAGATATTTATGCAGAGTCAAAGGGTCTAGCCGCAGAGAACGCAAAGGACGCAAGGCTCATGCCGCGCAGTCGACCTGCCTCAGGTCCCTGACGAGGTAGGCGAAGAACTCCTCGAGGCGGTTCGACTTGTGGAGGGTGCGCAGCGGCAGCAGCGCCTTCGCTCCCTTCGGCGACCAGAACATTCCTGACTGCTTGAAGCGCTGGCCGATGACGGTCTTGCAGCCGCTCTCGATGACGCCGGAGCCGATGAACCACCCGTTGGCCCGGTACTCGTCGTATTTCATCCTCCCGGCGTTGCCGCGGTAGTACCTGTACTCGCGCATGGCGTCCTTGCCGAGCCTTGCCTTCATGTTCTTCCAGACGTAGTCCAGCACGTTCCGTGCCTTTCCCGCCTTTATGCATTCCGACCAGTAGTGGTGGCGGTACTTCCATTCCTTCGAGCCTTCCCTGATTCCGAGCCCGAGCATCATCGGCTTCAGGTGCCCTAGCGCGTGGTAGACGTCGAGGATCGGGGTCGCGAACGGGAAGTGGTTCCTCCAGACGGTCTGCAGCCACTTGCTTCCGTCGGTGATGTAGAGCGTCGTCTCCGGGACCTGGCCGAAACGCCTGTCGAACTCCGCGCGGACGAGCTTCCCGAACTTCTCCGTGCGGTGCGTCGTCGCGACGTATGTCGTCGTGTCGAGGTCCCTGTGGGGCTCGTTGTCCTTCGTCTTCGAGGCGACGAATATGGTGCCCGCCTTGACCTCGCGCGTCTTCGCGCGCCCGTCCTTGCCCTTGGCGCCCTTGAGGCATTCCCTCCGCATCGGTATTCCCGTGCCGTCGGCCATGACGCAGACGAGCGGGGCCGCTCCCCCGGCGTCCTCCTTCGCGCGGCTTTCGACCTTCGGGAAGTCGCGTATGGCATCGTGGTGCAGCCCGACGACTTCCCGCACGGTGTCGGCGGAGGTATAATGTAGAACGAGCCTTTTCTCAACGGTGGGAAAGGATGCGTTCTTTGACAACTGGCTGGACGGAAAGCGACTTGCAAACATGCCGACGCGCGCGCTTGCGCCGTGAAGCGCCGCGCGCGTCGGCATGTCCACAAGCCGTTCCCCCAATGCAAAAGATCCTCCTATCTGATACAATGCAGACGCTGATGGGGTCAGACCCCATAGACGCTACTGCAATGGGGTCAGACCCCATAGACGCTTTTCCTCGACTACATGAACCGCGATTCGCTGAAGACGGGCACGGCCTACGTCGAGCCCGCGCTCGCCGCCGCCGCGCCCGGCGACCGCTTCCAGTTCGAGCGGACCGGCTACTTCGTGGCCGATACGCGGGACTCGAAGCCCGGCGCCCCGGTCTTCAACCGCACGGTCACGCTGAAGGACTCCTACCGTCCCGCGTGACGGCCGGGCGCGCGCCAGCCGAAGACCGACGCCCCCGAGCCGGACATCATCACGCCCGTACACCCCTCCGCCTCCAGTTCCGCGAGCGCCACCGCGATCTCGGGATGGAGGCGGCAGGCCGCCGGCTGGAGGTCGTTGGCGCCGCGTCCCCGGTCTTCCGGGCGGAAGGCGCGGAAGACTTCCGGCGTCGAGACGAAGACAGGCGGCGTGCGGAGGACGAGCCGCGACAGGTCCGGGAGCGGGACGTCCGCACACGCCGACTCCGCAAGCGGCGTCACGCGTTCGCCCCGCCCCTCCATGAGGACGGGGCCGCCATGCGTCAGCGCGGGCACATCGCTGCCCACCTCCGCCGCGAGGGCGACAAGCTGTTTTTGGGGGAGGTTCAGGTCCCAGAGTTCGTTGAGTCCGTTCAGGACGGCCGCCGCGTCCGCCGACCCGCCGCCCAGCCCCGCGCCCATGGGGATGCGTTTCGTGATCGCGATGCGCGCGCCCCTTCGGCATCCCGTCGCGCGGCGCAGGACGTCGGCGGCCTTCCAGGCGAGGTTCTTTTCCGGCGGAAGGTCGCCCGCCATTTCGACGGTGAGGTCGGCGGCGGGGGTCAGCTCGATGTCGTCGTGGAGCGGAATCGGCAGCACGACGCTGCGCAGGTCGTGGTAGCCGTCCGGCCGCGTGCCGTGTACTTCGAGCGTGAGGTTGATCTTGGCGTGGGCCGCGCGGCGCATCACAGGATCTCGCAGCGCGGCAGGTCGCCGACGAGCGGGCGCGCGTAGGCGAGGAACGCCTTCGTGACGTCGTGGCCGTTCGCCGCGATGAAGGCGTCCGGCACGCGGCGCGTGAACTTGGCGGCGTGCGCGATGGGCTGCGGCTCGAACGCGACGGCGTACGTCTTGCCCGGCTTGCGCACGATCGCGATCGTGCCCTTCGCGAGGCGGCCCGCGAGCGCGGCCCGGACGGCGGCGGCGTCGGGATTCGAGCCGGTGCCCGAGGCCGCGCGGGCGGCGGACGAGTCGTTCGCGCCGGCGCTGTTCTGGTGGTGGAACTCGAAGCTGGACGCGAAGGCGCTCTGCGCACAGGTAGACGACTTCTACGAGCACGGCTTCCGGACGCTCTGCATCCACCCGTTCCCGAAGGGGTTCCGCCCGGCGAAGTTCCCGTGCGACATGGAGCCGGACTACCTCACCGGCGGCTACCTCGACGTCTACGCGGCGGTGACCGGCCACGCGGCGGCGAAGGGCATGGCCTGCTGGCTCTACGACGAGGGCGGATGGCCCTCCGGCGGCGCGTGCGGGCAGGTCGTGGCGAGCGCCCCCGCGAGGTTCGCGATCCGCCGCGTGGAGCCCGGAAGGGACGGCCGGGCCGAGTTCACCGTGGAGAGGTACGATCCGCGCGAGAAGTCGCCCTACCCCTCCGTCATCGAGCCGGGCGCTACGGACAGGTTCCTCGAGCTGACGCACGAGCGGCTGAAGACGCGCGTCGGGCGCCACTTCGGGAAGGCGGTCCCGTGGGTGTTCACGGACGAGCCGTCCGCGCCGCACGGCTACGGACGCCTCGGCTGGTCCACGGACTTCGCGCGGGAGTTCCGCTCGCGCAAGGGGTACGACGTCGAGCCGCTCCTCGCGGAGATGCTGCGGAACGGCCCCGCCCGCGCGGAGGTGCGCCGCGCCCGCATCGACTGCTACGACGTGATGGCAGACCTCTTCGTCGAGCGCTTCCTCCTCCCGTGCCGCGACTGGTGCCGCGCGAACGGGCTCCTCTTCGGCGGACACCTCGACGGCGACGACGACATCCTGAACGCCCTCACGCACGACCACGGCAGCATCCTGCGCAGCCTGCGAGCGATGGACCTCCCGGGCGTCGACTGCATCTGGCGGCAGATCCACCCGGACTCGCCCTACACTGCGTTCCCGCGCCTCGCGTCCTCGGCCGCCCACCAGACGGGCGCGCGCCGCGTCCTCTCCGAGACGTTCGCGATCTACGGCGAGACGCTGTCGCCCGCGCTCATGAAGCGGACGGTCGACTTCCAGATGGTGCGCGGCGTCAACCAGTTCGTATTCGCCTTCGCCTGCCAGTCGACGCGGGGGCGGTTCATGTCGCTCGGCGACCCGCACTTCGGCCCGTGCGACCCCAAGTGGCCGTTCATGCCGGCGTTCTGCGCCTACGTGCGCGACACATGCGCGCGGCTTGCGGCGGGGACGAACCCCGTGCGCGTCGCGGTCTACTGGGACGTGCGCTCCGTCTGGGCGGGCGGGTTCGACGCGGAGGCTGGCGGCGGCGCGGCGGTCTCCGCCGCCCAGTCCGCCGTCGCGCAGGGGCTCGACCGGCGGCAGGTGGACTTCGACTTCGTGGACGACGACCTCATCGAGGTGGGCCGCCTCCCGTACGCGGCGGTCGTCTTCCCGACGGACGGCCATCTGAGCGAGAGGGGCAGGGCCGCGCTCGCCGCCTACCGGGCGCGCGGCGGGCTGACGCTGGGGCCGGACGGCCTTGGCCGCGTACCCCGGACGTGCCGCGCGTCCGGCCCGGGCGCGGAGCTCCTGCGCGTCACGAAGAGGCTCCTGCCGGACGGCGCGGCGGACTACTTCCTCGTGAACGAGGGTGGCCGGGCGATCGCGCCGGCGGTGGCGTTCGACGAGGGCGCGACGCTTGCGCTCGCGCTCGACCCCTGCGGCTCGGCGTTCGTCCGCCTCGCGGCGGACGGGACGGTGCTGGAGGCCCCGCCGGAGCGTCCGGCGGTCGCCGCGCGGCGCGAGCTGAGGGACGGCTGGACGGTGCGCAGGGTCTGGGCCGTCCGCCCCGGCGCGGAGGACTTCGAGCATCCCGACTGCTCGGCGGAGCAGGGGCGGCCCTGCGCCCCCGGCGACTGGGGGGCGACGCTCGGGACGAACTTCAGCGGGCGGGCCGTCTACCGCATCGCGTTCGCGGCGGAGGGCGGCGCGGCCGAGCTCGACCTCGGGGAGGTCGGGGTCTGCGCGTCGGCGAGGCTGAACGGGCGCGAGCTGGAGCCGCGCTTCGCGCCGCCGTTCAGGTGGAATGTCGCGCTCGCCGCTGGGACGAACGTCCTGGAGGTGACTGTCGCGAACACGCTCGCGAACGCGCTCGTGCCGGAGCTGGGGCGCATCGGGCGCGACTTCCCGCCGGAGTCGTCGTGGTCGTTCCGCGAGGAGGCGTTCTACGCGAAGGACGGCTTCGCCTCCGGCCTCATCGGCCCCGTCACGCTGGGCTTCCCCTCACCCGGCCAAGAGGTGGAGAAAAAGTGAGAATGCGGACAGCAGCCAAGGTGTTGGCGCAGTCGCCATCGTGGTCAGCGCATGTGTGTAGGCGGACGGACAGGGGTGTCCATCATGGTTGAGTCGGTATATCCAAAGCGGTGATAAGATGCTGTCGGTTGGCTGGAAACGCATTGACGGGCGAATCGTGCCGGATATCGCATTACCGATTGGCTGGAGTCTTAAGTAGACATTCACGCCACCATGCCGCCATCAAGGGCGGCCTTTTCGACACGCCGACGGTATTTTTGCTTATGCGACACAGCAGGAGGATGATTTAGCAATAGAAGCGGATCTCGCCAAAGTGTTTGAGCCAGCGCATCCGAACGGCCTCATGCCGCGCTTCGATGGCATCCATGATATTTCGCAGGACATGCGCGGGGAGGCGCGAAGCGTTGTTTTCCAAGAGAACGCCGCCAGCCTTCGTCAGCCAAATCTTCGTCGCATCCCTTGCCGGTTCTCCGGCCGAGACATGAACATGAACGGGTTCAAGCGGATCACACTCGTCTGACCAGAAATAGACGAGATACGGACCCATCCTAAAAACCTGCGGCATTTTCGAAACCTCCGTTCCGGGCAAAGCGAATGATGAGGTGCGCCATCGTCTCCAGGCATTTCCGCTGCTCGGAAAGTTCCTTTTCGCCATAACCCTCAACATCAAAGCAACGATAGGAAGGCAATTCCCAGTAGGCTGTCTTGAAGCCATCCGCGACAGGCTGCTCAAAGCACACCTTGACCGATCCGTCATCACGCAGTTCAGAATGCGTAATCTCCGTCTTGTCAGGCATCTCCATGTACTTGTACATCATGTCACACCTCCACTTCTGAAATTCAGAGGGGGTCGCCGCTTAAGCAATCCCTCGACCTATCCCATCCGGGCGCATCCGCTTGATCCGTCGCCCGAACAGGTACAAAGTATACCATAAAACGCCGCGCAACGGAGGAAGTCCTTCAGACGCAGAGATTCCAAATTGTAGATTGCGGAAGTAAACGCACCCGATTAGGTGTGGTTACTTCCGCAATGGGGAGTAGGAAGAGGTAAGGCAAG
>CAKUCX010000071.1 GCA_934643865.1 uncultured Kiritimatiellota bacterium
GCGACCGCGCGAGGGCCGCGACGTCGCGCGCGACGTCGCGCGCCGCCCCGGCGCAGACGCGCAGAAGCGACGGCGGGCGCGTGCCGAAGATCTGCTGCTCAGCGTACCCGTCGCAGTAGAAGCGCCGCGCGAGCGCGCGCAGCGTGTAGTTGTGCGAATGCTCCACGCGCGCCGCCGGCACGTAGCGCACGCGGAAGCCCGGCCGCCGGAACGCCCATTCGGCGTCCTCGCTGTACTGGAGGTCTTCGTCGAAGGGATGCGCCAGAAGGTCCTCGCGCCGCGCGGCCGACGAGGCCAGCGAGAAGAAATGCGGCCACCGCGCCGAGACGGAGCCGTCGCCGAAGGCCCGCTCGGCGTCGCGGCGGACGAGCGGCGCCGCGTCCGCGCGCGGCACCTGGTTCGCAAACGTCGCGTCCGCCGAGCCGTCCGCGAGCGGCGCGACGAGGGCCGCGAGCCACTGCCCGTCGCACGGCACGGCGTCGGCGTTGTTGAAGACGACGAACGCGCCGCGCGCCGCGCGCACGAGCGCGTTGAGCGTCCGCCCCGGGCGGTAGCCGCCCGCCGGGCGCGCGACGAGCCGCACTTCGGCGTGGCCGCGCAGCACCTCGGGCGTCGCGTCCGTCGAGCCGTCGTCGCAGACGAGGACCTCGTGCGGCATCGGGCCGCCCTGGGCCGCGAGCGCGTCCAGCGTGCGCGCAAGAAGCGGCGCGTCGTTGCACGCGCGCACGAGGACGGAGACGAGGGCGGGCGCGGGGCCCGCCCCGTCGGGGCCGCGGGAGGGGGGGACGCTCACGGCACGCCCCTTCAGCCCTCGACCGCCGGCTCGCGGCGGCGGCTCACGAGGTCGCCGACGCGGCGGTTCGTGCCGTCCGGCTCGATGCGGAAGCTGTACCGCGCCTCGATGGCGGCGTCCGGCATGCTGCTGTACGCCATGACGAGCGCGCCGTCGTCCTCGCGCCGGACGTCGACCTGCGCCTGCATGTGCTCGCCGCCGACGCCGACGAGCGCGACGAACGGCCCGAAGCCCGCCTGGGTGAGCCCCATGAACATCACCATGCGCTGGGCCGGCGTGATCTGCCGGCCGTAGAGGTTGTCCAGCTGCGCGATGAAGCGCTTCACCTCCTGGGCCGTCGCCGCCGCCGCGCGTACCTTCGCGCGCGCGATGGCGGCGGGGTCCGCCCTGTCGTCGACGCCGCGGACGCGCCCGAGGTTCCGGTAGTCGAAGACCTGCTCCGCGTCCCCGTTCCGGACGCGGATGACCGGGTTCTGGCGCACGAAGTCCGCCTGCAGGTGGGCCTCGAGGTCATGCGGCGTCTTCAGGCAGGCGTCCTCGACGTTGTAGAGCGAGCTGTCCGACACGAAGTCGCGCCGCACGTCCGGGGCGAACGTCGGGTCCTTCAGCGCGCCGCGCATCAAGGGCGTGAAGGCCATGCCGTTGTGGACGGACGCCACGGTGACGGTGAGGATGTAGTCGAGCGGCCGGTCGCGCACCTCCGGCGCCGCGCACCGGTCGCGCATCTCCAGCATCAGGTCCTGCAGGCGCGCGACGAAGGCGTCCGCGTACGCCCGCGCGCCGAGGACGCCGGCCGCGCCCGGCGGCGGGCGCTCGCCGAAGCAGGCCTCCCACACCGTCGCGCCCGTCAGGCGTCCCTCCGGCTGCCGCGCGCGCATCTCGGGCATCTTCTCGGAGACGAGCGCCATGGCGAGGCCCGCGTACCAGCCGGCGTCGTCGCCGCCCTCCAGCAGCCCGGCGGCGACGTCCGCGCGGTCCGTCCGCTCCCTCTCCGGCGCGCCCGCGAGGGCGACCGCACTCTGCTCCCAGTGGCGGATGTCGGGCCGCGCCGTGACCAGGCGCTGGGAGTTGAGGCCGAACACCTGGAGCGTGACGACAAGGTACTTCGACGAGAAGGCGCGGACGTCGGCCGCGAGGTCCGCCGCCGACGGCAGCGGCAGCCCGGCGGCGCGCTTCGCGTCCAGGTCGCGGCGCACGAGGTCCTGGAGGAACGCCGTCTGGCGCGCGTTCAGCGCGACGCCCGGCTTGCCGTCCGCCGGATGCGCGATGTCCTGGACGGCGGACGCGATCGCGTCCGTGACGCGCACGCCGTAGTCGACGACGCCGAACGACGTGTCGACCTTGTGCGAGGCGAAGGCGCGCGCATCGCCCGCGCGGAGCTGCTGCCAGGCGTCGAAGCCCGTCGTCTTCTGGATCGTGTTGAGCACCGTCGCGACGACCGTGCGGTCGAGGAGACGGGTCGTCGCGACCTGCTGCCCGGATGCGTCCATGCCGAGTTCGCGGCGGACGGCGGCGAGCGCCTTGTCGAGCTTCGCCCGCGTCGCCGCGTCCGCGCCGGGCTGGGCGGCGAGCATCGCCGTCGCGATGCCCGAGAGCCGCGCGCGCAGGGCGTCGCAGCTCGCCCGCATCTCGGGCGTGGGCGCGCCGCCGCGCTCGCGCCAGTGCGTGTTGAACTTCACGACGCGGCCGTTGAGCATGCCGATGCTGCCCTTGCCGCCGGACGTCTTCTCCATCCGCCCCGAGCCGTATGCCAGCTTCGCGATCTGCGAAAGCGCGTCCTGCGCCCCCAGTCCCCTAATGTCGATGGCCATGGTCTTCGTCTCCTCTGGTCGTTTGCGTTGATGCCTCTCCGCCGCGTCGGCTGCCGCGACGCCCCGTCTACGCGCATCGCGAAGCGTGGTTACAGTGAAACCGCGCCACGATGGTACAGAAAACCGCGCGGGATGTCAACGCGCGCCGCGACCTTGACTTCCGCCCCCCCTTCTTCTATAATTGACGGAACATCTTGGAGGTATCATGGCCGAAGAACTGCAACAGCTCTTGGAGAAGATCCAGCACGACGGCGTCGAGAAGGCGAAAGCCGACGCCGACGCGATTCTCGCGAAGGCGAAGGCCGACGCCGCGGCCCTTCTGAAGGACGCGGAGGCGAAGGCCGAGGCGGCGCGCGCACAGGCCGAGACGGACGCGCAGGCGTTCGAGGCGCGCGCCCGGAAGACGATCGCACAGGCCGCGCGCGACACCGTGCTCGACGTGCAGGCGGGGCTCATGGGGCTTTTCGAGCGCCTGCTCGCGAAGGACGTCGCCGCCGCGCTCGCCGCGCCCGCCGAGACGGCCCGCCTCGCCCTCGACGTCGTGAAGGCCCTCGGCGCCGCGCAGGTCGACGTCGCGGTCGGCGCAAAGCTCGCCGCCGCGCTCAAGGCCCAGCTCGCCGCATGCGCAGCCACCACGGGCGTGCGGGTCGTCCTCGACGAGACGACGGGCGCGGGCTTCTCCCTCCGCCTCGACGGCGGGCGCGTGGAGCACGACTTCTCAGAGGCGGCGATCGCCGCCGCGCTCGCGAAGCGCCTCCGCCCCGACCTCGCGAAGCTCGTGCGCGGCTGACGCGCCGCGCGGGAGACAAGATGGCAGCCGACTACCTGATCGCTTCGCTCCAGCCGCTCGACCTCGACGGCCCGGCGCCCTACACGGAGGCGCAGTTCGCGGAAATGTGCCGCGAGCAGCTCGGGCCCGACCCCTTCAAGGCCCACGCGGCCCGGTGGGCGGATCTCGACGCCCAGCTGCGCAACGCCGTCGCCGCCGAACGCGCGCGCGCGCGCGGCGACGACCCCGCGAAGTGGCGCCGCCCCGTCCGGGGCTGCTCGCCCTACTGGGCGAACCGCGTCGCCGCCGCCTTCCAGGAGACGAACCCCGCCGCGCGCGAGCGCCTGCTCGACCGCATCTGGTGGGACGCGGCGGGCGAGCTCGTCCCCCCCGCCGCACCCCTCTCCGCCGCCGCCGCGTTCGCCTACGCGATCCGCCTCGCGCTCGTCGTCCGCCGCCGCGCCGCTTCCGCCGAGGCGGGGAACGCCGTCTTCGACCGGCTCGCCGCCGCCGCGCGGACCGGCGGCCCGTCCCTTTCATAGCCCCTTTTGAGGAATCCCAATGAGTGCAACAGGAAAAATCGTCGGCGTCAACGGCAACATGATCACCGTTGCCTTCGAGGGCGCCGTCGCCCAGAACGAGGTCGGCTACGCCGTCCTCGGCGGCCAGAAGCTCATGGCCGAGATCGTCCGCGTGCGCGGCCGGCGCTGCGACATGCAGGTGTTCGACGCGACGGCGGGGCTCGCCGTCGGCGGCGCGGTCGAGTTCAGCGGCAACCTGCTCGCCGCCGAGCTGGGGCCCGGCATGCTCTCGCAGGTCTACGACGGCCTCCAGAACCCGCTCGCCGGCCTCGCGGCCGAGGCGGGCAAGATCTCCCCCGACGCCGCCTACTTCCTCCAGCGCGGCCTCTACCTGCCCGGGCTCCCCCGCGACCGCACGTGGGCGTGGCACCCGACGGCGAAGCCCGGCGACCGCGTCGCGGCCGGCGACGTCCTCGGCTGGGTTCCGGAAGGCATCTTCGACGAGAAGACGATGCCCGGCCACAAGATCATGGTCCCCTTCGCACTGCGCGGCCAGTACACGGTCGAGACGCTCGCCCCCGCCGGCGACTACACCGTCACCGAGACGATCGCGACGCTCAAGCCCGTCGCCAACGACCTGGCCCCCGCATCCGGCGCGTCCATCCCCGTCCAGATGATGCAGAAGTGGCCCGTCAAGGTGCCGATCAGGTGCTTTGCCGAGCGCCTCGCCCCCGAGGAGACCCTGGAGACGACGGTGCGCACGATCGACACGTTCTTCCCCGTGGCCGTGGGCGGCACCTACTGCATCCCCGGGCCGTTCGGCGCGGGCAAGACCGTCCTCCAGCAGACGACGGCGCGCTACGCGAAGATCGACGTCGTCATCTCCGCCGCGTGCGGCGAGCGCGCGGGCGAGGTCGTGGAGACGCTCAAGGAGTTCCCCCGGCTCACCGACCCGCGCACGGGCAAGTCCCTCATGGAGCGCACGGTCATCATCTGCAACACGTCCTCGATGCCCGTCGCCTCGCGCGAGGCGTCCGTGTACACGGCCGTGACGCTCGCGGAATACTACCGCCAGATGGGGCTCAACGTCCTCGTCCTCGCCGACTCCACGTCGCGCTGGGCGCAGGCCATGCGCGAACTCTCCGGACGCCTGGAGGAGATTCCCGGCGAAGAGGCCTTCCCCGCCTACCTTGAATCGCGCATCGCCGCCTTCTACGAGCGCGCGGGGCGCGTGCGCCTCCGCAACGGCGTGGTCGGCTCCGTCACGATCGGCGGTACCGTCTCGCCCGCCGGCGGCAACTTCGACGAGCCCGTCACGCAGGCGACCCTCAAGGTCGTCGGCGGCTTCCACGGCCTCTCCCGCGCGCGCTCGGACGCGCGCCGCTACCCGGCCATCGACCCGCTCGACTCCTGGAGCCACTACGCCTCCGTCATCACGCCGGCCGCGCGCGTCGAGCGCGCCCGCGCCCTTCTGCGGCGCGGCAGCGAAGTCGCCCAGATGATGAAGGTCGTCGGCGAGGAGGGCACGTCCCTCGCGGACTTCACGTGCTACCTGAAGGCCGAGTTCCTCGACGCCGTCTACCTCCAGCAGAACGCCTACTCCGACGCCGACGCCACGACCCCCGTCGAACGCCAGAAGGTCATGTTTGCGGTCGTCGAGAAGGCCCTCTTCACGGACTACGCCTTCACCGAGAAGGACGCGGCGCGCCGCTTCTTCATGGACCTCCAGCAGACCTTCATCGACTGGAACGACAAGAAGGCGGACGCGCCCGAATTCGAGACGGTCCGCGCCGCGCTCGAAGCGAAGATCGACGCCGCGCGGAAGAAGTAGCACCGCGCCGGCCTACCGCCCCGCAGGGGGCCGCGCGGCGCGCGGCGTCCCGGCCTCAAGCCGCTGGAGGCGGACGATGGCGGCGGCAGGGTCGTCCGCGGCACACACGGCGCGCACGACGGCGTAGTTCCGCGCGCCCGCGCGCAGGAGTTCCGGCAGGCGTTCCGCATCGACGCCGCCGATGCAGACGGCGGGGAACGGGACGGCCCGGGCCATCTGGACGGCCGTCTCGACGCCGAGCGTCGGGTCGGGGATGTCCTTTGTCGGCGTCGCCCAGACGGGACCGACGCCGATGTAGTCCGGCGCCTGGGCGATCGCCGCGCGCGCCTGGCCGGGGCTGTGCGTGGAGAGCCCCACGAGGCCGAGGGACGGGAAGCGCGCGCGCACCTCCGCGACGGTCATGTCGTCCTGGCCGACGTGGACGCCGTCCGCCGCCACTTCGGCGGCGATGGACGGATCGTCGTTCACGATGAAGAGCGTCCCCGTTCCCCGCGTCACGGCGCGCACGGCATGGCCCGTCGCGACGACCTCCGCGCGCGGGCGGTGCTTCATGCGCAGCTGGACGATCTTCACCCCGGCCCTCACGGCCGCCTCCGCACAGGCAACGTACCCGACCTTCGGGTTCGTCATCACGAGGTAGAGTCCGAAGTCGGTCACGACAGCCCCTCCGCGAGCTTCTTGATGCGGCGCGAGGTGCGGACGGCGCAGAACTGCTTGCCGCACATCGAGCAGTGGTCGTCGCCGTGCGCCTCGTCCGTGAACGCGCGCGTCTTGAGCCACCGCGCCTTCGCACGCACCGGGTCGAGGCAAAGCGCGAACTGGCGGTCCCAGTCGAAATCCGCCCGGGCGCGGGCCATCGCGTCGTCGCGGTCGCGCGCGCCGGGGAGGCCGCGCGCCACGTCGCCCGCGTGCGCGGCGATCTTGTAGGCGATGCAGCCCTGATGGACCTCCTCGCCGTCCGGAAGGCCGAGGTGTTCGGCCGGCGTCACGTAGCAGAGGAGCGAGGCGCCGTAGGTCGCCGCCGCCGTCGCGCCAATGGCGCTCACGATGTGGTCGTAGCCGGGCGCGATGTCGGTCGTCACGGGGCCGAGGACGTAGAACGGCGCCTTCCGGCAGACCTCCTGCTCGCGTTCCATGTTCATCTGGATCTGGTTGAACGGAACATGGCCGGGCCCCTCCACCATCACCTGCACACCGCGCGCGCGGCAGCGGTCGACGAGCTCGCCGAGGACGTCCAGCTCGCCGAACTGCGCGGCGTCGGAGGCATCCGCAAGACAGCCGGGGCGCATGCCGTCGCCGAGCGAGACGGTGACATCGTGCGCGGCGAGGATGTCCAGCACCTCGTCCCAGTGCGTATAGAGCGGATTTTCGACCTGGTGCTCCATCATCCACTCGGCCATGATCGCGCCGCCGCGCGAGACGATGCCCATGACGCGCTTCATCGCGGGCGGGATGTGCCTGAGGAGAAGGCCTGCGTGAAGCGTCATGAAGTCGACGCCCTGCTCGGCCTGTGCGCGGATGACGTCGAGGAGGAAGGACGGATCCATCTGCGGGATGTCGCCTTCAAGGCGCGAGATCGTCTCGTAGACGGGCACCGTGCCGAGCGGTTTCGGGCTCGCATCGAGCATGCCCTGGCGGATTGCCTTGAGATCATCCGAGCCGACGGAGAGATCCATCACGAAGTCAGCGCCCGCGTCGAGCGCGATTCTGAGCTTTTCGAGTTCGTCCCCCTTCCCCGAGTGCGTCACGCTGCGGCCGAGGTTCGCGTTGATCTTCGTCGTGAACATCCGCCCCACGCCGACGGGGCGGCAGTTCGCGTGGTGGATGTTGAGCGGAATCACCGCCTCGCCCGCCGCGACGGCCGCGCGCACGGCCTCCGGGTCCACCCTCTCGTCCGCCGCGACAATCTTCATCGCCTCGGTCACAAGGCCCTTGCGGGCCGCCTCCAACTGCGTCATCGCATTCCTCCGCCGGCATTGCCCGGATCAGGTTCATGGGTCTTTTCTCAGCGCGCGCGGACACCTGTCCGCCCGGCACCCCAGTGCCTTATCAGTATATCATATGCCGGCGGCGCGCGCGCGGTAGCAGACCTTCCAGAGGAAGAGGCCGCGGGCGGGGGCCGTCTCGACGCGCGCCGTGCGCGGCGCGGCCGCCGCCAGAAGCTCCGTGACGGCGGCGGGCTTCTCGTTGCCCTTGCCGACGCTCAGGAGAAAGCCGACCATCGAGCGGACCTGCTTGTAGAGGAAGCCGTCGCCCTTCACGCTGAACGTGTAGCGGGGACCGCTGCGCCGGACGGTGAAGGCGAAGATCGTGCGGACGGTCGTCTCCAGGTCGCGGTGCGGGTTCGCCGCGAAGGAGACGAAATCATGGCGGCCGACGAAGCGCGCCGCCGCGTCCTGCATCGCCGCGAGGTCGAGCGGACGGTGGCAGAAGGTCCAGAACGGCGCAAGGTGCGGCGGCAGGATGTCCGCCTGGTAGACGAAGTAGCGGTACTCCTTGCCCTTCGCGTCGTTGCGTGCGTTGAAGTCCGGCCGCGCGAACGCCGCGCGCATGACGCGAATGTCGTCCGGGAGGCGCGCGTTCATCGCGCGGACGAGGTTCTTCGGCGGAATGGGGACGTCGAGGTCGACGTGGACGCAGAACCCGCGCGCATGGACGCCCGCATCGGTTCGGCTGCAGCCGAAGACGCGCACGGGTGCGCGGTTGACGTACGCAAGGGTCTCCTCCAGGCGCTGCTGGACGGCGACGCCGTTCTCCTGCAGCTGGTAGCCGGCGTAGCGCGTGCCGTCGTACGCAAGAACGATGCGGTAGCGCTTCACTTCGTCTTGAACGTGAAGAAGAGCGGACGGTAGACGCCCTCCATCGAGGCGACGAGGTCGAACGTCCCCTTCGCGCGGTCGTACGCGAAGCTTGCGAGCCGCCAGCTCTCCTTCAGGCCGACCATGCAGAACTTCCCGCCCGGAAAGAACGCGAAGTCGCGCGGGAACTGTCCGCCCAGTTTGGCGTTGTTCAGGAACGCCATCTTCCCCGTCCCGGCATCGACGTTGAAGACCGTGATCGAGTCGTGCCCCCGGTTCGAGCAGAAGAGCTGCGAGCCGTCCTCCGAGAGCTTGATCGCCGCCGCCTTCGAGAAGTCCGTGAAGCCCTTCGCGAGAAGGTCCTTGATCTCGATGAACTCGAACCCCTCGCCCGTGTAGCGGTAGCTCGCGACGAGGTTCTTGAGTTCGAAGATGACGAACGCGAACCTGCCGTTCGGGTGGAAGACGATGTGGCGGGGTCCGGCGCCGGGGGCGATCTTCCGCGTGTCGATCGTCGCGGCGGGGACGGCCTTCAGGCCCTCGGCGCGGTGCGCGAAGTCGTAGGCCACGATCTTGTCGAGCGTGAGGTCGACGACGAGCTGGTACTTGCCGTCCGGCGTGACGACGGAGCAGTGCGCGTGCGCGGCGTCCTGGCGCGGCTTGTTCGGCCCGTCGCCGACGTGCCGCACCTGGCAGAGGGGCTTCACCTCGTTCGGGGCGCCGGCGAAGCGCGGATCGATCGAGCCGTCCGAACGCAGATCGGCGTAGCCCGCCGTGCCGCAGGAGTATTCGGCGTAGACGAGCGCCTTCTCCGACGGGTCGAGCGCGACGTAGCACGGCACCGTCCAGCCCGTGGGGATCTCGTTCACCAGCTCCAACCTGTCGCCCCGGGCGTTCAGGCGGAACGCGGCGAGGCCGCCGTTCCGGCCCTTCGGACCGAACGCCGCGCGCCCGACGACCGAGTAGAGCATCGTGCAGTCCCGGTTCAGCGCCATGTAGGTGGGCTGCGGCACGGTGTCGATCACGTTGACCACGCGGAAGTCGCCCGTCTCCGCGTCGCTTTCAAGGATGTGGATGCCCTGCGGATACTGGTCGCTCGTGTAGCTGCCGACGTAGGTGATGTACTTCATTTTTCCGATTGCCTTTCTGGCTTGACTGTCCCTACCACTGGCCGACGCGCGGCTGGCGCAGCATCGCGTTGGACGCGGTGCCGTTCGTGAAGAGGTGCCGTGCGGGATCCCACTGGAGCGTCTTGCCCGCGTCGAAGAGCGCGGCCACGCCCGTGAGCGAACACTGCGTCATGGCGCCCGCGTAGGCGAAGTCGCTTCCCACCTTCGGTCCGCCCTTGATGGCGGCGAGGAATTCGTTGTAGGGCTTCGATCCCTGGTCCTTGCCCGGCACGCGCGCGTACTTCCGCTTCGGGCAGCCGCCCTCGGCGCGCAGCTTCTCCAGCGTGAGGCCCGGCAGCATCCGCAGGTAGTTCGCGCCGTGGTGGCCGTATTCGATCACGCCCTTCGTGCCGTAGACGAACGCGCCGTTGCACATGCCGTCGCGGCGGGCGCGCGCCTCCTTGGAGTTGTAGGGCGGGAAGTACTTCATCTCGTCGGGGTAGAGGGTCGGCACGGGCACGGTCCGGCACGCCTCGCCGTCGAACCACACGAGCCGGAACGGCTTGCCGGCGCGCGTGACGTACTCGAACGTCGTCTTCACGCCGCGCGGGAAGGTCGCGCCGTGGACGGCGGGGTCCCAGGAGCCGAAGACCTCGGCCTTGACCGTCTTGGGCATCCCGAGGCCGAGCGTCCAGAAGAGCGGGTCCATCAGGTGGCAGCTCCAGTCGCCGAGCGTGTTCGTGCCGTACATCGTCCAGAACCGCCAGACGCCCGGCAGGTACTTCGGGTAGTAGGGACGGTGCGGCACGGGGCCCTGCCACTGGTTCCAGTCGAGCTCCTTTGGCACCTCCCACGTCTTCTTGAGGTCGTCCAGCTTGTCCATGAACGAGTAGACGGCGGGGCACCAGATGTGGGCCTCGGTGACGTCGCCGATGAGGCCCGCCTCGATCCATTCGCGGAAGTCGCGGATCGTGTCGTAGGCGTGGCCCTGGTTCATCGCCTGGGTGACGAGGTTCGGATGGGCCTTGGCGGCCTCCAGCATCGCGTCCATCTCGTGGTAGCTCTGCGCGAGCGGCTTCTCGCACTGCACGTGCTTGCCGCGCTTCAGGCACTCGACGGCCATCGTCGCATGCCAGTGGTCCGGCACGCCGATCATCACGGCGTCGATCTCCTTGTCGAGCCGGTCGAGCATCTCGCGGTAGTATTTGAAGTACGGCGCCTGCGGGAACTTCTTGCGCATGCCGCCGGAGCGGCGGTCGTCCACGTCGCAAAGGCCGACAATCCGCGCCCCGGCGCCGGCGAGGCCGTTGATGTCGGCCCCGGCCCGCCCGCCCGCGCCGATCGCCGCCACGCACACCGTCTCGCTCGGCGGCGTCGCGCCGCTCCCGGCGATGAGGCTGCGCGGCAGCACGTTGAAGAGGGCGACGCCCCCCGTTGCCCTCAGAAAATCGCGTCTCTTCATGCGGATCATCTCCACGTCTTTCCGAATGGGGAAAGCCTATCACATTCTTTTTCTGGAATCAACAGGGGAATGCCGTATGCCCGCGGCCGCTCACTCGTCCGCCCGCTGCAGGCCGTCCGGCAGGGGGCGGTTCGCGATTTCAAGAAGCCGGTCCAGCTTAGACTCGATCCGGTCCAGCTTTCGGTCAAGCGCCGCGCATCGCGCGTCGACGTGGTCCTTGACCTCGTGCGTGCCGTCCGCCACGGCCTCGACAATCCGCTCATGCGGCACGCCGCCGAATCGGAGGTAGAGCGTCGCGGCGAGAAGGACGGCGACGGCGATCAGGAGAATGGCAAGTTTCGCCTTCATGTCGATGCATGGCAGGGGGCGGTGCCCCCCGCCCGTTTCAGCGCGGCGTCACAACGACCGTCTCGATGCCGAGCGCGCGGCCGAGCTTCTCGATTTCGGCGGCGTGGTGGCCGATGCCGAGGGCGAAGTGGTGGGTCGGGCCTTCCAGCGTCCAGTTGCGCAGGAACGTCCGCACGTCCGGCAGGAACTTCCCGTGCGTGTTCGTGTTCCCCGTCGGCGGAATCGGCCCGGCGAGGGACTCGCCCTCGGCGACGATGAATTTGAACGTGCCGTCGGCCTTGAGGCCGAGGGACATCATCGTGATCGGCCCCTCCTTGATGTTGAACTCCACGCCCGCGCCCTTCCCGGGCTTGCCGTGGTACTTCTTGAGGGAGCGCAGGACCGGCTTCTTCGCGGCGATGTTCAGGTGGTGCGGCCCGTCGTGGCCGACAAGCACCGTGTCGCGCTCGAAGTCGATCGGGTGGAACTCGGCGAAGCTGCCGCCGATGTCGAGGCGGTCGAAGATCATCATCGCCACGCAGTTCTTGAGGTCGAACTCGCCGCACATCGGGAAGCCGGCGGCGGTGAGGAGCGAGTTGCCGACGATGAAGTTCGTCACGAGTTCGCGCGTCAGGGAGCCTTCCTCGCCCTCGTAGTAGTAGGCGAAGCCGTCGAGCGCGCGCTTGTCGATGAACGCCTCCAGCGCCACGGCGGCCTTCGCGGCGACGTCGAGGTCGTGGGCGGTCAGCTTCTCCGTCCACGGGTCGGAGACGGGGTCGGGCGTGTCGAAGAAGCCAAGGATGCGCGCCTTCATCGCCTCGACCGCCGCCGCGTCGGGGTTCCGGTAGAACGGCAGAATCTCGTCCGGCTCGCAGAGCGCGACGTGGCAGCCGAACGTGCGCGAGACGGCGGTGGGGTCGACCTGCATGTCGTACATCGCCTCCAGCACGTGGCCCATGAGGCCGATGCGCGCGCGGCGGAGGTCGTGGAGGACGTGCGCGACGGCGCACCACTGGCGGATCTCCTCGTCCGCCTTCGCGTCGCCCGTGCGCAGGCCGATGACGACGTCCGCGACGGGGCGCCCGTAGCGGATCGCGACGCCCGTGAACTCGGGCACGCTGCAGAGGTCGTCGTTGTAGAGCTGCTTGTAGATCGTCGCGCGTTCGTAGTCGAGGCGCGCGTCGGGCTGGAGGGCGACGAGGACGATCGGCACGTTCAGCTCGCGCACGAACGGCGCGAAGGTGGAGCTTGTCGCGTAGGTCACCATGTCCACGAAGAGGAGGTCGAGGTCGGCCGCCTTCATCGCCGGGATGAGCGCATGCGCCTTCTGCGGGTTGTCGCTCATGCCGAAGCGCGTCACCTTCACCTGGTGGGCCGCGAGCTTCTCCGCGAAGACGCCCTCCTTCTTCACCATGTCCTCCAGCAGGCCGGGGCACTGCTTCCAGTACGTGTCGAGCCCCACGCTCACCACGCCCACGTTCGCCGTGAGCGGCTTGCGCCGCGCCACGCGCGGCCCCTCGGCGAACGCCGCAAACGCCACGGCGCACAGCGCCGCCCACACCACCATCCGTCTTGTCATCATCTCGTTGTCCTCTTTTCCGGATTGAACTTGAAATGCGCGTTTCCACCTACCGCAGCACGCGGACGGGGCCGAGGAGGCCGGACGGCTGGAGCGGGTCGTTCGGGCAATACCCCGAGTAGGGCGTCGGGTCGAGCTTCCAGGGGGTCTTCGGATTTCCCTGGCGCGGACGCGTCCAGCAGCGCACGTTGCTCCGCGTCAGGCGCGCCGCCTCGGGACGGCCGCACTCGCCGATCAGGAGGTTGTGCCAGTTGTTCACATAGCGGACCGCGATCTCGTTCTTCCCCGCACGGAACGCCTCCCGCACGGCGACCGTCCAGGGCGCGCACCACACGACGCCGCAGTCCACGCCGTTCACCGTAACGGCGGCCAGGCCGCTCGGCAGGGTGCCCAGGTCGAGCGCAGTGGCCTGTTCGGCCTCCTCCGCCGTCAGCTCCACCTGCGTGCGGTAGGTGGCGGACCCGGCGAAATGGCGCAGGTCGGCGCGCGTCGTCCAGTCGACGAGCGTCTCGAACGTCGTCGGGGCGGGCGGCGGCGCGGCGAGCCGGTGGTAGGCGAAGGAGACGTGCCAGGGCGCCGTGAGCGTCCTGAGCGGCACGGCGGGCGCCGGGCGCGTGCCGGCGGAGGCGGGGCGGAAGACGATGAAGGCCGAGCCGCCCTTCGGAAGATCGAGCGCCACGTCCGTGCGGCCGTCGGCGCGCACCGTCGCCCGCGCCGCCGTGCGCGTGCCGTCCACGGCGTTCCACTCCTCCACCACGCGCCCGGCGACCGGCGCACGGAACGTCATTGTCCCCGCGCCCTCGCCGGTGACGAAGTAGATGTCCGTCGCGCCCGCGCGGCGGTGGACCGTCTCGAACGGCCCCGCGTAGTCCGGCGGCACGCGCGCCGCGACCTGCGCGGCCTCGGCGGCCGAATAGACGGGGAGGCCCGCCTTCCGCCAGCCCTCCACCTTCTTCACCACGGCGGGGTTCAGCGGCTCGTCCGGGAACTCGGGATCCCATACGAGCGCGCCGTAGGAGATGCCGGAGGGCAGCACGAGCTTCCCGTCCCGCAGGGCGAGGCGCTCCAGCACCGCCGCGTCGTTCACGAGGTCGTAGGTATAGCCGGCGGGCAGCTTCGCCTTCGAGGCGTCGTAGGGCTTCTCGCGGTAGAGGCCCCAGTTCTGGTAGGGACGGTCGCCCGCGTAGACGGCGAAGTCCTCCACGGGCTGCCCCTGCTGGAGCAGCCACTGGCAGCGGCCGAGGTAGCCGACGAACGCCTCGGCCTCGCGGTGCCACGTCACGTTGCGGTTGATGTGCGAGCCGGCGAAGTATTCCGCGCCGGGGACGCCGAAGGCGTCGGGCGAGCAGGTGAACGTGTGCCAGACGAGGTGGTTGACGCCCGCCGCGAAGGCGCGGTCGCCCGCGTACTTGAGGTGGGCGGGATCGACGGACCAGTGGCGGATCATGTGGGTGAACGCCTCGGCGGACGCGCGTGGGCGGCCGTAGAGGTGGGCGGCGGCGACGGCGGCGCGCACGTGGTAGCGCGCGCGGTAGCCCTCGCCCTTCCCGTCGGGCCAGAACTCACCCTGGGGGATGTCGTTCACGCCGAGGAAGGCGAGCTGGTCGGCCTCGCGGAAGACGGCGGGCGTGCGCTGCCAGGGGCCGCCCGACTCGGAGACGAGGCCCATGCCGTGGGCGTGGGCGAGGCGCGCGAGCGTGCCGTAGAAGTTCTCGCGGAACATGTCGTTGCGCGCGCGGCGGTAGGCGCGCAGGAAGGTCTCGTGCGCGGCGGCGTCCGCCTTGCGGAAGCCGGCGAGGAGGGGCAGCTCGGGGCGCACGTCGAAGCCGGTGAAACGGCGGAACTGGTTCTCGAAGTCGCCCGTCCAGGTGGGCATCGTGCCCTCCCAGCTGACGGAGTAGAGGTGCGTGAGCGTGCGGTCGGTGCCCACGAGCCCGGGCAGCTGCGCGATGAGCGTGCCGTGGAAGCGGCCGAAGTGGCCCTCGATCGCGCGCGCGTCGAGAACGTCCACGTCGTATTCGTGGTCCGGCAGCACGGCCCAGCCGAAGCGCACGAGGAGGCGCTTCGCGCCCGGCGTACCTGGCGCGGCAAGCGTGCGAGGCTCTGCCGCCGCCGCGCCGTCGAGGCGCTTGCCGCTCGTCGCCTCCATCGTGTAGACGCCGTCGCCGCCGTTGCGCCACACGCCGTCCGCGGGCAGGTCGTCGCCCGTGTAGAAGACCTCCTGCGCGTCGATGTCGTGGTAGAAGGCGAGGTCGGGCTTCTCGAACGCCGTCTGCGGCGTCCCGGCGGGGTAGTAGCGGTAGACGAGACGCTTGGGCGCGTCGACGCCCACGGGCCAAGGGCCGTTCATCTTGCCGCCGGACGTGCTCATGTTCATCGCGAAGGAGAGCCCCAGGCGCGCGGCCTCGCGGATCGCGAAGACGGCGCACTCCTGCCATTCGGGGCTCATCACCTCCATCTTCGGCTTCGGGTTGACGACGTGCCGCTCGTCGTCCCAGTAGCCGCGCGAGTCGAACATCAAAAGGCCGCCGAAGCCAAGGCGCTTCATCGCCTCCAGGTCGGCCGTGATCGTCGGCTTGTCCACATGCCCGTTCACCCACCACCAGTAGCACCACGGACGGCTGGACATCGGCACATCCGTCCAGCCCGCCACAAGCGGATCCCCGTTCGCCGCGCGCGCGGCGCCCCAGCCGGCGCACGTCGCCAACACGACGGCGGCAACACGTCCCAGCCTCACTCCCCGACCAACCATCGTTCGCTCCTTTCGCTCATTTCCCACTTGACGCACCTGACGCATGCGTAAGTGTAGCACATCTTCCCATGCGCGGCAAGCGGGGCGGGAAAGGCACGCGTTGCTTGATTCCTCGAAGTCGATTGAAAAAGTAAGTGGGCAGGGGCGACGGGGGAGCCTGCCCGGTTAGTCGTGCAAACGAAAGCGCCCACTTTCCCCTGCAGGCGGGAAATGGCATCCTTTCCGCCCGGCGCGGCAATTCCGCCGCGCCGCAACGAAGAAAGGATGCCGACATGGCAATCAGGAAAGAGAGGAACAAGCACCTGACGGACGACCTGCGCCTTGCGCTGGAAGCCGCGCTGCGCGAGCGCAAGCCGTTCGCCCAGATCAGCCGCGAGACGGGGATCCCCCGATCGACCGTCAAGCGGGAGGTAATGAACCGCCGCGTGGAGTCCACCAAGACGTTCTACGGGCACAGGTTCAACCCGTGCGTCCACCGCGACGAATGTAGCGCGACGGGCCTGTGCGGGAGGCCGGGCTGCCCGCGGGGCTGCGCGAGCTGCGGCATCAGGTGCCGCGGGGGCTCGTGCCCGCGCTTCGAGGAGGAGCGCCGCCCGCGCCTCGCCGCGCCGCCCTACGTCTGCAACGGCTGCCCGGACGAGCGGCGCTGCCGCCTGCGCAAGCACTACTACCTACACAAGATTGCGCACGAGGGCTACCGCAGGACCCTGACGGAGTCGCGGCAGGGCGTCAACCTCACCGAGGGCGAGCTTCGGGCCATCAACGAGACCCTCGTCCCCGCGCTCAACAGAGGGCAGAGCCCGCACCACGCCATGGTCTCCGCCCCTGCGTCGTTCGGGATATGCGAGCGCACCGTCTACAACTACGTCAACGCAGGCGTCCTGTCCGCCAAGCGCCACAACCTGCCCATGGCCGTGCGCTACAGGAAGCGCAGGGGCTGTCCCGTCGCGCACAAGGTGGACCGCCACTGCACGGAGGGCCGCGGATGGGAGGACTACCTCGCCTTCCTGTCCGCGAACCCGGGCGTGCAGGTGCCGCAGGCCGACACCGTCGAGGGCGGCAGGGGCGACAGGCGCGTCCTCCTGACGGTCATGTTCCCGATGACGGGCTTCATGGCCGCAAGGCTCCTGCCGGGCAAGTGCGCGCAGCACGTCGCGGACGCCTTCGACTGGATGTGGGGCTCGCTCGGGCCGGACGCCTTCCGCCGCCTGTTCCCCGCGCTGCTCAAGGACAACGGCACGGAGTTCTCCAACCCCCTTGCCGTGGAGACCTCGCCTGACGACGGGGCGCCGAGGACGAAGGTGTTCTACACGCGCCCCTACACCGCCACGGACAAGTCGCACGCCGGGCGCAACCACGAGTACATCCGCCGCGTCGTGCTCAAGGGCGAGAGCTTCGATTCGCTCTCGCAGACGCAGGTGGACCTGATGATGTCGCACGTCAACGGCTACGTCCGCGCGTCGCTGATGGACGACGACAGCCATCCCTGCAGAACGCCGTACGAGAGGTTCGCCTTCGAGTACGGCGAGGAGATCGCGCGCAGGCTCGGAATCGCCCCGATCCCGCTCAAGGAGGTGACGCTCCGACCGGAGCTCCTCGAAGTGAGGTAGAGCCCCGAGCGCATGGCCGGACATGGGCCGGAACCAGGGGATGCCCAGTTAGTACCTCGGAAAGCGAATCCTGCGCATCTTCACGGCCTTGCCATGCCCGCTTTCTCCTGCAAAGACACCTCAAACACCGGAAAAACCGTGCCAGGTCCTAACAACTCAAGGAAAACCCGTGTCATCATATCCAAGAAAAAAGCGACTTCCCACGCCCGTCCGTCGCCCCTGCCCACTTACTTTTTCAATCGACACTTGATTCCTCGACTGGTGACGCCCTGGTCGCTGTCGGACGTACCGCGCCAGGGGCGGTGCGAGTCCTTCGCGCGCTGGGCCGTCAGTGGACGAGGTGTTGGATGAAGCGGCGCGCACGCCAGCCTCAAAACCAATCTCCGTGTCCCCGTGCCTCCGCGCGCTCCGTGTTGACCGG
>CAKUCX010000072.1 GCA_934643865.1 uncultured Kiritimatiellota bacterium
CGCCAACGGGAACGCCAACGGGAACGCCACGGGGACGCGGGCCGCCGGGGACGTCGGCCCCTACCATGCCCCACCACCGCGTCACCTGGTAGGGCGCGACGTCCCCGGCGCGCCGCGCCAACGGGGACGCCACGGGAACGCCAACGGGGACGCCACGGGGACGCGGGCCGCCGGGGACGTCGGCCCCTACCATGCCCCACCACCGCGTCGCCTGGTAGGGCGCGACGTCCCCGGCGCGCCGCGCCAACGGGAACGCCAACGGGAACGCCACGGGGACGCGGGCCGCCGGGGACGTCGGCCCCTACCATGCCCCACCACCGCGTCATCTGGTAGGGCGCGACGTCCCCGGCGCGCCGCGCGCGCACGTGCGCACTTAACCACTTTGCGACTTAACCACTTGAAGCGAAGCGACTTAACCGCTTAAGCTCTTCCTTCACTCGCTCACGAGCAGGCCCGTGAGGTGGCAGCCGAACCCGGCGCTCTTCGCGTTCCTCTCCGCCTTCGTCTCGACCTCCACGACGTGCCGGCCGGGCCGGTCGCGGCAGAGAAAGAGCGCGGGCGTGTACCACCACCACTGGTCACGGAAGCAGTCAAGGCCGTCCACCACGGGCGTGCCGTCGATCTTCACGGCGATCTTCCCCCAGTTGTAGGGCTTGTTGCCGCAACGGTAGAGAAGCGCGACGGTGGGGCCCTCGACCTCGAAGACGAGGCGGCCCTGTGCGTTCGTGCAGGCGAGGCCGATGCCCCAGCACGTGTCGCGCAGGGGGAAGAAGCCCTTGTTCTCGACGATCTTCGCGTCCTGCATGAGGCAGAAGCGTCCTTTGTCGTAGCGCGTGCCGTAGAGCGGCGCGGGGAGGGGCGGCACGGCGGCGAGCGGGCGCCCCGCCTTCTTCCACTCCGCATACCGCCGTTCGATGGTCCAGTTGAGAAGCGCGGCGGCGTAGGCGTGCCCGTCGTCGTTGGGGTGGATCGTGTCCGGCGAGATGTCGGTCCACTTCACCTGTCCCTCCTTCACGTACGGGTAGTAGAGCGCATCGCGGTAGCTCACGTAGGGCACCCGGTAGTGCGCCGCCACCTTGCCGTGCCAGGCCTGGACGTTGTTGCCGGCCTGGCCGACCATGCCGAGCTGGATGACGGCGATGCCGCGCGGATCCTTCAGGAGCTGGCGGATGACGCCCTCGTAGGACTCCGCGCATTCGCGCCCGGGCGCGTCGTTGACGGAGAACTCCACCACCACGACATCCGGCTGCTTCGCAAGCACGTCGCGCGCGAGGCGGAACGCCCCGATGGCCGAGCCCGTCGCGCCGATGCCCGCATTCACGAAGTCGATCTTCGCCGAGGGGAACGCCCGCCGCCAGCCCGCCGTGAACTTCGAGCCCCACTGGTTCGCACGCCCCGAGGCGCCCGCGCCCTGCGTGATCGACCCGCCGATCACCGCGATGCGAACCGCTTCGCCGCGCTCCAGGCGCGCGAACACATGCGCGAAGCGCGTCCAGTCGCCCGCCACGAACTGCGCCCTCGGACCCGTCACGTCCAGGGAAGGCACCGCCGCGCCGCTCTTGAACGTCCCCGGCAGATCGCCCACCCACGTACTCCCCGCCGCCGCGACCGCAAACGCCAGCACGCACAGGACCAGCGCCAACAGCCGCTTCCAGACGGGAACGCCCGCATGCCGCGCGCCGGCGGTGGGCTGCACGCCCGCATCGCGCCGCAGCGTCTTCTTCAGCCCCCGCAGCGCAAGCGGCAGCTTCCCCTTCTCCGTCGCCAGGGCCGCCGCAAGCCCCAGGAGCGCAATCACGACCACGAATCTGTATTGGCAAAGCATGACCGTCATTATACCACACCGGCCCTCCCGGCGCGTCCTACACCCGCACCATTCTCCCGGCGCCGATTCAGCGCGCCGCGTCCGGGAAGAGCGCCTCCGCGTAGACGAGCGTGCCGGGGAGAAGAGTCTCCGGCGCGACCGGGTTGCCGTAGAGGTCCGTCAGGCGCGTCTTCCCCATGAGGGCGCGCACGTCGTCCACCTCAAGATCGGAATAGACCGCAACCTCCTTCCCGCGTCCCCGGAAAACGTACTTCACGCCCGCGCGGCCCGCGTCCTCCTTCCGCACGAACCGCCGTCCCTCGACGGCCCGCGCAAGCTGGGCGTGGGCGACGAGCGCGGGATGCGCAAAGCCGTCCGCCCCCACGAGCACGAGGAAACTCGGCATCTTCGCGAGCCCTTCGTAGGCGTGGGCGGAGTAGAGGAAGACTTTCGCGTTGCCCTCGGCGAGGAGGCTGAGGATGTAGCGGCACGTCATGTCCCCCAGACGGGCCGAATCCGTGACGCTCTCCTGCAGCCCGGGGACGGACGCCTTCAGGAGACCGCCCATGCGGCAGCCGACGCCGCTCGACCCGGAGCTCGTGCCCTGCCCCTCGCTCATGTAGACCGGCTTGCCGCCGAGGTCCGGATGCTGCGCGCGGAGCGGCGCAAGCGGCGTCGCCGTGATGTCCGCCTCGCCCCGCAGCCCGCGCGGGTTCGGCGTGTAGTAGTGCCAGTCGACGATGTCGCACGCCGCGAAGCCGCCGCCCGCGAGGACGTCCGCCGTCCATCTGCGCCCCCCTTCGCCGGCCGTCGAGTTGAAGCCGCTCACGCGGATCCTCGGGTTCACCTTCTTGACGGCGTCGTAGGCAAGGCGCGAAAGCGCCGCGAAGTCCGCCCCCGCCTTCGCCCGGTCGTACCACTTGATGTCCGCCGCACTCTCCCACCAACGCCCCCACGGCTCGTTCCAGATGAAGTATTCGTCGATGTTCCGCTCGTGGTGCTTCACGTAGGTCGTCACGTAGTTCACCCAATCGACGCTGTTCGTCGGGCGCAGGTACTTCTCGAAATACCCCATGCGCCGGCAGCCGAGGTCGCCGTAGTGCGTCGCCCAGGCGGGCGCCGTGCCGAGCTGGGCGAAGATCTTCACGTGGGCGTCGCGGTAGCAGGCCACCTCCGCGTCGTGGAAGTTCCATTTCCCCTTCTCGGGCTCCTGCGCGTACCAGTTCGAGACCTGCTCGCCCGCGTCGTGGAGGCGCACCCAGTTGACGCCGCCCGCCTTCATCGTCTTCACGACGGCACGGTTCGGGTTGAAGTGGCAGCCGAATGGCGAATCGGGCGCATCGCGCCCCCAGGCGACGGGACGCGGCAGGCGCGTCACCACCAGCTCCTCCTCCTGGGAGATCCGCGTTCCGTCCCGCTCCGCCCACGCCGTCACGCGGAACTGCCCGACGGGCCGGTCGACGAAGGCGTGGTTGGCGAAGGCGACGGCGCCCGATGCACACGCGGCGGCGGGGAACGCCGCGAGATCCCGCTCCCGTCCGTAGAGGTCGGCGACCGTGACGCACACGCGCGCATCGGGCGGCAGCCCCCGCGCGGCGAGCTTCAGGCGCGGCGCCTCGTCCGTGAACTGGATGCGCGTCTCCGCCGCGATCTCGCCCCCGTCCACCGCGAGCGCGACCTGCGCCGGGAACGGCGGGGACGGCGCCTCGCCCGCCCCCAGATGCACGCGCACCGCGTCGAGGCGGAACGGGCCCCGTTCGCCCGAGAAGCGCAGCCCGAAGGACTTCGAGAGGCGCATCGGCCTGAAGACGAGGCGCGCCGCGCGCCACGCCGTCGATGCGTCCAGCCGCAGGCTGCCCGCCCAGCGCCCCATCTCGTCGAGGACCGCGACCTGCACGGGCGTCTCCGAACGGTACTGGAAGCGGAGCGTGTGCGGCTCGCCGGGGTAGGCCGTCTGGAACGCCTCGCCCCAGAGTTCCCAAGGTCTTTCGGAGACGACCTTCAGGACGGGCACGCCGTCGGGCGCGGGCTCGCGCGTGTCGGCCTCGCACGTCGCGCCCACGCAGTTCCGCCCGAGGTTCCAGCCGCAGGGGAGGCCGAGCGGGAAGCGCGCGTGGCGGATGAAGTCCGTCTGCGTCTTCGGCGGACGCGGGATCGCCGCCGCAAGGTCGTCCTCCGTCGCGGTCTCCAGGACGATCCGCGCAAGGTCCGCCTCGCCCGACGCCGTGTAGAGGTAGAGGCCGACCGTACCCGTGCGCGGCTTCTTGACCTCGAAGAGGTACGTCTCCTCCTTCCAGTCCGCCGACGTGAACGCATGGCTCGAAAAGCCCGTGTACGGCGCGCCGTTCAGGCGGAGCCCGAGATTGAAGGAGCGGCCGGCCGTGACGCGCGCCTTGACCTTCAGGCGGAAGAAGCCGGGGAACGTCGGCTCGAAGCCGGCGATCGAGAACTGCCCGCCCGCCGCCCCCGTCCGGGTCGTGAAGCGGAGGAATTTGAGGCCGCTCTCCTCCCGGACCTCGGTCGTCACGCGCCCCGCCTGCCAGCCGGAGAAGTTTTCGTTGACCCGGGGCGGCAGCACGCCGTGGAATGAACCAACGCCCTCCGCGTCGACCCGGCGCGATGCCGCGCCGAAGTCGACGTCCAGAAGCGGCGCGCCCGCGCCGCACGACAATGCCATGCCGCCCAGGAAGAGGAGGCAGACGCCCAAAGCGTTTCTCGTTTTCATGTCATTTCCGTTTCGTGCCGATCGATCCGTCTCCCGCAGCCGCTCGGCGGCGGTACCGGCATTATAGCACAATACGCCGCCGTTCCGCCGCGCCGCCCCCGGCGCGGGGCGTCCGACAGCGAGAGCGTCGCAATTCATTGCGGCCTGCCCGCGCCCTCCGGCCGGTCAACACGGAGCGCACACGGGGAACGCCATCGGGGACGCACACGGGGACACGGGCCGCCGGGGACGTCGGCCCCTACCATGCCCCGCATCCTGCACGCGCTCCTGCGCGTCCGCACGACCCCGCGCGTCACTCCGCCAGCGGCGCGGGGGCGACGTAGACGGTCGTGTTCGTCTCGTTGCCGGAATAGTATGTGAGGAAGTGCTTCCCGCCCATCGCGACGGCGTTCACGTTGCCGGCGTCCCAGGGGCGGGCTTCGTCGCCGCGCAGCAGGGCCTTGGGGGCGGGCCAGTCCAGCGGGTGGTCGAAGACGTCATCCGCCTTCGCGACGCGGCGCTTCACGACGCGCCGCCCGCGCTCGTAGTAGTAGTTGTACACGAGGCCCGTTCCGGCGTCGTAGACGAGCGAGGGGGAGGAGGCGCAGATGTCGCGGATGTTCGTGCGCGTCTTCTTCCACGTCGCGCCGTTGTCGCAGGAGGTGAGCTGGAACTGGCTCGCCGACGAATCGCCGCCGTTCTCCGTGCGGGCGAGGCCGAGAAGCCGCCCGCCGCCGAGGTTGACGACGCAGGGCTCCGTCGGCAGCTCGCTCTTCTTCATCACCGTCTCGACCGTCCGCTGCGTCCAGGTGCGCCCGTTGTCCGCGCTCACGAGCGTGCCCCAGGACTGCTCGTCGTCCTCGCGGTAGCGCGTCGCGAACCAGAGCGCCATGAGCTTACCGTCCGCGTGGAAGATGTCGGTGATCTGCATCGGGAACGGTTCGAGCGAAGGCTCGGCGATCTTCTCGAAGGCCACGCCGTCCACCGTGCGGTAGAGGTCGTGGTGGGACTTCGGCCGGCCCATGCAGCGCACCCAGAAGAGCGCGGCGCCGTCGCGGTCGAGCCCTTTGCCGATCATGACCTCGCCGACGCGCGGGTCACGCGCGAAGCAGACCTCCGGCGTCCAGGTGCGGCCACCGTCCGTGGACGTGCGCGCGTAGGCGTCGCGCGCGCCCTCGTCGATCGAGTGGCCCGAGCCGCGGCTGTAGGTGCAGATCAGGCGGTCGCCGACGGCCTGCATCATCGGCCAGGAGTTGTAGCCGGGGCGGCTCTCCACGGCGAACGGACGCGGCAGGTCCGCGCGCGGCGTCACGCGCACCTGCACGAGCCCCGCCGGGCGCGCGTAGGTGTCGTTCACGTCGTCCGGCACGCGCCGCACGCGCAGCGAGAGGGGCGCGCCGCCCTTCACGGCGAGGTACGCCTCGGCTTCGAGTCCGCGCAGCGTCCACGGCTGCGGGGCGAGCCGGTAGAGCGCGGGCTTGCCGCTCACCGTCCCCAACGGCGCGCCCGGCGCCAGTTCGGCCACGTCGACGCGCCAGACGTCCGTGAAGGCGTTCGTCGCATCCGCCTCGTTGTTGACGACGAGCAGCTCGATCTTCACGCCCCGGCAGCCCGGCGGCAGGGGCGGCGTGAGGGCCGCGACGGACTGCCCGGCCTGACCGCCCGACAGCGACCACACCGGCACGACCGCCTCCCCCTTCCGCCACATCTGCAGCGACGGGTTCCCCGTCGCGAGCGAAAAGTCCTTCGCGGCGAGGCAGATCGGCTCAAAGGCCGCCGCCGCCCAGGAAAGGCCCGCAACCAGGCCACAGCACAGCAGTCGTCTCTCCATGTTCCTCTCCTCCGTGTTTCTCTTCTTTTCTTGTTGCGCGGCCGCGCGCCACCTAGCGGATGCCGATCACCTTGTGCATCTGGATGGAAAGCGCCCAGGGCGGCAGCGCGTCGGGGTCCAGCAGGTTCACCTTCCTGAGAAGCGAAAGGGCGCGGCGGTAGTGGATGCGCCCGTTCTCCTCCAGCGGCGAGACGTAGTAGTCGTCCGCCTGGATGCGCGCGCGCATCGCGCGGCAGAACGCGGCCAGGTCGTCCGTCGCCGCGACGACGCGCACCTCGTTCGCCCGGCGGAGCATCGTCCCGTCGAGATAGCGCGCGAGGTACTGCGGCTTCGGGGAGACGGCGATGTAGTCGAAGCGCTCGGGATGCGCCGGCGCGACGACGCCGTTCGTCTCAAGCGCGAGCCAATGCCCCGCCCCGCGCAGTTCGAGGAGCAGGTCGTCGAGCCCCGGCTGGATCGTCGGCTCGCCGCCCGTCACGATGACGCTCCTGTTCCCCAGCTTCCCGAGCGCGCACAGGATCTCGGACGCCGTCAGGCACAGCCGCTCGTCCTTGTGCGTGTCGCACCAGCTGCACGCGAGGTTGCAGGACGAGAAGCGGATGAACGTCGCGGGGCGTCCCGCGTTGCGGCCCTCCCCCTGGAGGGAGGAGAAGATCGCGTGCAGATGGTAGCGCCCCGTCATGCGCGGTACTCCGCGCAGGAGTCGGGCGTCTCCCACACCTTCACGCTCGAAAGCCCGGGGAGGCGCGCCTTCAGCTCGCCGTAGAAGTGGCGCGCAAGGTTCTCCGCCGTCGAGCGGAACGGAATCGCGACGGCGCGCATTCCCCTCCTCGCGACGACGGCCGCGATCTCGCTCTCGCCGGGAGAGGAGCGGTCGTAGATGAACGCATGGTCGAAGCGCGCGAGGACAACCTCCTCGCAGACGCGCTTCAGATCCTTGAAGTCGATCACCATGTCCGCCGCGTCGTCCGGCGAGAGCGAAACGCTCGCCTCCACGCGGTACGTGTGCCCGTGCAGGTTCTTGCAGAGCCCCTGGTGGTTCGTCAGCACGTGCGCCGCGTCAAACTTGACGCTCTTCGTCACGGTCAGCATATTCCCGCTCCTCTCTCCATTCCTTTCCGCGCGAGACGCGGCGCGCAACGCCCTCGCGCGGCTCGCTTTCGGGGGCGATCGCAAGCGGCGCAAGCGGCCGTTCGTCCGCCACGGGACGCGTCCGCCAGGCGGCCGCGTGGATGGCGAGCCCCTGCCCCCGGAAGCGCGTCTCGAACTCCGTCCACGCATCGGGCCCGCGCGCCATCGGCGCGACACGCGCAAAGCGCGCGTCGGCGGCGAAGCACGCCTCCACCGCCTGGAAGTATTCCGCGTGGTCCGTCGCGAACTCCAGCCTTCCCCCGATCTCCAGGCGCTTCCAGAGCGCGTTCAGGAAGAGCGGGCCGAAGAGGCGGTGGGCGTGGTGCTTCTTCTTCGGCCACGGGTCGGGGAAGAAGACGTAGACGGTGCGCGCGTGGTGCGCGGGCAGGAGGTAGTGGAACGTGTAGAGGGCTTCGAGGCGCAGGACATGGGCGTTCGCGAGCGCGAGGCGGCGCGTCTTGCCGTCGAAGGCGTGGACGCGCTCAAGCATCCGCTCGACGCCCAGGAAGACGCAGTCGGGGTTCTGCGCGGCGCGCCCCGTGAGAAAGCGCCCGCGCCCGCAGCCCACCTCGACCTCCAGCGGTCGCGAGAGGTCGTAGATCGCCGGGCATGCGAGCGGACGGCAGGGGTCTTTGACGCGGAGGATCATTCGGCGTCCAGGAGGGCGAGGAACTTTTCGGGGGGCGGCATCGGGCGGAACGTCCCGGTCGAGACGAAGCAGTGGCGCGTGAAGCCCGCCACGAGAACGTCCGGGGAAC
Organism: uncultured Kiritimatiellota bacterium; assembly: GCA_934643865.1. GTDB lineage: Bacteria > Verrucomicrobiota > Kiritimatiellia > RFP12 > UBA1067 > RUG572. The sequence goes on from CAKUCX010000072.1 coordinate 8,229, forward strand.
CCTTCACGCGCACCTCGCAGGCGATTTCGAGGCGCACGCCCCGGTGGGCGCGGCACCAGGCCGTCACCTCCAGGAGGTCGTCGTAGCGCGCGGGGCGGCGGTAGTCCACCTCCGCATGCACGACGGGCAGCATCCAGCCCTCGGCCTCGCACTGCCGGTACGCATAGCCGCACGCGCGCATCAGCTCGTTGCGCGCGCGCTCGAAGATCGTCAGATAGTTGCCGTAGTACACGACGCCCATCTGGTCGGTGTCCGCATACGGCACCCGGTACTCCATCGCCACTTTCCGCATAGCCGACAGTATAGCACAAAACCGCCCGCCAGAAGGCGGACGGCTTCGCGCGCGCCCCAAGGCGCGCTAGCGGCAGAGCGTGTAGAGGACGCCCGCCACGACGGCCGAGCCGATGACGCCCGAGACGTTCGGGCCCATCGCCTGCATGAGGACGAAGTTCGCCGGATCGCTCTCGCGCGCGACCTTGTTCGAGACGCGCGCGGCCATCGGGACGGCCGAGACGCCCGCCGAACCGATGAGCGGGTTGATCTTCTCCTTCGAGAAGAGGTTCATGATCTTCGCCATCACGACGCCCGCCGCCGTGCCCACGCAGAACGCGCAGAGGCCGAGCGCGAGGATGCCGAGCGTCGTGCCGGAGAGGAACTTCTCGCACGCGAGCTTCGAGCCGACCGAGAGGCCGAGCATGATCGTGACGATGTTGATGAGCGCGTTCGACATCGTATCCGAGATGCGGGCGACCGACGGGCCGACCTCCTTGGCGAGGTTGCCGAGCATCAAGGCGCCGATGAGCGGCACGGCCGACGGCAGCAGGAACGCGCAGAGGAGCAGCACGATGAGCGGGAAGCAGATCTTCTCGATCTTCTTCACCTCGCGGAGCGGCGGCATCGTGATGAGACGTTCGCTCTTCGTGGTGAGCGCGTTCATGATCGGCGGCTGGATGATCGGGACGAGGGCCATGTAGGAGTAGGCCGCCACCGCGATCGCGCCGAGGAGGTCCGGGGCGAGGCGGGAGGTGAGCCAGATGGCCGTCGGGCCGTCCGCGCCGCCGATGATGCCGATGGACGCGGCCGCCTTCAGCGGCTCGACGCCGAAGAAGTCGTTGCCGAAGAGCGCGGCAAGCCCGAGCGCGCCGAAGAGCGCGAAGAAGATGCCGAACTGCGCCGCGCCGCCGAGGAGGGCCGTCTTCGGGTTCGCGATGAGCGGACCGAAGTCCGTCATCGCGCCCACGCCCATGAAGATCATGATCGGGAAGACGCCCGTGTCGATGCCGAACTTGAAGAAGTAGTAGAGGAAGCCGCCCGGCTCGACGATGCCGCCCTGCATGACGGGCAGGCCGCTCTGGAGGAAGGCGATGACGCCGTCATGCATCATCGCCGGCGTCGTGATGCCGGAGAGCGGGCAGTTCGCGAGGAGGCCGCCGAAGCCGATGGGCAGGAGCAGGAGCGGCTCGAAGCCCTTCACGATCGCGAGGTACATCATGATGAGGCAGAGCGGGATCATGATGAGCTGACCGACGCCGTAGGGCATCCCGAGGAGCGTCTTGACCTCGTGGCCCCTGACGAACGCGCCCACGTCGTCGAAGTAGCCGCCGATCCAGTCGCCCTTCTTGACGGGGTGCTTCTCCGTGGAGAGCGCCTTCGCCTGGGCGTCGTCGACGACCCAGAAGCCGTTGCGGTTCGCGTAGTCCGCGCGGTTCAGCGCCCCGGGCTTCGAGACGTCGGGCTTCGCGGGGCGGTCCGCCTCGGCGAAGTTGCCCGTGATGTAGGCGGGCGCCTCCTTCTTCACGAAGCCGGAGAGGCCCGTGTCGCCCGAGAGGTTCTTCACCTTGCCGAGCGTCGTCCGCCAGTCGCCGTCGGCCTGCACCGCGCAAGTGCCGGCCAGGACGAGCAGCGCCATCAGAAATTTCTTCATTGTTCCTTCCTTCCTAGAGCGTCTAGACGTTCCCGCCATTCGGGACCTTCCAGCATTTCCAGGCCGCCTGATTACCCGATGACCGCCAGCACGTCGCCCGTCGCGACCTTGTCCGTCGCGCCGACCGTGACCGTGACCGTGCCGTCGCACGGGGCCGTGACGGGCGTCTCCATCTTCATGACGTCCATGACGAGGATCTCGTCGCCCTTGGCGACCTTCGTGCCGCTCGCGGCCGTCACGCGCAGGACCGTACCCGGCACGGGGGCCTTCACCTCCTGGCCGCCCGCCGGGGCCGCCGCCGCAGCCGGGGCCGCCTTGAGGCCCGCCTCGGCCTTGAAGTCGACCGGCTTGCCGTTCACGACCGCCTTGCCGTCGCCCTTGATCTCGACGCCGTAGGCCTTGCCGTTGATCGTCACCGTGACGGGGCCGCCCTTGCCGGCCGCCTTGGGCGCGTCCTCCGCGAACCGGCAGCCCATCGGGGCCTTCGACGGGTCCTTGAGGAAGAGAATGCCCTTCTCCTTGCAGGACGCCGCGATGAAGATGTTCTCGTCCGTGACGGGCAGGCCCGCGTCTTCGAGCGCCTTCTTCGCGACCGCGCCGCCCTTCTTCGGGTCGGCGTCGTTGAGTTCCAGCACCGTCTTCGTCGTCGGCGTCGAATACGCCTTCGTGAGCTCGCTCGACGCCATGAAGGCGGCGGCCTTCTTCACGATCTCCGGGTCGGGGGCGACGGGCGTCTTGCCGAAGTAGCCCAGCACCATCTTCGCATAGCCCGGCGCGAACTTCTTGAACTTGCCGAACATGACGTTCTGGATCGCCTGCTGGGCGTAGAACTGCGAGACCGGCGTCACGGACGTGCCGAAGCCGCCGAGGCGCACGCAGTCGTACATCTCCGCGATCATGTCGTCGTACTTGTCCATCATGTTGTTGTCGCGCAGCATCTGCGTGTTCGCCGTCAAGGCGCCGCCCGGCATCGGGCTCCACACGATCTGCGGGTTCACGTTCATCGCCTCCGGCGGGAGGAAGTACTTCTTCATCGCGTTCTTGAAGGCGTCCTCGGCCTTCTTGATCTTGCTGATGTCGAAGTCGAAGCCGAAATCGGGGTCGCCGTCGAGGCAGTGCCACATCGTGATGATGTCGGGCTGGCAGGTGCCGCCGCTCATCGGGGCCATCGAGAGGTCAAGGCCGTCCGCGCCGCCGCGCAGCGCGGCGAGGTAGCAGGCGACGCCGTTGCCGGCCGTCTCGTGCGAGTGGAACTGGATGTGGACGTCCTTGCCGAGCAGCGCGCGGGCGAGCTTCATCGTGTTGTAGACGGTCGTCGGCGTCGAGGTGCCCGAGGCGTCCTTGAAGCACACGCGGTCGAAGGGGATGCCCGCGTCCATGACCATCTTCAGGCGGTCGCGGTAGAACTCCGGCGTGTGCGTGCCCTGGTTGTCGATGCCGGGCGGCAGGCCCATCATCGTGACGACGACCTCGTGCTTGAGGCCCGCATCGTGGATGCACTGGCCGGACCACTTGAGGTTGTTGACGTCGTTGAGGGCGTCGAAGTTGCGGATCGAGCTCATGCCGTGCTTCTTGAACATCTGGGCGTGGAGCTTGATCATGTCGCTCGACTGGCTTTCGAGGCCGACGACGTTCACGCCGCGCGAGAGCGTCTGGAGGTCTGCCTCCGGCGCCGCCTTGCGGAACTTGTCCATCACGTCGAAGGCGTCTTCCTGGCAGTAGAAGTAGCAGCTCTGGAAGCGCGCGCCGCCGCCCGCCTCGAACCAGCGCACGCCGGCGTCGTAGCACTCCTCCACACACGGGAGGAAGTCCTTGGAGAGGACGCGGGCGCCGACCACCGACTGGAAGCCGTCGCGGAACGCGGTGAGCATGTACTTGACTGTTTTCTTGGCCATGGTGTTTGCCTTTCTATAAAAGAACTTCTTCTTTGCCTTCTCGTTCGCTTCGTTAAGTCGCTTCGCTTGAGGCGATTAAGTCGCTTCGTTTTAAGTTTGGATTAAGTCGCTTCGCTTTAATTGGATTAAGTCGCTTCGCTTTAAGTGGTTAAGTAGTTAAGTTACTGTCAACGTATCGATTCTACGAACTCAAAACTTAACCACTTAACCACTCAACTACTTAACCACTCAACCACTTAACTACTTAACCACTTAAAAAAACTTAACTACTTAACTACTTAACCACTTAATCTCCCACTCACCCCAGCGCGACGGCGAGGGCGAGAGCGATGTTCGCGTCGTCATCCGAGGCGACGGCCTTCTTCGGCGCCTTCTTGGGCGCGTCCTGCGGAAGGATGTGGTCGAAGCGCGCGACGAACGTGCTCGAACCCTTCGTGACGGCGATCAAGACCGTCAAGAAGACGTAGACGATACCCATGCCCGCGACCATCAGCACGAGGCCCTGCCCTATGATTTCCATGCCGCCAATTCTCCTTGTGAAAAATTTGGCGGTTAGTATAGCGGAATCCGGGCGGAAACTCAATCGCGAATTCAACCTTGCGCGCGGCCCTGCGCGCGTGCGCGCCGATTCACCTATTCATACCGGGCGAGGTACGGCGCGAGCCGCGCCGCGAGGCGCGTCTCCAGCCACGGCGTGACGTGCCAGGCGTCGCGCAGGTTCAGGTACTCCGCCACGGTTCCGCCCTGACCGGGCTTGACGCCGTACTCCGCGCGGAGGAGGACGTTGCGCGCCGTCGCGTCCGGCGAGACGAACTCGACGACCTGGGTCTTGAAGCCGAGGATGCGCAGGATCATCGCGCGGAAGGCGTCCGTGAGGATGTCGCAGAGGCGCTCGCGCAGGATGCCGTGGCGCAGCACGCCCGCGAAGGCCGTGTTCGCGCTCGCGCCGATCGTCTTCTGCAGCTCGTGCTGGCAGCAGGGCGCCGAGAGGATGTAGCGGGCCTTCCATTCGACGCCCTTCGCCAGCGCCTCGTCCGTCGCCGTGTCGCAGGCGTGGAGGGAGATGACCATGTCGACGCGGGAGAGGGGCGGGGAAGCCGAGGCGTCGAGCGGCCGGGAGAGTTCGGGCAGGCCGCAGGCGGCGAGGTCGCCCTGGACGAAGCGCACCCGTTCCGCGACGTCGAGCTGCTCGGCCATCTTCTTCGCCGCCGCGACGACGTCCGGCCGGCGGTCGATGCCCACCACGGTGACGTCCGCGAGGCCCGCGGCGCGCGTGAGGTAGAAGTAGAGCGCGAGCGTGAGGTAGGCTTTCCCGCAGCCGCAGTCGACGACGGTGAAGGGCTGGCCGGCGTCGGCCTTCCCGTCCTTCAGCACGTCCGCGACAACCTTGAGGAATTCGTTCACCTGGTCGTACTTGCCGCGCATGGAGGCGCGGATCTTCCCCTCGCCGTCGGCGAGACCGGCCACGCGCAGCAGCGCGGCGGCGTCGAACGAGGTGAGCGGCGTCTTCTTCACGCGGTCGTGCGGCTGCACCTTCACGTCGCGGGCCATCGCGGCGCTGCGCGTCGCCATCACGCGCCCCTTGCGCGTGACGCGCACGTGGAGGTCGCCCGAGGCGGTCATCAGGTGGAGGTCGCGCGCGCCCTTCTGGGCGATGATCTCCTCCAGGCCCTCGGCCGCGCCGTTCGCGTCGAGGTTCTTGACGCGCACCTGCCCGCCGTCGACCATCTCCGCCTGGTAGCGCATCTCGCCGCCGAGGACGACGGGACGCATCGAAATGCGGAACGTCTGGCCGTTCCGGCGCACCGTCTGGACGATCTTCATGAACCCCTCGCCCAGCGCGCGCGCGCGGATCTCCTCGGCCAAGGCCGCGTCCAGCTCTCCTTTTTCCATCTTCTTCTCCATCGTTGCCTCTCCGGGCCCGTATACCCTCACGTTCCGACGGCGCCGCACACGCCTGCGCCGTACTCGATCACCGAGGCGGCCGCGCGCGCCAATTGCCACGCCAACGACACCACGGCACTTACCAGTGTTCCCATACAGTGTCTCCTTGGGCAGAGTATACCAAAACGCGCGGCCTCAGGGGCCGGATGGGCGCGCCGCAGCCGCCGCGAGGAAGGCGCCCTTCAGCTCGGCGAGCGTGTAGGGCTTCGGGAGGAAGACGTCGTAGGGGTGCGCGCGGAACATCTTCTCCACCGCCTCGGGCGCCGAGCCGGAGGCGAGGATGACGGGGACGTGCGGCGCGCCGAGCCGGAACGCCCCTAGCAGGCGGACGGTGTCGACCTGCCCGAGGTGCGCGTCGAGGACGATCGCCCGGAGCCGCGAGGCGTGGCGCCGCACGACGGCCAGCGCCTCGCGGCGGTCGCGCGCGACGTGCGGCGTGAGCGTCAGCGCCTGGCAGAGGATCTGCGTCGTCTTCAGGATCGCCTCGTCGTCGTCCACGATCAGGACCTCCCCCGTGAGCGCCGCCGCTTCCGGGGCGTCCGCCGCCTCCGCCGCCGGCGGCGCGAGCCGCGAGACCGGCAGGTAGATGCTGAACGTCGTGCCGCAGTCGGGCCGGCTCTCGACGGCGATGCCGCCGCCGTGCGCCTCGACAATCGCGCGCACGGTCGCGAGCCCCAGCCCGCGCCCCAGCGACTTGGACGACACGTAGGGGTCGAAGATGCGCGGGCGGATCCGCTCGGGAATCCCCGGCCCGTCGTCCGTGACCCGGAAGAGGACGCCGTCCCCCTCCGGCAGCGGATGCTCCGAGACGAACGCGGACGCGGCCTCCTTCGTCATCCGGAACGGGGCGACGGCGAGCGTCACGTGGCCCGCGTTCCCGCCCATCGCCTCGCCGGCGTTCTTGACGATGTTGAAGAACACCTTCCAGAACTGGTTGAGGTCGACGTCGACGTCCGGCACGTCCCCGCGCGCGTCAAACGCCACGGCGACGCGGTCGCCGACGACCCGCGAGACGAGCTGCCGCGCGTCCTCCAGCACCATCTTCGGGTTCGCGCGCATGAGCGTCATGCGGCTCTCGCCCGCGAACGTCATGAGCTCGTGCATCATCGACGAGCCCCGCCGCACGGCGTCGCGGATCGTGCCGAGCGCCGGCGCCGTGTCGGCGGTCGGGTCGGCGGCGGCCCCCTCCGCCGCGTTCAGCACGACGGAGAGGACGTTGTTCATGTCGTGCGCGATGCCGGCGGCGAGCCGCGTGAGCGACTCGCGCTTGGAGGCGTCGAGCGCGCGCGCCTCGGCCGCGAGGCGGCGCGCGTGCTCCGCGAGCTCGGCCGTGATGTCGCGGACGATCGCGAGGACGAAGCGCGCGCCCATCCGCGTGAGGCGGACCTCGAAATGGCGCGTCGGCGCGCCGGCGGCCGCGAGGCGCAGCCGCCCGACCGTCCCGGCGCGGGACGTCTCCGCGAGGGCCCGCGCGAACGCCGCGGCGCCCGCCGCCCCGAACACATCCGCCGACGGCGGCGCCCCCTCGGCGAAGCCCGGCAGCGGCGGCACGCTCTCGGCCTGCTTGGAGACGGAGACCATCCGCCCCTGCGCGTCGAAGACGACGAGCGCGTCCGGCACGCCGGCGATGAGCGCCTGGTGGCTCGCCTCGACGTTCGCGAGGGCGACGGTCTTCGCGGCGATCGTCTCGACGAGGCGGTTCACCGACTCCGCGAGGAGCGCGAACTCGTCCTTCCCCTCCCAGGCGATGCGCGGGCAGTCGAGGCCGGGCGCGCGCGCGCCCAGGTCCGCGATCGTCCGCGTCATCCGCGTCAGCGGGTTCAGGAGCAGCCGCCCCTGGACCCAGAAGATCGGCAGCACGAAGAGGATGCCGCCGAGCGCGACGCAGAACGCAAGCTGCCAGATGGCCATGCGCGTCGCCCCCAAGAACACCTTCGGCAGCGAGACGGACACCGCCGAGACCGCGTTGCCGGAGATGTCGCGCAGCACGAGCACCGCGTCGAGCGGCCCGTGGCGGAACTTCCAGAACGAGACGCCCGAGGCCACGTCGTCCAGGCTCTCCGTGAAGAGCGGCGCGATGCCGTGGCGCGAGCGCGCGGCGCTCCGGGAGAGCGGCCCGGCCGCGTGCGACCCGGCCTTGATCGCCCCGAAGACGCGGACGTTGAGGTTCGCGTAGGCCCCCGCCCCCTTGTCCCGGCGGGTGAAGGCGTCCGGGGAGAGCGGCAGCCCGAAGAGGAGGAACGCGCCGCCGCGCGGCAGGAGCGTGACGCCGTGGAGGCGCGTGCCGAGGTGCATCGCGCCGACGGCGCTGCCGTCATCGGCGGCGGCGGCCTTCGCGCCCGTCGCCCGGATCCAGGCCTTCAGCGCGGCGTTGTAGGGGGCAAAGGCGTCGGGCGGGAACGGCACGGGGCGCCCGTCGGCGACGCCGCGCCGCACGCCCTCAAGGAAGCGGCCGTCGGGCGAGAAGCGCGCGACGAACGAGAACGGGACGCCAAAGTCCGCGAGCAGCGCGCGCACGTCGGCCGTCGCCGCCCCCGGCTTCTCCAGCACGCCTGCGGCCGCCTCGCGCATCTCCTCGGCCTTCTGCCGGATCGTCGCCGTCATCTGCCGGCCCGCCTCGCGCACCTGGCGCTCCGTGTCCGCGATGAGGTTCGAGAGGACGAAGCGCCCGCCGACGTAGAAGACCGCGAGGAAGAGGAGCAGGAAAAAAACCGTCACGAGCGCGTAGCGCGTGCGGATCGAATGGACGGCCTTCGCGAAGGCCGTCAACCCCATGAGCCCCGCCGCCTCCCGGCGGCCCGTCCCGTCCGTCATGTCAGAACCTCCTCCGTTGCCAGATCCAAAGCCCGTACAGCACGAGGACGGCGGCCAGCACGAAGCCGAAGCGCGCCACGCGCAGGTGGGCGAGCGCGTCCGCCTCCGGGCGCCGCGCCGGCGCGGCCTCGTGCGCCGCCGCCGTCTCGACGGCCAGCTCGCCCG
>CAKUCX010000073.1 GCA_934643865.1 uncultured Kiritimatiellota bacterium
CCCGCTGCGCGTGCAAGGCGCGGGGGCGCTCGCGCTGGCGCCGGCGGCGGGCGCGGGCGCGGCGAACGTGCAGCTCGGGCCGGAGGCCTCGCTCGACCTGGCGGTGCGGGATGACGGCTGGCGGGCCGCCGCCGCGCTCTGGCTCGACCCGAACGCCTCGACGCTCTACACGCCGGGCGAACTCGCCCTGCCAAGTTGGATCGCGTCGGTCGGGTCGCCGCCGTCGCTGGGGCACGTGGCCTACGGCGACAAGCCCTACATCGAGGGCCTGGCCGACCGCCGCGGCGCGGGGTATGAGTACTACATGGCGTTCAACGACCGCAACTACGACCATGTCTTCGACGCGCCGAAGCCTTATTTCGAAGACCTGGCGAATGCGGTCTGCGCCCACCTCGACACGCGCGCGGACGGCCTCAAGTTCATCAACTGCTCGACGGGGCGCCTGCCGCTCCATCGCGGCGGGCCGGACAGCCTCGTCGTGAACAAAGGCATGCAAGAGTGCATTCCCGACGCGGCGCTCGTCGTGATGGTGTTCGGCTCGCAGGACGGCGGCGGCGAGGCGCTCGTCGGCACGCCGGCCGGCCGCTTTCGCCGGACGCCGGGCGCGGCCGCCAATCCGATCGTCAACGCCCCGCTCGACGGACGGAAGGTGTGGGTGGACGGTGCGGAGGTCGATCCCGTCACGACAGGCCTGAACGGCGGCTGGCAGATCGTCTCCGTCGAGGTGACGGGCCTCACGGTGGACGGCTTCGGCTGGGTTTCGCGCCGGACGGGCATGAAGGGGCAGCGCTACGGTGAGATCGTCGTCTTCACGAACGCGGTGAGCGCGATGACGCGCCGCCTTGTGGAGCGCGATCTTGCGCGCCGCTGGAACGTGACGACGTACGGCGCGGGCGCGGTCACGTTCGGCGCAACGGTCAACGGGACGGGGCGCGCGACGTTCGCCTCGCCCGTGCCGCTCGTCGCGAGCGGACGTTTCGCGGGCACGGGCGTCGTCGCGGAGGGGACGACGATCGTCCTCCCGGCCGCGCTCCCGTGGACGGAGGAGGACGTCGCACGGACGTCGCCGCGCGCGTGGTTCGACCCCTCCGTGCGCTCGACCGTCAGCACGCGGCAGGATCTGGGCGCGACGGAATGCCCCGACGAAATCCGCGCGATCTGGGACCGCCGCTACGGCTACGAGGGCCGGAAGGGGCATCTCTACCTGCTCGGAATGGCGGTCCGCTTGCCGGGATATGTCGCCTCCGTGCGGGGCATCGGGCCGGAGATGCCGTGGATCGACTACGACAACCTCTACGAACGCGCTCAGGGGGAGGTGTCGACCGGCAACAATCTCCGCTTCCGCGAGTGGACGGAAGACCGCACGGCGATCGACGGCGGCACAAACCTGACGGTCGACGTGAAGACGGTCTTCCTCGTGCAGGACTCCTGCCGTGGCGGCAGCACGCCGCTTTCGGACGGCGTCCACGAAGGGGCCGTCTTTCCGAGGCGGTATCCGAACGATATCTCGACGCCCATGCTGAAGAAGAACACGGTCAACGCCGCGAACGCCGCGCTTCAGGACGGTGACGTCCGCCTCAACGGCGAGCGGGTGGAGAAGCCGTCGGAGACGGGCTTCACGGGCGCTCCCGAGGTCTATTCCCTTGCGACGACGAACGGCACGGCCTTCCCCGTCGGCTTCTTCGCCTTCTATGGCGACACGGAATCGTATAAGACGCAGAAGGGCGCAATTCAAGGCGAAATGCTATTCTACGACGAGACCCTCGCGCCCGATGTGCGCGCCAACGTCGAGCAGTATCTCGCCGCCAAGTGGACGGGCATCCTGCCGGCGGGCAAGGCCGACTGGCGCGCGGCCGTCCTCGACGGCGCGGGAAGGGTGGAGGCGGCCTCCTGGGCCGTCGCGCCGCGGCTGGCGGAGACGTTTTCGGGCACGCTCGCCGTGGACGGCCCGGAGGCGCTTTCGGCGACGGCGACGGTCAAGGCGGACGGCACCGTGACGGGCGGCCTCTCGCATCCGCAGGCGATGGTGGCGCTCGCCGCCGGCGCGCCCGCGCCGATGCTCATTGTCACGGTGGAGGGCCGCCCGCTCGGTGCCTTCGCGCTCGTCGACCTCAAGGCCCTCGTCCCCGCCCAGACGTGGACGGTGCAGGTGCGGACGCCGAAGGGAGGCGAAGTCCCGGGCGCGCGCATCGTCCAGTCGCGGGGCGGCGCCGGGGTCGTCTTGAAGCTCACGCACGCGCCGACGCTCCTGCTGTTCCGCTGAGGCGCGCCATGAAGAGGGCCGCCGCCGCTTCGCCGCCGCGCTATCGGCGGTGGCGTCCCCGGCAGGCGGAGCAGAAGAACTCGGGGCCGGCCCACGTCGTCTCCTCTTCGCGGCCGCACTGCTTGCAGACGCGCAGGACGCGCTCGCGGACGAGGCGCACGTCGGCGGCGTGGTCGTCGAGCCAGAGAAGGGGGAAGTCCGCCACGCGCGCGCGGCGGGCAAGCGTCGCGGCGGCGGGCGGCTCCTTGCCGTCCGCGTCGTGGGTGCCGACGACCTGGATGCGCTTCCCGAACAGGCGGGCGCGGCGCAGGACGGGCGCGTAGTCCGGGTCGTCGCCGACGAGAAGGGCGATGTCGAACGCGCCCGGCTGCGCCGCGTAGTACAGGAGCGACGAGGCGAGCGACATCTTGATCCAGTTCTCGTCCGTTCCGACGTCCACCTCGTGGATCTCGGTCTCGTAGCCGCAGGCCTGCTCAAGGAAGTCGTAGAAGGCGTACTGTTTCGACGTGTTGAAGCCGGATCGCGCGGAGGGGATCGTGCCGAAGTAGTTCGTGCGGACGAGCGAGACGTCCTCGTCAAGCCTGTTCGCGACGTCCTCGCAGCAGATCTTCGGGATCTTCGCATAGTCGATCTCGAAGTTCTCCTCGCCCAATTTCGCGAAGAGCGCGCTGCGGCTGCGGTAGAGCCAGCTGCCGTCGATGAACACCATGGCCTTCTGGGACATATATACCTCCTCCTTCGTTTCGAAAACAGAAAATCGCAGTATGCGGCGCGCGGACGGATCTTACTTCCCCTTGCTCTCCGGAAGCTCGATGAGCCACGGAATCGCCTCGCCGTCCTTCGTGCCGACCTTCAGCACCTCCGTGCGCTCCGGCTCGCCCGGCTTCCCGGCTGCCGAAGACGTCCGCCGCTCCTTTCCGCCTGTCGCCGGGGACGGGCCCTGCGCCCCGGCCTTGGCGGGCGCGTCGTCTTCGTCAAAATAGCTGATCGGTTTCGCCGTCTTGAGATCGACCGCCGGGGCCTCCCGGACGGCGGGCTTCTTCTGCGGCGTCGGGGCGGCAGGCGCGGGCTTCACGACCGCCGTCTTCGGCTTCACGACCGCCGTCTTCGGCTTCATGTCCGCCGTCTTCGGCGTCATGTTGTCCGCCGGCGGCGGCTTCGGCTTCATGTCCGCCGGCGGCGGCGCCATCAGCGCGTCCTCGCGCGCATAATGCTCGGGGTAGAGGCGGCGGCGGTGCTGCTCGACGCGCGCGCGGCGCAGCTGCTCCTGCTCCTCCTTGAGGCGCGCGCGCTCGGCGGCGACGGCCGCGCGCTGGCGCGCGAGCTCGTCCTGCTGGCGGCGGGCGGCGTCCAGTTCCGCCGCGACGGCAGGCGAAACGGGCGCGGCGGCGGCCGGCGGCGGCGTGGCCGGGCGGGCGGATTGGCTCTTCAGGGCCTCCGCGAGGGATTCAAGCCGTTCAAGGACGGGCCGGAGCGCCGCGCCGGCGCCGGGATGCGCGGTCGGCGGCTGCTGGACGTTGACGACGGGCTGGGCGGCGGGCGTGCGCTCGCGCAGCGCGATGTCGAGCAGCTTGTCCGAAAGTGCCTGGTTGCGCGTCGCGATCTCCGAGAGGCGCAGCTGGTCGCGGTTGATGACCGCCGCCATGATGACGGAGAACGTGACGACGACGACGATGAGCAGGACGACGAAGAAGATTGAGAGGCCCAGCGTCCGCTTGCGCGCCCGTGCCTGCTCGGCTTCGATGTACTCCTGAAAAGCCTTCAGGACGGGAAAGTCGTTCATCCCGTTCGCCTGCTCGAAGACGCGAAGCGCCGTGCCGGCGGCCCCTTGCCCTGAGGCGCGCCCCGTTTCGCCCGCATCTGCGTGGACCTGTTCGTCGTTCATATATTTCTCCATTTCGAAAGCGGCATTCTACCAGTTTCGTTTTCGTGCCGCAAGCGGAACTTTCCGAGCGTGCGCATAATGGATGTTATGTAAACTAGAATGCTGTGCGGATAATTATGCTATACTCTCCACCCGTGAACGCCCATTCGACAGAACCGCTCGCGGCGCGGATGCGTCCGCGCACGCTTGACGAGGTGGTGGGCCAGCGCCACATCCTCGGCGACGGCAAGCTGCTCCGGCGCGTCATCGAGGCGGACCGTCTCACGAACGTCATCCTCTTCGGGCCGCCCGGTTGCGGCAAGACGACGCTCGCCGAGGTCATCGCGAAGACGACGCGCCGGAACTTCGTGCGCTGTTCGGGCGTCGTCTCGAACGTCGCGGAGATCCGCAAGGTCTGCGACCGCGCGCGCACCGAACTCGGCGGCCCCGGCACGATCCTCTTCGTCGACGAGATCCACCGCTTCAACAAGGCCCAGCAGGACGTCCTGCTCCCGTACGTCGAGGACGGCACGGTCGTCCTCATCGGCGCCACCACGCACAATCCCTCGATGTTCGTCAACACGCCGCTCACGAGCCGTTCGCTCGTCTTCGAGCTGAAGCCCCTCACGCCCGACGAGACGGGTGTGCTGCTGGACCGGGCGCTGGCGGATAGGGAACGCGGCTATGGCGACATCCCCGTCGCGCTCGACGCCGACGCACGGCAGTTCCTCGCAGAGATCTGCGACGGCGACGGCCGCCGCGCCCTCACGGCCCTGGAGGTCGCCGTGCGTTCGACCCCCCCTTCCCAGGACGGCGTCACGCACCTCACGCTCGACGTCATCCAGGAATGCGTCCAGCGCCGCGTCGTGCAGTACGACAAGAAGGAGGACGGCCACTACGACACGATCAGCGCGTTCATCAAGTCGATCCGCGGCTCCGATCCCGACGCCGCGCTCTACTGGCTCGCGAAGATGCTCGTCGCCGGCGAGGATCCCCGCTTCATCGCGCGCCGCCTCGTCATCTCCGCCTCCGAGGACATCGGCAACGCCGACCCGCGCGGCCTCACCGTGGCCGTCGGTGCCCTTCAGGCCGTCGAGTTCGTCGGCATGCCCGAGGCGCGCATCGCGCTCGCCCAGGCCACGACCTACCTCGCGACGGCGCCGAAGTCAAACCGCTCCTACGAGGCGCTGGAGAAGGCGATGCACGACGTCGAGACGGGCGCCGTCCAGCCCGTCCCCGAACATCTCAAGAACGTCCATGTGAAGGCCATCGGAGCCGAACGGAACGACGGCTACAAATATCCACACGCCTACAAGGACGCCTGGGTGAAACAGGCCTATCTGCGCATCCCGGAGACCTATTACATCCCCTCCGACCAGGGCTACGAGGCGACGATCGCCAAGAGGATGGAAATGCTCAAGGGGGCGTTCTAGCGGGAGGGACGCGCCTGTCGCGTCCGCGCCATGCGCCCTCCGGCCGGTTAACACGGAGCGCGCGGAGACGCACGGAGATTGTTTCTCAAGGTTGGCGCGCCTAGGGGAGGGACGCGCGCCTGCGCGTCCGGGCTTCGCCTGTTCCGCCCCCGCCATCGGATGCCGAGCCCCCGCCCTCTTCCCCAATGCGCGCGTCTTCCCTTGCGCGCGTGGCCTCCCTAACGCATGCGACTTCCTCTTTGAGCGCAATCTCCCCTTCGAGCGCGGCGTCGACGGCCCGGAAGAGCGCCGCGCACGTGTTCCCGCACCCCTCCACGATCCGCCGCGCCGCCGCGAGATGAGATTCCACTGCGTAATAATCTTGACGATGCCGAGATTGCGGATTCGGCAGGTCAAGCCGGGATGCAATGGTCGGGACGTAATGAGATTTTAATGCGTAATAATCTTACTTGAAGCCGTATCTTGCCTGAAAGCCGTCGCGGCGCGCGGCGCAACGGGTTCGGCAATCGCGGCCCTCCTCGCGGCGTGATGCGTTCGGACGCGATGAATTGCGGCCCTCACCGGGTCTGTCTCGGCAGGCAGCCTCAGACGCTGCGAGAAGCAGAAGCGGACACGCTTTCGGTTCTTGCCCATCACCTGCCCCTCAAAATCTGTATTCCCGTAACTTCCCTCTCCACCTGTCAAGATCTGTATTCCCGTAACTTCCCTGTCCGCCCCTCAAAATCTGCATTCCCGTGCGAAACGCGGACGGCGGGCGACACGGCCTACACCTATCAAAAAGCATCAAACATCGGGGCATCCCTTGTCCCGATGTTTTGACGAACCCCGTTTCCCATGAAAAAATCGGGATAAGGGTGCTATGTTAGATGTCGACGAGGAGAACCGCGCGGGGCACGCACCGACGTCCCGGGTTAGGCGCGTCCCTCCCACGTTAGGGGTGTGCCTTCAGCGGAACGGCGGCGCGGGGGGCGAGGGCGAGCGGGTAGTCGACGAGGGGAAGGCCCGCGAAGACCGTCCGGCCCTCCATGCGCCGTCCGGGGGCGACGGTGTAGACGCCGCCGCGCAGGAGGTCGACGAGAACCGGGTCTTCCGGCGCAGCGGCGTCCGGCACGGCGATCTGCGCGTCCGTGCGCGCCGCGTAGGCCTTGCCCTCGTAGGCGCGCGAGAAGTCGAACGGCGCGTAGTAGACGAAGAACGGCGCGCCGCCCGGCGTGCGGAACGCGCAGCCGAGCGTCCGCACGCCCGCGTCCTCCGCCGGCGTGACGACGATCGGCACGGAGCCGTCGTAGGCCGCCGCCGCGAAGAGCGCGTTCCAGTGCCCGAGCGCGAAGTAGGACATCTTCGGCTTCTTCGTCCAGCCGTTCAGGATGCCGTGCTCCGCCGGATGCGTCTGCGTCGTCGTCGCCATTGAATACTGCCGCGTGATGTCGCAGGTCTGGTAGAAGGAACTGCGCGCGATTCCGGCCCGGCGGTCCGTCACCCACCGCCGCAGAAGCCATTTCGCCTGGTTCGCCTCGCTCTGCCAGCCCTCGCGGCAGACGCCCTTCGGGAAGAGCCAGTGGTTCGCCGGAAACCAGCTCGGGAAGCCGCTCTCGCCCTGCCAAATCTCCACGTGCCGCGCGCCGTGCGTGTCGAGGAACCGCCGTACCCACGCCATCTCGCGCACGAAGTCCGGCTCCTCGCCCTTCGCCGTTGCGCGCTGCTGGCCCCGGAAGCGTTCGGGGACGGGGCCGTAGGCGTGCCCGCACCAGAAGTCGATCAGCGCGCCGCCGCCCGCCGCGAAGAACGCGCGTTCCCAGTCGCGGATACCGCTGTCGGCGTTGCCCGCGCCGATCTTCGCCGCCGGATGCTCCGCCCGGATGGCCGCGCCCGTGATCTTCACAAGCTCCACGTAGTCGCGGGCGTTCGGCGCGCGCGGCTGCCAGAAATGCGCGATGTTCGCCTCGTTCCAGATTTCCCAGTGCGAGACCTTCTCCCGATAGCGCCGCGCGAGCGCGCGCACGTAGGCGAGCCACGCCGCGCGGCATTCCGCGCCGTAGTAGAGCGGCACGCAGCCGACGGCCGCCTTCGTGTAGCAGTTCGGCATGTAGAGCGTGTTGCCGAAGGTGACGCTGAACCAGGGGCGGATGCCCACGGCGCGGAGGCCGTCCACCACCGCGTCGAGTTCGGAGAAGTCGTAGACGCCCTTCTCGCGCTCGCAGCGGCTCCACATCGTCTGGACGCGCGCCCACTTGACGCCGCACGCCCCGAGCCGCGCGTAGACCTCCGCCGTCGGCTCGAAGAGTTTGCGGTCCAGCCCCTCGAAGCCGATCGACGCCGCACTCGTCCCAGGGACGTCCCGCGCGGCGGGCACGGCAAGCGTGCCGATCCGTGCGAGACCCGGCAACGGCCGGTCGAACACCGCCGCCGCACGCATCCCGCAGTCCGGTTTCGCCGGGTCGTACCCCGATTTAGGAATCGGTTCGCCAAACGCCGGAAGGTCGCACGGACGGAACGCGACGCGGTACCAGACCGTGCGGAACGCCTCGGAGATCTCGAACGTCGCGAAGCCGTCCACGCACGTGACCACACGCGGCGCGCCCTGCGCGCGTCCGTTGCCGTCAAGCGGCGTGACGACCGCGCACCACGCCCCCCCGCCCTTCGGCGCGGGGAGGCGGACCGTCGCGCGCACGCCCTCGCAGAGGAACGGCAGGTCGCCCATCGCCGCGCAGGTCGTGATCCGCTTCCCGAGCGCCTTCACGCCGTCTGCGGGCGCGAGCGGCGTCTTCCCGCCGTAGACCTGCAGCACCGCGCCCGTCGGCTGCTGGTAGCCTGTCGCCGCGAGCAGCCCCTCGTCCGTCTTCGTCTCGGTGTAGGAGAGGGCCGCCCAGCCCATGAGCGTGTCGCCCAGCGTGAACGACGTGCCGTCGCGGAAGCGGTGGGCGGCGCCGGCGGGGCCGAAGAGCGAGGCGAACTTCGTGCGGGGCGTATCGACTGTGTAGCGTTCGCGGCCGGGCGTCGCCGCGTCCCACGCGAGCTCGCCCGTGGAGGAGACGGCCTTCCGCTCGGGCGGATCCGGGCGGACGCGCGGTGCCGCCGCCTCCGCCGGCACCCCCGCGCCGCGCGGCAGGTCGACGTAGCGCAGGCCCGTCGCGGCCTTGAGCGCGGCGAGCGGGTCCTCGTCGAAGACGTGCGTCTCGCGCGCGAAGCCCGTCCGGTGGAGAGCCTCGCGCTCCTCCGCGCGCCCGACGTCGTAGACGATCCGCGCCGCTTCCGTGAACCCGCTCCGCACGTCGCCGCGCACGAACATGTTGCGCGCGGCGGGCCAGTGCGCAAGGCTCTTCGCGTTGCCGTTGAGGTCGAGGAAGCGCGTCGCGCCGTAGGCGTGGTTCCGTTCGTGCGTCCACGTGTAGGCATGGACGGCGGCGTAGTCCTGGAACGCCGCGACCGAGAGGAGGATCGGGAAGAAGTCGGCCGCCGTCGTCATCTGGTGCATCTGGTTCGCCTCGCTGAGCGTGAACGGCTTCCCGAAGACGCGGCTCGCGAAGCCCTTCGCGGTCTTCACGTCGAGGCCGGCGACGAGCGACTTGTTGGCGCAGTGCCAGTTGCGGGGGTCCCACGCGCGCCCCGGCCAGACGGCGAGCCCCTCGTAGTAGAAGTGGTTGTCGATGAAGTCGCCGTGCGCCTGGGCATAGCCGGCGCCGTAGTCGAACGTCCCCGCGTTCACGGGCGCGCGCGCCTTCATCTCGTCCTTCACGTAGCCCACCATCTCCCGCCAGTAGCGGTCCTCCACGTCGAAGACGAACTCCGAGACGTCGCGCGCGCGCGCCGCCGAGCCCTCGGCGGAGGGGACGACCGTCGCGGCCTCCAGCGTCTCGTCCGCACCGAGTTCCAGCACGCCCCCGCGCACGAGGGAGAGGCCCGCGATCTCGTAGGCGCCGCGCACCGTGAACTCGACCTGCACGCGGTTGTCGGCGTCCGCGACGCGCGCCGCCGTGCGGACGCGCACCTCCCGCCACTCCGGCCCCGTCGCGAACGTGCGCAGCACGCCCTGCCCGCCGTAGGGCCGCCCGTGCTGCCCCACCTTCAGGATGGCCGCGCCCGGCTTCTCCGAGCGAATGCGGAGCGCGACCTCGTAGACCTCGCCCGCCGCGAGCGGTACGCCGACGAGCGCGAACTTCCGCACCGCCGTCGCATCGACCGAGACGGTGCCGGAGGACGGATCGAACCGGTAGGCACGCGGACCCTGTCCGCCCCGGCCGTAGCCCTCCGTGTACCAGTTCGCCCGCGCGAAAGCGGCCGCGTCCGTCCAGGCCGCCGCGTCCGGCAGAACGGGCCGCGCGGGCGATTCCGCGCGCCAGGCCGCGCGCAGGGCGTCCGTCGTCCCGTACTTCCCCTTCAGCCAGGCGTTGAACTGGCGCGTCAGCTCGGCGCGGAACGGCGGCGTCAGCTTCTCCCAGAGGTTCCAGCGGAACCAGGCGATGGGGAGCGCGCACTCGTTGTTGACCTCCCAGCTCATCACGGCGGGTTCGTCGCGGTAGGCGAGGCCCGTGTAGGGGTTCACGTGGTCGAAGAACGTGCGGATGAAGTCCTTCTGGTGCTGGATGAAGGTGGGATCGAAGTTGTCGAGCCCCTTGTTCTCCTTCATCGTCTGCCTGAAGCCCGGGAAGCGGTAACCGGCCGTGCGCGCCGCGTGGAGGTTGACGGTCGCGTAGATGCCGCGCGCCTTGAGCTGCGCGAAGAAGTCGTCGAAGCGGTCGAGGAGCGCGGGGTCGATGCCCTTCGCCCAGTCGCGGTCCTTCCGCAGCTGCCACGTGTACTGCGGGAAGAGGCGCACGGCGTTGACGCCCCACCAGGAGAGGCGCTTCGCCGTCCGTTCGGCGTCGGCCCGGCTGGGCAGCTGCGCGGGGCCGTAGAGGTTGACGCCGAGGAACCGCCGCACCGCGCCCGTTTCGTCAACGAAGTGGTTGCCCTGGGCGCGGATGAAGCCCCCGGAACCCGCCGGGGCGCGCTTCGTGCCGCCGTCCCAGGCGTTCCACAGTCCCTCGCCCTCCATCGGGAACGGGAAGAGACGCGGGGGCGCCTCGTCGCTCCTGCCTGCCGCCGCAAGCAGAACGCCCGTGAAGCCAAACAAAACCACCTTCGACATCATCCGCATGGAACATCCCTTCCTTTTATTGCACAAAAGGAGTTTACCCCTTCACCCGCGGCATGTCAATGCGGAGCGCGGGGAGACACGGGGACACGGAGAGCGGTTTTGAGGCGGGCTTGCGCGCGTCCCGCGCGCCCCTACCAACGTCGGGGCCCGCGCGCCGGGGCAGAACGGTGGTAGGGGCCGACGTCCTCGGCGGCCCGCCCCGTCCGTGCCCTCCGGCCGGTCAACACGGAGCGCGCGGAGGCCTGGAACGCCGCGACCGAGAGGAGGATCGGGAAGACGTCGGCCTTCATCGTCTTCATCTCGACCCCTCCTTTTTTTCATCGCGACATGAGGGCGAGAAGGCGCCTGTGGCCCTCGTAGCCCGCAAGGCGCTCGCCGAGGCGGTTCGTGAGGACGACCCCGGCGCGTCCGCTCCCCGGATCGACGCCGATCGTCACGCCCGTGAAGCCGCCGTGGGTCATCGTCCGCGCGCTCCAGCCCTCCGGGCGGTGCGCGGTGCCCATGTCCCAGCCGAAGCTGCGGCGCACGGCGCCCTTCTCGAAGCACGGCGTCGAGAGGAGATCGTAGTAGGCCTTCGGGAATGTCCGGCGCGTGCGCAGGTCGTCCACGAAGCGCAGCATATCCGCCGCGCACGAAAACGCCGCGCCATTCCCCATGGCCGCCGGATAGGCGCGCGCCTGCTCGTCGCCCTTGAAGCCGATGGGCGGATGGCCGTTCTGCATCGCCTCGACGGCCCGCACGTTGCCGGGGATGTTGTGCCAGCACGTCTCCTCCATGCCCAGCGGACGCCACAGCATCTTGATGGCCGCGCTCTCCAGGTCAAGCCCCGTGATGTGCTCGACGATGCGTCCGAGGTAGATCATGTTCGAGCAGGCGTAGTCGTAGGCGACGCCGCGCGGACGGACGGGCCGCTTCGCGTAGAGGCGGCGGTTGAATTCGACGGGATCCGCCACGATGTACGGCTTCGCATTGTCGAACCCGCCCGTGTGCGTGGCGAGGTCGCGCACGGTGATGCCGTGGCGCTCCTGCGCGAGAACGTGTTCCGGAAGGTAGTCGGTGAACGGCGCATCCGGATCGAGACGCCCCTCGGCGTAGAGGAGCGCGCAGAGGCCGGCCGTGAACGTCTTCGCCGCGCTTGCGAGGTCGAAAAGCGCATCCGGCCGCATCGGCACGGGCGGATCGAAGCGCATCCGGCCGCCGAACCACGTCCGTCCGCCGACCGTCGTGCAGACGCAGCCCGCGACAAGGCCCGTCGCGACCTGCCGGTCCAGTTCCGCCTGTACGGCGTCGGGCGCCCCCGCCGTCGTCTGCGCCAGCCCCGTCTTCAGCACGGCCGCCGTTGCGCCGAGCCCCGTGAGAAATTCTCTTCGCCGCATCGTCGCCTCCCGCGTTACGCGCCGTAGACGAAGGAGCAGGCGTCGCCCGCGTCCTCGCGCATGATCTGGTCCCATTCCACCGGACGCTTCTGCCCCTCCGCGAGCGGCTTGGGGAAGAAGAAGTCATTCTGCACAAAGGCGAGCTTCGCGCCGTGCGCCTCCGTGCGGAACGTCGCGAAGCCGATGTTGCCCCACCATCCCGTCGAGGGGAGGCAGGCGGAACACGCGACGCGCGGCGACGACCACGCAAGGGGCACCCACTCCCTGTACCAGCGGTGGTTGTGGCCGTGGATGTAGCCGGCGAAAAGCGGGAAGCCGCCCAGCGCGGCGAGAATCTTCTTCTTCCCGATGAACAGCTCGCGCGCGGGGTGGTGCGCGCCGCAGAAGAACGGACGCCTCGCGGCGGCGGCGAAGGACATGAGCCAGTCGGCCTGGGCCGCGTCGAGGCCGCCGTCCACCGCGTTCCCACTCCCCTCGCCCTTCGGGTTCTCCTTGAGCGAATCGAGCAGCACGAAGTCCGCCGTCCCAACATCCACCACCGAGACGAAGCGCCCGGGGACGGGCGTGATCTCCTTCTGGAGGGGATGGAAGCGGAAGAGCGGTTCGCGGTGGTCGTGGTTGCCGGTCGTGAGGTAGACGTCGATGCCGGCGTCCCTGAGGCGCTGGATGAGCGGCGCCGACTCCGCGTAGTCCGCCGAGAGGCCGTTCCAGAGCGCGATGTCGCCGAAGACGAGCACGCGCTTCGGGCGCGGGTTCAGCGCGAGGACCTGTCCGACGACCTTCTCGAAGAGCGGGTTCTGGTAGGTGGGCTGCCCCTTCACGTTCTTCCCGCTCACGTGGATGTCGGAAAGGAAGACCGAGAGGTTCGGATCGACGGCGGCCTTCGCCGCGCCCTGCATCCCCACGCACCCGGCAAGGGGGACCGCACACGCCGCACGCGCCCCGAGTGAAATGAACTGCCGTCTGCTGAGCCCTTGTTCGCCGAATGCCGTCATCATGCGTTTTCCTTTCTTGCTTGAACGAAAATCAGATCGCCTCGCAGAGCGCGACATCCGTCACGCCGTACATGATCTGCTTCATCTTCTCCATGCCCCCTAGTATAGCAAAACCACACGGATTCGTTTCTGCGCCTGTGGCCGCCGGGGGAAATACGGCATGCGCCAGGCCCTCCTCTGCGCCTCGACGCCGTGAAGGCAGACGACGACGCGCCGTCGCGACAACACCTATCTGTACCTGAGCGCAACTGGATCCGCGAGCCCCATCCAGAGGTCGCGTCCCTCACCGTCCGAGTCGTCCACCTTGAGGGCGAGCGCCGACGGACGCACGAACGGCAGACGGATTTCGTACGTCGTCGCCACTCCAACGCGCGCAGCGGTGAACGTGAGATTCGTGGTGGCGACCGCCATCGATCTTCCCGCCGGCGCCGACCAGCAATGCGCCTCGGCCCGTCCCTCGCGCGTCAGCCGAAAACCGAACTCCCAGGACGCCGCACGGTCGTCGTGCAGCGTCAGGCGCAGACAGTCGCCCTCGCCCATCAACTTCGGCTCCCGCCCCCGTGGATCATGTACATCGTCCGTGACGACGGCGCGGATGCGGAAACCATCCGGCTCGTCGGCGAACCATGCGCGCAGCGAACAGTCCGCCGGGCCTTTCCAGGTTCGTGCGGTCGTCGCCGGGTTCGCGTCGTAGGGGCAGACAACCTGGCCCGGCTGATCCAATACGAGGTCGGGGGCTCGCGTTGGCGCGACGTCTCGCCCAGGCGCGATGGCCTCACGCAGCGACGGCGGGACAAGATCTTCCGCGACGGCCTCCACCTGCGTCGCTTCCTCCAGTACGAGCGCCGACGGACGGGATGTACACGGCCAACGAACGGTTCCCCCCTCAATTGCCTGCGGCGTGCGGTTCCCCATGTGATCGACGACCCACGCCCGTGCCGCGTCCGTCCGAAAGCGCATGTCGCCCCCGTCGTGCCGCCGGTTGCGCCAGCCCGCCACGACGCGTTCTGCGCACCCGCCATGCATTCCCCGGAAAAGATAGACCTCCATGCCGTCCTTCTCGGACTGTACGGTACGCACGTAGTCGAACCCGTTCAGGAGCGCCGTCAACGCCGAAAAGGATGCAAAGCCCGGACGCGGCTTCAAATCGGCCGTCAGCAGGCCATACCCCTGTTCGGGATCCCTGGGATCCCAGCCCGTTCCGCGCAGGTTGTACCACACGAAGCCACGCGAGCCGTTCGCCCAGGCGAAGAGGATCTTCTTCCACAGTTCCTCTCCAACCTGCGTTTCGTTGCCGTAGACGGTCGAAAGGGCCGTCTCGTTCGAAAACCACGGCGCCGTCACGCCGAGACGCCGCCGCATCGGGAAGAAACGGTCGAGGAGTTCCGTCCGGTAGGCGCGGAACGTCCCGTGCAGATGGACGGCGTGGATATCGTAGGCCCCCTTCGCCTCGCCGACAAGGCGCTCGTGGATGTTCGTGTTGACGATCAGCTTCCAGTCGGAGTCGGGTTTCGCGAAGCCACAGGTACTCACGACGGCGTTCGCATCGCCGCGACGGAGCCCGCGTGCGCACGACTTCAGGATGTCGATGGCGTCCTCGATCGTCCCCGGGTAGAAGTGCATAAGCTCCCACTCGTTTCCGATTTCGTAGAAGGCGATCCGGCCTCGGTAGCGGGCCGCGAGCATCGTAAAGAAGTCTTCGCTGAGCGGCAGGTCGACGGGACGGCACGCATGCCAGATCTCGGGGTGTTTCCGACGCACGCAATCGGCGTCACGGCAGTAGGTCGAGAGGTCGGGTGCCGCCGCCCAGCGCGGATTACTCCAGCAAAGCGCGTCGATGTCGATGCCGCGGCCTAGAAACGCATCCACAAGCCGGTCCTGCGCGGCCCACAGCCGGTCGTCCGGCCCCGTCGGCTGTACGTGGCGGCGCGTTCCGAGATCCGTGCGCACGAGCTTCGCGCCACAGGAGACGAGCGCGTCGAGAAGGCGTTCCTGCAGTCGGGGTGTCCGGCCGCTTGTATGGACATGAAGGCCCATGCGGAATTTGTCTGCCCCCAAGCGCGGCGTGACGACGTGCGGATCGAGCCAGGCAAGCGATGTCTCCGCCGCCGCCGTGGACTTGTCGGCGCCGTGGATCTCCGCCCGTGCGCGCCACCACCCCTTTGCCGGCAGACGGCCGGCGAGTGGCACATGTACAAAGGAACCGGCCTCGACCGTCACGTCGAACGGCACCTCCGCCGTCCTTCCAAACGCATCTTCGAGGTGGACACGCCCCGTCCAGCGCAGCGGACGATCGGCCACGTTGTGGAAGGCGAACGCAATTCGGCCATCCGGTGTCAGGCGTAGCGGACCGGCCCCCGCCGCCACGTCGAAGCGGCAGGCCTCCGCCGCCGTACACCGTCCTGTTCCGATTGTGGAGGTGACGCGGATGCCTCGTTCGCGCACGGCGCGCGCGAAGGGAACGAACCGGACGCCCGTCAGTTGGTAGAGACGGTTCGTGTCGAGCGCCACGTCGAACGTCGCAACGCGGTCCCACCGTCCCGTGAACACGAGATCACGCCTTGACGCGAGTTCCTTCAGGAAGAGCCGCGCCGTCCCCTCGCCCTCCTGTTCGGTCGTGACCTCAACCCGGTCCAGTCCACGAAAAGGCTTCGCCCCGCAGTTGAAGGCATGCTGGAAGTACGCGCCGCCAAACGTGACGAGCGCCTGTGGATCGTCTGCAATCTCCGTCAGGGGTTCACGCCAGACAACCGGGCTGTCCCCCTCCGGGTCAAGGCGGACGTTCCTGAGCGGCGCGGTGACGTCGTACTTCCGCCCGCCCGGCGCCGCGGCGACCCCGACGACCTCGGCATCGCAGAGCGGTCCCTTGATCCAGACCGCGACGGGGCCGGACGCCGTCACGTTCCGCACCGCGACGTGGTGCATCTCGCCCATCTCGCACCGCCGCGTCTTGTGGAAGGCACGGTCGCCGATGCGGATCGTCGCCTGGGGACGCCTGTCGTCCCCCGCCGCCGTGTCGACGACATTCTCGACCGTGATGTGGTGCATCTTGATGCCGTCGCACGTGAGAAGGCGGATGACGCCGTGTCCGCCGGCCGAGCGCGCGCGCACGTTGCGGATCGTCACGTTGTAGATGTCGTCGCGTTCGCCGAGGTCCGCGTTGCCGCCGATCTGCATGCCGTAGCGAGCGGGCGATCCCGGCGGGTCGCGGTACGCCGTCAGGGCGACGGCATCGTCGCCCGTCACGCCGGAGATGTTCTCGATGACGAGGTCGTGGCAGCCCTTGCGCACGTCGACGCCGTCCTGGTTGAACAGGAGGTCCGTCGAACCGAAGACGAGGTCGTGTACACGCCCCCGGCTGCAACGCTCCTGCGAAATCGCCCAGCACTGCGTCTCCTCGAACCGGAGACCGCCGATCTCGTAGTCGTTCACGTCGCAGAGGAGGATGCCGACCGCACGCCAGCCGTTCGGGTCGCCCGACCGGCGGGGACGGTAGTGGTTGCGCCGGCCGCCGCTCAGGACGGCGCCGTTCCGCCCGAGGATGCGGAGATTGCGGTCCGGCCGGCACGCCCCCTCCGCCGCGCCCGCGTTGCGAACGATGTTGTCCTGCGTCCCGTCCACGAGTTCGACGCGGCAGCCGTCGAAGATGAGCGTGAAGTCGCTCGGCACGCGGATCGCCCGCGTCAGGCGCCACACGCCGTCGGGCGCGGCGGGGTTGCGCGCGAGGACGAGCGTCCGGGAGCCGTCCGGGGCGAGGGCTGCGGCGAGGCGGCGGTCGATCTCGTCCGAGTCCGCCGTGGACGGCGCCTTGAGGTGGCGGTCGGCGAAGTCCATGAACTTCTCCCAGTCGTCCGGGCG
>CAKUCX010000074.1 GCA_934643865.1 uncultured Kiritimatiellota bacterium
TGCCTTACCTCTTCCTACTCCCCATTGCGGAAGTAACCACACCTAATCGGGTGCGTTTACTTCCGCAATCTACAGCGGTCGGGCCGCGCGGGGCTTGCTGTCCATGGCGGGCTATGGTAGAATGAGGCGTCTCATGAACGCGAAAATCAGAGCCAAGGTCGTCGGCGCCACCGGATATGGTGGGCTCGGCATCATCGACCTCCTCCTGCGCCACCCCTTTGCGGAGATCGGCGCGCTCGTCGCGCGCGACGACGCGGGCCGGCGCATCTCGGACGTCTACCCGCATCTCGCGGGCTATTGCGACCTCCCCATCCTCGCGGCGGACGACCCGGCCGCGCAGGGCCCGTTCGACGTCGTCTTCTTCGCGACGCCCGACCGCGTGGGCATGGCGGACGCGAAGGCGGAGCTCGCGAAGGGCGCGAAGGTCATCGACTACTCCGGCGACTTCCGCTTCACGACGCTCGACGCCTACCGCGACTACGCGACGCGCCTCGGGAAGGATCCCACGCACCTTTCGCCCGAACTCCTCGGCACGAACGTCTACGGTCTCCCCGAACTCCACCGCGCGGCCATCGCGCGCGCGAATCTCGTCGGCAACCCGGGCTGCTTCGCGACGAGCTGCATCCTCGGCCTCGCCCCGGCGCTGAAGGCGCACCTCGTCCGGCCGCACTCGCTCGTCTGCGACTGCAAGAGCGGCGTCTCGGGGGCGGGCAAGAAGGCGAAGCCCTCGTTCCACTTCCCCGAACGCCTGGAGCAGGTCAACGCCTACCGCCTGGGCGGCCACCAGCACGTCTGCGAGGTCGAGCGCGAGCTGTCCCTCCAGGGCGACGAGGACGTGCGGCTCATCTTCACCGCGCAGGTGCTGCCGATCTCGCGCGGCATCCTCTCGACCCTGTACGGCGACCTGACGCGGGACGTCGCGGAAGAGGACGTGCTGGCCGTCTACCGCGCGTTCTACAAGGACAGCCCCTTCGTGCGCGTCCTCCCGTCGACGGCGGAGACGGGCACGATGAGCGTACGCGGCACGAACCGCTGCGAGATCGTCGTCTCGGTCGATCCGCGCGTCGGGAAGCTCCGCGTCGTCTCGATCATCGACAACCTGATGAAGGGCCAGGCCGGCCAGGCCCTCCAGAACATGAACGTGATGTTCGGGTTCCCCGAGAACACCGGGCTCAACCTTCCGGGAATGCATCCATGAGCGCGCAGAAAAAATCCGCCCCGCCCGCGAATCCGTTTCTCAAGAAGGCGGCCGGCCCGAAGCCGCCGAGCCGCGCGGCCTTGAAGACCCAGCAGAAGCACGGCGGCCTCGGCCATGTGGGACGTGGCCTGGGGGGCGGCCTCGACGCGCTCATCGCGCCCGCCGTCCCCGCCGCGCCCGCCGAGCCGCCGCCGTCCCCCGCGCCGGACATCCCCGAGACGGAGAAGGTCCTGCAGGTGCCGCCGCAGGACATCGTGCGCAGCCCGTTCCAGCCGCGCACCGAGTTCCGGCGCGAGGAGCTTGACGAACTCGTCGCGTCCATCCGCGAGAACGGCGTCATCCAGCCGCTCGCCTGCCGCCGCCGCGCGGACGGGAAGGTCGAGCTCATCTGCGGCGAGCGCCGCCAGCGCGCCGCCATCGAGGCGGGGCTCAAGCTCGTGCCCGTCGTCCTCAAGGAGGTGGCGGACGACGCGGCCGCCGTGATGGCGATCACGGAGAACCTGCAGCGCGACAACCTCAACCCCATCGAGGA
Organism: uncultured Kiritimatiellota bacterium; assembly: GCA_934643865.1. Classification (GTDB taxonomy): domain Bacteria; phylum Verrucomicrobiota; class Kiritimatiellia; order RFP12; family UBA1067; genus RUG572. The sequence goes on from CAKUCX010000074.1 coordinate 1,731, forward strand.
GGCGGAGGGCTACCAGGCGCTCAAGGCCCGCTTCAGCCTCACCTACGACGAGGTCGCGCGCCGCGTGGGCAAGAAGAACCGCTCGTCCGTCGCGAACCTCGTGGGCCTTCTGGAACTGCCCGCCGAGGTGCGCGACTACGTGCGCCGGGGCGCGATCACGCTCGGGCACGCGAAGGTCCTGCAGGGCGTCCTCGCGAAGCACGGCAACCCCGCCGAGGTGCGCGAGCTGGCGGACGCCTGCGTGACGTTCGCCGATCCGCGCACGGGGCGCCCCGTGCCCGGCATCACGGTGCGCGAGCTTGAACGCCGCGTCGCGCGCCTCCACGCGCCCGCCGCCCCGCGCAAGCCCGGCATCCCCGACATCCCGGAGGGCTACTGCCGCCAGCTCGCCGAGGAGATCCACAAGCACGTCGGCTGCGCCGTGCGCCTCACGAGCGGCGTCACGCACGCGAACGGCAAGCACGTGAAGGGCGTCCTCGAAATCGACTTCATCGACAATGACGACCTCGACCGGATCCTCGCGCTCCTCGGCGTCAAGATGGACTAAGGGCGCCGGCGCGGAGAGGACAGGAGGCGGCATGAAGGGCTGGGCGGCAGCGATGGCGTGCGGGATGGCGTTGGCCGCGTGGGCAGGCCCCCTGGCGTTCACGGCGGCGGACGCGACGCGCGCCTACGAGACGGCGGCGGGGCTCGTGCGGGACTGCACGCCGCGCGTCGCGGGGACGCCGGGCGCGCGCCGCGCCGCCGCGTGGCTGGCCCTCCGCGCCGGGCCGCAGGCCGAGCTTGACCGCTTCCGCGACCACATCTACGACGACGTCCACGACTTCGCGAACGTCATGCTGCGCATGCCCGGGCGCGACCCGGCGGCGCCGTGGATCATCCTCATCTCGCACTTCGACACCGCGCCCAACGCCGGAGACGGCTTCGAGGGCGCGAACGACGGCGCGTCCACGTCGGGGCTCCTCGTCGCGCTCGCGGACGTCCTGCGCCGCGCGCCGGAGAAGCCGCGCGCGAACATCCTCCTTGCGTGGACGGACGCGGAGGAATGCCGCATCGCCTACATGCCGCGCGACGGCTTCCAGGGCTCGAAGCGCCTGCTGCGCCGCGTCCGCGAGGCGCAGTGGCCGGTAAAGGCCGTCATCTGCCTCGACATGCTCGGCGACCGCGACCTGAACATCGAGATCCCCGCGAACTCGACGCCCGCGCTCCGGCGCGAGGCCCTGCGGGCGGCCGAGGCGGCGGGCGTCGCGGACAAGGTGGCCCTGCGCGATTCCATCGTCGTCAAGGACGACCATTCGGCGTTCTACGACGCGGGCTATCCCGCGCTGGAGCTCATCGACTTCGACTACGGCAGCGCGCGCGGGAAGAACGACTATTGGCACACGCCGCACGACACGATGGACAAGGTCTCCGAGGCGAGCCTCCTCGCCTCGGGCCGTCTCGTCGTCGAGCTTCTGAACCGCCTGGCGTACGCGCCCGCTCCCGCGCCCGCGCAGGCCCAGCCGTCCGCAGGCACTTGCGCCCGGCTGCGATTTCCGCTAAACTAAACGCCATCGTTTAATCCTTCAAGGAGAGAGTATCGCATGAACAGAAGAGAATTTCTGGCGGTCGGCGCCGCGGCGGGGGTCGTTCCGGCCCTGACGGCCGCGTGTGGGGCGTCCTGCGGATGCGGCACGCTGCCGAAGCTGACGCCGCCGGCGAAGCCCGCGCAGCTGAACCTCTGCCTGCAGTGGTGGGGCATCCCCGTCGCGGACGACGTCAACGCCAAACTCGACTATCTGGAGGCGAACGGCTATCAGGCCGTGGAGGTGCCGTCTAGCCTCGACTGGCTGCGCGACAAGGGCCTCAAGGTCGCCGAATCGCTCAAGAACCGCAAGCTCTTCCTCGCGACGGCGTGCGGCGGCTCCCAGTTCGACCGGCTCGACAAGGCGAAGAACGACGCCGAGGTCGCGCGGTTCATGCCCGTCCTGGAAGTGCTCGGCGAGATGAAGAGCGTCGGCCTCATCATCTGCCCCGCGCGCGGCAAGCCCGAGATGGGCCTCAAGGAGCTGCGCGAGGACTTCGTGAAGAACACGGGCCGCCGCCTCGCCGAGAAGGCCGCGAAGTGCGGCACGACGATTGTCCTCGAACCGCTCCAGCGCGCCGAGACGCCGTTCCTGCGTCAGGTCGCGGACGGCGCGAAGATGGCGCAGGAGATCGGTCCGGGTTGCACCGTGATGGGCGACTTCTGGCATATGTCCAAGGAGGAGCCGAGCTTCTTCGGCGCGTTCGTCTCGGCCGGCCGGCTGCTCACGCACGTCCACATCGCCTCGCTCGCGCGCCGGAAGATCCCGGGTTCGGACGGCGCGGCGGACAACTACGTCGACGGCTTCAAGGGCCTCAAGTTCATCGGCTACCGGGGCGCGGTGTCGGTCGAGGCGGGCTTCCTCGAAAAGGGCCGCGACGCGAAGAACAAGCCGATCTGGCCGGGCGACGAGGAGAAGCAGAAGGTCCTCGCCGGCATGTGCCGCATGCTCCGCGAGCAGTGGGAGCAGGCGTAGGAAAATGAAGTCGCTTCGCTTTAAGTGATTAAGTTAAGTAGTTAAGTAGTTAAGTTGTTGAACGAAGGCGCATTCGTCTGCATGCCTTCAGAAACTGAGCCACTTAAAGCCGCGGAGCGGCGACTGAGCCACTTAAAGCCGTGAAGCGGCGACTTAATCACTTAAAGCCGCGAAGCGGCGACTGAGCCACTTAAGTTCAATTTATGGGGATAAAGGAGAAAACAAAGAGATGACACGTAAAGACTTCATCAAGACGGGCAGTCTTGCGGCCGCCGTGGCGGCGATGCCGGCGATGGCCCAGGAGGGCGACGTGCGCGTGATCCGCGCGGCGGTCGTCGGCTGCGGCGGGCGCGGCGTGGGCGGCGGCTACAAGCCGAAGAGCGAGCAGGACTACTACCGCATGGGCGCGCTCGGCAACCTGATCCAGGCGGCCGCCGAGCTTGCCAAGCAGGGCATCAAGGTCAAGGTGCAGCCCGTCGCGTTTGCGGACTACTTCCTTGAAAAGGCGAAGGCGGCGGCCGAGAAGTTCGGCGCGCCCGCCGCGAACGCCTTCGGTGGCGCGAACGGCTACAAGCAGGCGATCGATCGCCCCGACGTGGACGTCGTGATCCTCACGACGCCGCTCAACTTCCGCCCCCGCCACACGATGTTCGCCGTCCAGCACGGCAAGCACGTCTTCGCCGAGAAGGGCGTCGCGGTCGACGCGCCCGGCGTGCGCGAGATGATCGCGGCCTCGAAGCTCGCGGCGGAGAAGAAGCTCTCCATCGTGTGCGGCACGCAGCGCCGCCACCAGCGCGGCTATCTGCTCGTCAAGAAGGCGCTCGACGAGGGCAAGCTCGGGACGATCCTCGGCGGCGCGGTCTACTGGAACGGCGACGTGCCGTGGGTCGCGGGGCGCAACAAGGACGAGAGCAACGCCTCCTACCTCTGCAAGAACTGGCTCAACTTCACCGAGCTTTCCGGCGACCACATCTGCGAGCAGCACGTCCACAACATCGACGTGGCGAACTGGTTCATCGGCCGCTACCCGAAGACGGTCGTCGCGGTCGGCACGCGCGCGCGCCGCGTCTCGGGCAACCAGTACGACGGGTTCTCGGGCGACTTCGACTACGGTGAGGGCGTCCACATCCACTCGATGTGCCGCCAGGTCAACGCCTGCGCGAACAACGTGAGCGAGTTCTTCCGCACGGACAAGGCGATTCTCACGGGCACCTCCGCGAAGTCGCTGGACAAGAAGTGGATTCCGCTCGAAGGCGACTTCATCGACCTCAACCCCTACGTCGTCGAGCATATGGACCTCCTCAAGTCCATCCTCGGCAAGGGGCCCTACCTGAACGAGGGCGAGGCCTGCGCGATGTCCACCGCCTGCGGCGTGATGCTCCGCATTGCCGCCTACACGGGCCAGATGGTCGCGATGAACCAGATTCTCACGAACGAGAAGAGCCCGTGGTACAACTACGCCTGCACGCCCACGCCGGCGGACTTCGAGAAGGACGGCGACGTGGCGATGCCGGCCCTTGGCGACAACGAGTGGCCGCTCCCCGGCAAGCCGTGGCGCAACCTCCCGCAGGCCGTCAAGGACAAGGACGCCGGCAAGGCGACGCTCACGGCCCCGCTCGGCCCGATCGCCTGACGGGACATCGACGCGGAGACGTGCCATGGCCGTGCGAAGCATTTCGGAGGCCGCGTTCGACGACGCGGTCAAGACGGGAATGGTCCTGGTCGACTTCTGGGCGCCTTGGTGCGGCCCCTGCAAAATGCAGGGGGCGCTCATCGACCAGAAGATCGTGCCCGCGCATCCCGACATCGACGTCCTCAAGGTGAACGTCGACGAAGAGCCCGCCCTCGCGGCGCGCTTCGGCGTCATGTCCATTCCCACGCTCGTCCTCTACAGGGACGGGCGGGTCGTCGAGACGCTCGTGGGGCTCACGAAGCCGGACGAGATCCTCGCGAAGTTCGCCTGACGCATCCCGAGGCGCGCGGCGTGGAAAGCGTCATCATCATCGGGAGCGGCCCCGCCGGACTGACGGCGGGGCTTTATGCCGCGCGCGCGGGCGCGCGGCCGCTCGTCCTGGAAGGTCTGGAGCCGGGCGGGCAGCTCCTTCAGACGCAGCATGTCGCCAACTTCCCGGGGTTTCCCGGGACGGTGACGGGCGAGGCGGTCATCTCGACGTTGCGCCGGCAGGCCGAGGCGGCGGGCGCGCGCTTTGCGCTCGACGCGGTGGAGCGCGTGGACTTCGCGGCGGGCGCGAAGAGGCTCTTCACGCTGATGGGCGACGCGCTGGAGGCGCGCACGGTGATCGTGGCCACCGGGGCCGGCGTCCGGAAGACGGGGCTTCCCGGCGAGGCGGCCTACTGGGGACGCGGCATTTCGGCCTGCCTCGTCTGCGACGGCGCGTTCTATGCGGGCCGCCGCGTCGTCGTCGTGGGCGAGGGGGCCGCCGCACGCGGCGCGGGGCGCTACCTCGCCCGCTGCGGCGCCGAGGTCGTCGCGACGTGCCCGCCCGGCGAGGTGGCGTCCTTCGCGGGCGACGGGACGCGCCTCACGGGCGTCGTGCGCCGCGACGGCGCGGCGGTCCCCTGCGACGGCCTCTTCCTCGTCACGGCGCGCGTGCCGCAGACGGCGTTCCTCGGCGCCGCGCTCGCGCGGGACGCGGACGGCTACATTTCCGTCTCGGACACGGAGACGTCGGCGCCCGGCGTCTTCGCCGCCGGCGACTGCGCCCGTCCGCGCCACAAGCAGGCGGTCATCGCCGCCGGCGACGGCGCGCGCGCGGCCCTTGGCGCGCTTGAGTTCCTCACCATCCAAGAAAGGCATCAAAAATGAAGATTCTCGACATGCCCTGCACGAAGGGCTTCATGCAGCTCGCCCAGGACGGCGTGGACAAGGGCTGGCACGAAATGAACGGCGGCAACCTCAGCTACCGGCTGACGGAGGCGGAGGCCGCGAACGTGAAGAAGGTGCAGAAGAAGGCCGCGGGCGGCTGGCAGGAGATCTGCGAGAGCGTGCCGAAGCTCGCGGGCGCCTTCTTCATGGTCACGCGCACGACGGGCTACATGCGCAACGTCATGCGCGACCCCGTGCATGCCTTCGGCATCGTCGAGATCGACGCGACGGGCACGAAGTACCGCATCTGGTGGGGTCTTGAGGACGGCGGCCGGCCGACAAGCGAGTTCCCGAGCCATCTCAAGAACCACGAGGTGAAACTGGAGCTGACGGGCGGCGAACACCGCGTCATCTACCACGCGCACCCAGTCAACCTCATTGCGCTCACGTTCGTGCTGCCGCCGACGGACAGGGCGTTCACGCGCGCCTTGTGGGAGATCATGACCGAATGCCCCGTCATCTTCCCGGAGGGCGTCGGCGTCGTCCCGTGGATGGTGCCGGGGAAGGGCCCGATCGCGGCGGCGACCTCGACGCTCATGCGCGAGTACAACATCGTCGTGTGGGTCCACCACGGGCTCTTCGTCTCGGGCAGGGACTTCGACCGCTGCTTCGGGCTCATGGACACGGTGGAGAAGGCGGCCGAGATTCGCATCCGCGCCCAGTCCACGGGCGCGATGAAGAAGAGCGCCATCCAGGCGAAGCAGCTCAAGCAGATCGCGCACGACTTCGGCTTCACGCTGAACAGAAAGTTTCTGTGACCGAGGGCCGGGAATTATGGTATACTTCCCCGCGATGCAGAACAACGCCTATCGTTTCGGCCTCATGTGGCTCTACGCGTTCGCCGGAACGCGGGGCGTTGCTTTTTCGTAAATCGGTTCCACGAACCAGACTGTGAGGAAAAGCCCCGCTCCGCGAAGGAGGCGGGGCTTTTTTGCAGACGGGCACGTGGCGTGGAGGAGACAAGATGACAGACCTGAAGACGGCGCGCGGCGAGATCGACCGCATCGACGAGGAGCTGGTGCGGCTCTTCCTGAGGCGGCTGAAGGTCGCGCGCGACGTCGCGCTCGTGAAGCGCGAGAAGGGCGGGGCGATCACCGACCCGGCGCGCGAGCGCGAGATCCTCGCGCGCGTCTCGACGGAGGCGGGCCCCGAGAACGAGAACGCCGCGCGGCTCTTCTTCTCCACGCTCTTCTCGATCTCGAAGGCGCGCCAGCGGGACATCCTCAAGGGCCGCTCGCCGCTCGTGGACGCGATCCGGCAGTCGGCCGCCGTCCATGCCGACCCGGCGCACGCGTTCCCGTCGCAGGCGATCGTCGCCTGCTGCGGCACGGAGGGCTCGTACACGCAGCAGGCGGTCTGCCGCCTCGTGCGCGTGCCGACCATCGTCTACTTCAACAGCTTCGAGAAGGTCTTCGAGGCGGTGGAGAAGGGCCTCTGCCCCTACGGCGTCCTGCCGGTCGAGAACTCGGCGGCCGGCTCCGTCGTCGCCGTCTACGACCTCATGCAGCGCCACCGGTTCCACATCGCGCGCGCGCTGCGCCTGAAGGTCGACCACGTGATCCTCGCGCAGCCCGGCGTGGCGCTCGCGGACGTGAAGGAGATCGTGAGCCACCCCCACGCGCTCGCCCAGTGCTCGGAGTTCTTCCGCACGCACCCCGAGATCCGGGCGACGCCGAGCCCCAACACGGCCGTCGCCGCGAAGGAGCTTGCCGCCACAGGCCGCCGCGACGCCGCCGTGATCGCCTCGCGCGCCTGCGCCGAGCTCTACGGCCTCGACGTGGTCGCCGAGCGCATCCAGGACGCCGTCTACAACTACACGCGCTTCATCTGCATCTCGAAGGACCTGGAGATCTACCCGGATGCGCACAAGGTCTCGATCATGTTCTCCGTGCCGCACCGCCCGGGCGCGCTCGCGGAGATCATCTCGAAGTTCGCCGCCATCGACGTCAACCTGACGAAGCTCGAATCGCGCCCGATGCCAGGGATGGACTTCGAGTTCCGCTTCATCTTCGACTTCGCCGCCTCGCCGCAGGACCGCGCCGTGCAGTGCCTCCTCTCGGAGCTTTCGCAGGACCCGGAGATCGAGCACTTCGACTTCCTCGGCGCCTACGTCGAGACATGAGGGGCCGCCCGTGAAGATCAGCTCGATTCTGGAAAGGGCCGCGCCCTCGATCTCCTTCGAGGTCTTCCCGCCGAAGAAGGACCGCCCGCTCGCGGGCACGAAGGAGGTCGTGGCGCGGATCGCCGCCGAGCGCCCGGCGTTCATGTCCGTCACCTACGGCGCGGCGGGCGGTTCGACCGGCGTCAACACGTGCGCGATCGCCGAGCACGTCGAGCGGGCGTGCGGCGTGCCGGTCCTCGCGCATCTCACCTGCATCGGGGCGAGCCGCGCGGCGGTCGCCCGCGAGTGCGCCGCCTTCCGCGCGGCGGGCGTCGAGAACGTCCTCTGCCTGCGCGGCGACTGCCCGCCCGGCACGGAATTCCCCGGCGACCCCGACTTCCGCCACGCCGTCGACCTCGTGCGCGCGCTGAGGGGCGAGGGCTTCTGCCTCGGCGGCGCGTGCTACCCCGAGGGGCATCCCGCGTGTGCCCGCTTCGCCGAGGACATCGGCCACGTGCGCGAGAAGGTCGAGGCCGGCCTCGACTTCCTCGCCACGCAGATGTTCTTCGACAACAACGTCTACTTCCACTACCTCGCGCGCCTGCGGGACGCCGGGGTCACGGTGCCCGTCCTCGCGGGCATCATGCCCGTCACGAACGGGAGGCAGATCGCCCGCATCTGCGCGCTCTCGGGCACGTACCTGCCGCCGCGCTTCCGCGCGGTCGTCGACCGCTTCGGGGACGATCCCGCCTCGATGCTCGCGGCGGGCGTCGCCTACGCGACCGAGCAGATCATCGACCTCTTCGCGAACGGCGTGAACCACGTCCACGTCTACACGATGAACAAGCCGGAGCTCGCGCACCGCATCATGGAGAACCTGCGCGGCATCGTCTCAGCCGCCACCGTCTAGAAAGGCAGACAAGAAATGGTCATCATCCTCAAGAAGGGCGTGAACGCCGCCCAGGTCGAGAGCCTGAAGGCGCTCCTGAAGGCGCACCACATCACGCCGTGCGTGTCGGCCGGCCGGCTCGAGACGATCATCGGCTGCGTCGGCGACATCACGCACATCGACCCGGGGCTCATCGAGGCCCTCGACGCCGTCGAGTCCGTCCAGCGCATCCAGGAGCCCTACAAGGCCGCGAACCGCAAGTTCCACCCCGAGGACACCGTCGTCGACTGCTCGGGCGTGAAGGTGGGCGGCGGGCACTTCGCCGTCATCGCGGGGCCCTGCTCCGTCGAGGGCGAGGAACAGGTCGTCGGCATCGCGAAGGCGGTGAAGGCGGCCGGCGCGACGATGCTGCGCGGCGGCGCGTTCAAGCCGCGCACGTCCCCCTACGCCTTCCAGGGGATGGGCGCGGAGGGCCTGCGCCTCCTCTCGCTCGCGAAGAAGGAGACGGGCCTCCCGGTCGTCACGGAGCTGATGGATTTCAAGGACATCGAACTCTTCAACGACGTCGATGTCATCCAGATCGGCGCGCGGAACATGCAGAACTTCAACCTCCTCAAGGAGGTCGGTGCCTACACGAAGAAGCCCGTCCTCCTCAAGCGCGGCATGTCGGCGACGCTGCAGGAGCTCCTGATGAGCGCCGAGTACGTCATGGCCTCCGGCAACCCGAACGTCATCCTCTGCGAGCGCGGCATCCGCACGTTCGAGACGGCGCTCCGCAACACGCTCGACCTCGGCGTCGTCCCGCTTCTCCACCGCCTCTCGCACCTGCCCGTCATCGTCGACCCCTCGCACGCGACGGGCCACGCCTACATGGTCGACCCGGTCGCCGTCGCGGCGGCGGCCATCGGGGCGGACGGCCTCATCATCGAGGTCCACAACGACCCGCCGCGCGCGAAGTGCGACGGCGCGCAGAGCCAGACGCCGGAGATGTTCGCCCGCACGATGGCGCGCGTCCGCCGGATCCGCGAGGCCGCCGCGCCATGAAGGTCGCGGTCGTCGGCGCGGGCCTGATCGGCGGCTCCTTCGAGAAGGCGTCGCGCCGGGCGGGGCATGCGGTCGCGCTCCTCCACCACGGCGACGCGGCGGGCTTCGAGGAGGCGGAGCTGATCCTCGTCTGCCTGCCGCCCCCGGCCATCGTCCCGTGGGTGCGCGTACACGCGGCGGCCTTCCGCCCCGGCGCGCTCGTCGTCGACATCTGCGGCGTCAAGCGCGCGGTCATGCGCGACATGGCGGCGGTGCCGCGCGGGGACTGGACGTTCGTCGGCGGGCATCCGATGGCCGGGCGCGAGGTCGCGGGCTACGCGAACGCGCGCGCGGACCTCTTCGTCGGCGCGTCGATGGTCCTCACGCCGTTCGACGGCACGCCTCCGGAGGCGCTGGAGGCCCTGCGCGCCTACTTCGCCTCCGTCGGCTTCGCGGCGACCGTCGTCACGACGGCCGCGCGCCACGACGAGATGATCGCCTTCACGAGCCAGCTCTGCCACGTGATCGCCACCACCTACGCGCGCGACCCGCGCGTGAAGGACGCAATCGGCTTCTCGGCGGGCAGCTACGCGAACATGACGCGCATCGCCACGCAGAACGCGGCCGACTGGAGCGCGCTCTACGCCGGGAACCGCGACGCGCTCGTGGAGGTGCTGGACGGCTTCGCCGCGCGCTTCCGCGACCTGCGCGACGCCATCGCCCGCGACGACCGCGCGGCCGTCGCGCGCCTCATCGAGGAGGGGGCCGCCGCCAAGCGGCAGGAACTGCGGCTGAAGCGCGCGGAGGTGCAAGACCAGATCCCGCGCCGCGGCCGGGCGCCGTCCGCCGCCTTCTAGCGCTCCTTCTTCGCCTGCCGGAAGGCGAGGGCGTCGTTGTCCTTCTCGACGGTGGCCCTGATGCGGCCGGGGCCGAGGGCCTCGCGCAGGAGGAGGTCGGCGAGCGGGTCTTCCACCCAGTGCTGGACGGCGCGGCGGAGCGGGCGCGCGCCCAGCGCGTCGTCCGCGCCCTTGCCGCAGAGGAAGTCGACGGCCTTCTTGTCGAGTTCGAGCGTCATGTCCCGCTCGGAGAGGCGGGCGCGGAGCTTCGCGAGTTCGAGGTCGAGGATGCGGGCGACGTCGTCGCGGTCGAGCTTCTTGAAGACGACCGTCTCGTCGAAGCGGTTGAGAAGTTCGGGGCGGAAGGTGCGCTTCGCCTCGTCGAGGATCCTGTCGCGCAGGGCCTCGTAGGAGGAGTTGGCCGTCTCCTGGGAGAAGCCGAAGGACTTGCCCTCGCGGGCGAAGTCGAAGCCGAGGTTCGCGGTGGCGATGACGATCGTGTTGCGGAAGTCGACCTGGCGGCCCTGCCCGTCGGTAAGGCGGCCGTCGTCCAGCAGCTGGAGCATCATGTTCATGACGTCCGGGGAGGCCTTTTCGAACTCGTCGAAGAGGACGACCGAGTAGGGCCGGCGCCGGACGCGCTCGGTGAGCTGGCCGCCCTCGTCGTAGCCGACGTAGCCGGGGGGCGCGCCGACGAGGCGCGAGCTCGTGAAGGCGGACGAGAACTCCGTCATGTCGAGGGCGATGAGCGCCTTCGAATCGCCATAGACCTTCTCCGCGAGCATCTTCGCGAGGAGGGTCTTGCCGACGCCGGTGGGGCCGAGGAAGAGGAACGAGCCGATGGGGCGCTTCGGATCGCCGAGGTTCGCGCGCGAGCGGCGCAGGGCGCGCGCGATCGACTCGATGGCGGCGGCCTGGCCGACGACGGAGGCGTTCAGCTCCTTCTCGATGTTGAGGAGCTTGCCGGCGGTCGACTCGGTCATGCGCTCGACGGGGACGCCGGAGATCGCGGCGACGGTCGCGGCGATGTCGTCCGCCGTCACGGCCACCGTCTTCTCGGCGTGCTCGGCGCGCCAGGCCTTGATCTTCTCCTCCAGCGCGGCGCGGGCCGCGAGCTCGGCGTCGCGCCAGCGAGCGGCCTCCTCGAAGGCGCTCGCCTGCACGGCGGCGTCCTTCTTCGCGTGGCAGTCGGCGATGGCCGCCTCGTCCGCCTTGAAGTCCGGCGGGCGCACGGCCGTCTTGAGGCGCACGCGCGAGCCCGTCTCGTCGAGGGCGTCGATGGCCTTGTCGGGGAGAAGGCGCGCGGGCAGGTAGCGGTTCGTGAGCGTGACGGCGGCGCGCAGGGCCTCGGGCGAGAACGTGACGTTGTGGTGCTTCTCGTAGCGCGGCGCGATGCCCGCGAGGATCGCGACCGTGTCATCGACGGAGGGCTCGTTGACGAGGATCGACTGGAAGCGGCGTTCGAGCGCGGCGTCCTTTTCGATGGACTTGTGGTACTCCTTGAGCGTCGTCGCGCCCACGACCTGCAGCTCGCCGCGCGCGAGGGCGGGCTTGAGGATGTTCGCCGCGTCCATCGCGCCCTCGGCGCCGCCCGCGCCGACGAGGGTGTGGATCTCGTCGAGGAAGAGGATCACGTTCTTGACGCGCTTCGTCTCCTCGATGAGCTGCTTGAGGCGCTCCTCGAACTGGCCGCGGTACTGCGTGCCGGCGACGACGCGGGCCATGTCGAGGGAGATGACGCGCCGCCCGCGCATCCGCTCGGGGACGTCGCCGACGGCAATCGCCTGGGCGAGGCCCTCGACGACGGCGGTCTTGCCGACGCCGGCCTCGCCGATGAGGACGGCGTTGTTCTTCGTGCGGCGGCAGAGGACCTGCACGATGCGCTGGCGCTCGGTCGTGCGCCCGATGACGGGATCGAGCTCGCCCTTGCGCGCGAGGGCGGTGAGGTCGCGCCCGAACGTGTCGAGGGCGGGCGTCTTGTCCTTCCCCTTCTTGCCCTTCGCCCCTGCCGCGAGCGGGTTCTCGTCGGACACCTCGTCGCCCGGCGCGGCCTCGCCGTCCTCGTCGTCCGGCGGGGCGGCTTCCCCGTCGCCGTCCGGCGCGGCGTTGCCGGCGGCGATGAACTTCTCGGGCGTGAGGTCGTGGCCGTAGAGGATCTGCGCGCCGACCGACTCGCCCTCGCGCAGCATCGCGAGCACCATGTGCTCCGTCCCGACGAGGTCGCAGGAGAGGTGCGTCGCCTCGATCTTCGCGAGTTCCAGGATCTTCTTTGTCCGCGCGGTGAAGGGGATGTCGCCCGTCACGCGCACGGCCTCGCCGCGCCCGATCATCGTTTCGAGCTGGAGGCGCAGCTGGTCGGGGTCGAGGTCGAGCCGCTCGAAGCGGCGGCACGCCTCGCAGGTCGGAATCGCGAGGATCGAGCAGAGGATGTGCTCGGTTCCGACGTAGGAGTGGTTGAAGTGGCGGGCCGCCGAGACGGCGCCGTCGAGGGCGCGCTCGGCATTGGGCGTGTAGTCGATGCTCATGTTAAATTAAGGCGCTTCGCTTTAAGTGATTAAGTGGTTAAGTCGCTTCGCTTTAAGTGGTTAAGTGGTTAAGTCGCTTCGCTTTAAGTGGTTAAGTAGTTAAGTCGCTTCGCTTTAAGTGGTTAAGTGGTTAAGTCGCTTCGCTTTAAGTAGTTAAGTTGTTAAGTTGCTTCGTTTTAAGTGGTTAAGTAGTTAAGTTGCTTCGCGTTAAGTCGTGCGTCAAACCATGAGGCTTAACTTAACTACTTAACTACTTAATCACTTAATTCCGGTGTCAGTTCAGCCATTTTTCTGCCAACGAATTGAAGTGGACGGTGGCAAAGCGGGCGTTGATGCGGTCGGCAAGGCGCGCGTCGCGCGCGTCGCGCACGCGGTCGTCCTCGGCCGTGCGGGGCGGCGGCAGCTCGGGCGCGTCGATCTGCTCGCGCATCATCTGGAGCGTCTCGGCGCGCGCGAGGCCGTCGAGGAAGCCCATCGAGGCGGCGAGCCGGATGGGCGAGAGCAGGTCGAGGAGTTCGCCGGGGGCGAGAAGGCGGGCGCTGCGGAGGATGGCGAGCGCGCGGGCAACGGCGTCCGCGAGGATGCGCGGGGAGTCCTCGACGAGGGCCTTGCGGGCGTTGTATTCCTGCCGGGCGAGGTCGTCGAAGAGGCGGCGGGCGCGTGCGAGCAGATCCTGTTCCGTCACGCCGAGCGTCGCGATGTTGCGCACGCGGAAGAGGTGCGCGGCCTGGCGGACGCCGTCTTCGAGGATGCTGGACGTGCCGAAGCGGACGGCTTCGAGCGCGTTGAGGACGGGCGGCAGGTCGCCGATGAGGTGAAGGGCCTCCAGGTGAAACTCGCCGTCCACGCAGAGCGCGGTGCCGCAGTGCAGGGGATCGGGCGAGAGGTAGCCGAAGTCCGCGTCCCACGCGAAGGCGTGGCTGGCGGCGAGCCGCGCCTCGTCTTCGGCGAGGCGCGCATAGGCGTCGGGCAGTTCCTTCGTGGTCGTCCAGTCCACCGTCAGCGTCCAGGCGTCGTCGTCGCCGAAGGGCTTCCCGGCGGGATTGCGCCACAGCGCGAGCGTGCCGCCGGAGAGGATGTCGGAGAGGCGGTAACAGGGACCTTTGCCCGAGGTCTGCCGCGCGCTCATGCGGGCGTCCCCTTTCCGCCGTCGAGGGCGTCGAGCCGCCGCTTGAGTTCGGCGGCCCGGCGGAAGTCCTCGCGGGCGACGGCGGCCTTGAGGTCGCGCGCGAGGACGGCGCGCACCGACGGCGCGTCCGAGAGGCGTTCGACGGCCGGGGCCGCGCCGACGTGGGCGGGGCCGAACTCGGCGGCAAGGAAGCCCGCGCGGATCTTCCGCGCGAATGTGCGCCAGCAGGTCGGGCAGCCGAGGCGGCCCGACGCCTTGACCTGCTCCCACTTCGCGTGGCAGGCCGGGCAGACGTGCCGCTCGTCCTCCTCGGCCTCGGCGACGCCCTTCATGAACCCAATCGTCGCCTTGACAAGCTCCTCCACGAAGGGCGGGGGATGGTCGCCCGGCTTGATGACGGTCGTCTTGGGCGGTTTCGCGGCGCGGGGCTTCTTCCCTCCGCGCGCCGCCTTGGCGGCGCAGGCCGCGCAGACGTAGATCTCCTTTTCGACGCCGTTCTCCCTGACGGTGACGGCCGTCGTGGCGGCGGCCTCATGGCAGCGTTCGCACTTCATGTCAATCGATGTAGAGGGGGGGAATCTTCGGGCCGGTGGCGCGCAGCGTGACGGGGGCCTTCTTCCCGGCGTCCGCGCGGCCGCCTTTCGCGGGTGCGGCCTTCGAGGCGGGCCTGGGCGCGGGCGCGGCGGCGGCCGCCGCCTGGACGGGGATGCCGGGCGCGGGCGACGCGGTCATGCGGTAGAGCGCACGGCAACCGAAGACGACGAGCGCGAGGACAACGAGCGCGCATGCGGCAAGCAGGGCCTTGCGCCAGGCGCTGCGGGGAATGTCGCGCATCGACTGCAGAACGCCGTGCGAGACGGCCGAAAGGCTGCTGCGGAACCGTTCCGCCGCGCGGACGCCGGAGACGTCTTCGTAGGAGGGCGGCAGGAAGGGCGACGTCTCCGAAGCGGGGAGGGGCGGGCCGGCCGGCCGCCGGACGGGCGCCGCGGGGGCGGATGCCGCCGGGGCGGATGCCGCCGGCTGCTCGAAGAGGTCAAGGCCGCGCACGACGGGTGGCGGCTCGGCGGCGGGCGGCGGCTCGGCGACAGG
>CAKUCX010000075.1 GCA_934643865.1 uncultured Kiritimatiellota bacterium
CACGGAAGTCAAGGGCCCCTTCGCCGAGGGTAGTGCGGGACCCGCCCGCGCGAGAGTAGGACGCCGCCGGCTTTTTTCCTTTTCTTTCCATGCACAATATGCGGCGTCGGACGCCCGGAAGCGTCCAACGCCCATTTTTTTGCTATACTGCCCACCCACTGGCGGAAGCGACGCCGAAGACCGAAGACGACACCGAAACAAAGGAACGCACGACATGAATCTGATGCTGATGCTGGCGGCGGCATTGTCGCTGAACGGCGAATGGAAGCTGGACTATTTCCCGCAGCCCGACTTCGGGGAGGTGCGGGAGCTCAAGGACGTGCCGCCCGACGCAAGGTCCCTCGCGGCGACCGTGCCCGGCGACGCCTTTCTTGAGCTTGAGAAGGCGGGAATCGTGCCGCCGCTCTTCATCGGGACAAACGTCTGGGCGATGCGCGCGTGGGAGAACACGCAGTGGGTCTACCGCAAGACCTTCACGGCACCGACGTTCGACGCGAAGGCCGAACGCGCGATGCTGCGCTTTGGCGGCATTGACACGCTCGCCGACGTCTTCCTCAACGGCGAGAAGATCGGCACGGCGGAGAACATGCATCTCGTCCACGCCTTCGACGTGTCCGCGCGCCTGCGGCAGGGCTCAGAGAACGAGGTGGCGGTGCTCTTCCGCTCGCCCGTGCGCGAGGCGGAGAAGTACGTCTTCGACGCGCACGGTTTCCACGGCTCCGGCTCGGGCGAGTCCGAGCCGCTGCGCAAGGCGTGCCACCAGTTCGGATGGGACATCTTCCCGCGCCTCATCTCCTCCGGGCTCTGGCGGGACGTCTCGCTGGACGTCGAGCCGCTCTCCCGTGTCGAGGACGTCTACTGGATTTCGCGCCGCATCGACCGCGCGCGGCGCACGGCCGAGCTGCGCGTCGAATTCAAGACGGTGCTGCCGTTCAAGGAGCGCCTGGGCGGAACATACCGCATCACGCTCGCGCGCAATGGGCGGGAGGCGTTCAGACGCGTGTATCCGCTTGAGACGGTCGCGACGCGCCGCGGCATCTGGATGGACAAGGTCGACTTCTGGTGGCCGAAGAGCTACGGCGAGGCCGCGCTCTACGACGCGACGATCGAGATCGTCGGCGGCGCCTCGGGGAAGGTGATCGCGCGCGACGCGCGCAAGATCGGCGTCCGCACGGTGACGCTTGAACGCGACGACGTCTACTCGGCGGAACGCCCGGGCGAGTTCGTCTTCCGCGTGAACGGCGAGAAGATCTACTGCCGCGGGTCGAACTGGGTGCCGCTCGACATGATGCACTCGCGCGACGCCCGGCACACGATTCCGACGCTGGAACTCTTCACGGACCTGAACTGCAACATGGTGCGCGTCTGGGGGGGCGGCGTCTACGAGGCGGATGCGTTCTACGACTACTGCGACGCGAACGGCATCCTCGTCTGGCAGGACTTCATGACGGGCTGCGGCTGCTTCCCGCAGGACGACGCCTACGCGGCCGTCACGGACGCGGAGATCCGCAGCATCCTCCTGCGCCTCCGCAACCACCCGTCGATCGCCATCTGGGCGGGCAACAACGAGAACGACCAGTTCATGGTGGGCGGCTACCGCGGCACCGTGACGATCGACCCGAACGTCGAGCGCAACTCGCGCATCACGATCCCGCGCGTCTGCTGGGAACTCGACCCCGTGCGGCCCTATCTGCCGTCGAGCGAATACTATTCGCCGGACGTCGCCGCCGGGCGCGCGAAGCCGTCGGAGAACCACCTCTGGGGCGCGCGCGGCTACTACAAGGTTCCGTTCTACACGAACTCGCCGGCGCACTTCGTCTCCGAGATGGGCTATCACGGCATGCCCAACCGCTCCACGCTTGAGCGGATGATGACGAAGGAGGGGCTCTACCCCTTCAAGGACGCGAAGTTCACCCCGGAGTCCTGGAACGACGAGTACCAGTGCAAGGCGTCGCGCCCGTTCGTGACGGGCGACTACGGCAGGGTCCGCAACCACCTCATGTCGAACCAGGTGAAGCTCATGTTCGGTGCGCCGTCGTCCGACCTCGACACGTTCATCGACCAGTCGCAGATCGTGCAGGCCGAGGCGATGAAGACCTTCGTCGAGCTTTTCCGCTCGCGCAAGTTCGCGCAGACGACGGGGCTTCTCTGGTGGAACGTCCGCGACGGCTGGCCGCAGCTCTCCGACGCGGTCGTCGACTATTTCTATTCGCGGAAGCTCGCCTACTGGACGATCCGCAACGCGCAGCGCGACCAGATCGTGATGGTGCGCGACGACCGTCGCGTGATCGCCGTCAACGATACGCTCGGCGCGGTGAAGGGGTCGGTGCGCATTTCTGACGCGGCGTCGGGCCGCACGGTGTTCGTGCAGGGCGACTTCACGATCCCCGCGAACGGCACGCGGGACCTCGGGGCGGTTGACTGGTCCGGGCAGGGCGTTCTCGTCATCGAGGCGACGCTCGGCGGCAGGCCGTTCGTCAACCACTTCCTCTACGGCGAGATCCCGTTCGACTACGCGAAGGTGAAGGCGCTCCTTCCCTACGCGCGTGAACGCTAGGGCGTCCGCCGCTTCTCGGCCATGGGCCCCGGGCAAGGACAAGAAAGGACGGAGAGAACGATGCAGATCAGCAAGCGCGAATTCCTGAAGAGGCTGGGCCTCCTGGGTGTGGCGGGCGCGGCGGGCGCGACGCGGGGCGACGACTACGTCGCGACGGCGAAGACGCTGCCGCCCGGCTCGGTGGGCGACCCCGACAACGTCTGGTTCGGACAGCGCATCTTCCCGATCGGGCATACGGTCGAGGACGGGCCGAGCGCCTTCCTGAAGGACGGGAAGGTCGTGATGCCGGCGCGCGAGGTGCCGCTCTTCCACGAGACGGACGTCGTCGTCGTGGGCGGCGGGGCGGCCGGGTTCACGGCGGCCGTCGCGGCGGCGCGCGCGGGCGCGCGGGTGGCGCTCGTCGAGAAGGACGGCTCCCTTGGCGGCCTCTTCACGAACGGGATGGTGCTTGTCATGCTCGCGACGTGCCGCAGGGAGGCGAACGCGAAGTGGTCGCTCGTCACGCGCGGCATCTGCGGCGAGTTCATGGACCGCGCCCGCGCGCTCGGGCCGAAGTCGGCCGACCCCGCGCCGAGGCCCGTGAACGACTGGCACGTCCAGCCGCACGTCGACCCCGAGGCGTCAAAGTACCTCATGGACGCGATGATCGCCGAGGCGAAGGTCGAGATGTTCTTTCACGCCTACGGCATCGACGTCATCCAGGACGGGCCGGCCGTGCGCGGCGTCGTCTTCCACTCGAAGCAGGGGGCGCAGGCGATCCTGGCCAAGCAGGTCGTCGACGCGACGGGCGACGCGGACATGGCCTTCGCCGCAGGCGCGGACTACCGCCAGATCACGCATGGCATCGGCTTCGTCACGCGCTTTGCGAACATCGACCGCATCACCGCGAAGGCGCGTCCGAAAGACCCTGGCGTCGGCCTTGACGGGCGCGCGAAGTGGTGGCCGCTCGCCGGCTCGGGCAACCGCTTCAACCGTTCGACGGCCTGGACGGGCTGGCTCGGGCCGAAGGGCGACGGCCTCTCCGTGCGCGACGTCTCGAAGGCCGAGGTCCTCCACCGCAAGTACTGGTGGGAACACTGCGTCGAGATGCAGAAGACGCCGGGCTGGGAAGACGTCTTCATCGCGAACACCTGCTCGCAGATCGGGCCGCGCGCGACACGCCTCGTCGAGACGGCGTTTGTGACGACGCGCGCGTCCGTGCGCGCGGGAACGGACTATCCCGACGTGGTCGGCTGGTTCGGGCAGGACGGCCGACACGCCGCGATGCCCGTCTGCTACCGGCAGCTCGTGCCGACGCGGGGCGAGAACGTCCTCTGCGCGGGGCGCATGCTGGGCGCGCCGGACACGGTCGACACGTTCCGCCTCATCTGCCCGTGCTTCGTGACGGGCCAGGCGGCGGGCGTCGCCGCCGCGCTTGCGGCCAAGAAGGGCATCGCCCCGCGCGCGCTCGCCTATTCGGACCTCCGCCGCGAACTCGTCCGGCAGGGCGCCTACCTCGGCTGAGCGCCTTGGCGGGGGCGGAGGGATCGGCGCAGGCCCCGGCGCGGTGCGCGCCTCTTGCGCGGGGGCCTGGAATCGGCTATACTACGGCCAATCGGTATGACCTCAAACGACGAATATGTTCTTCAGCTCCTTCGCGAGAAGGGCTATGTGACCGCCGAACAGCTGGATGTCGCGTCGAAGGCGATGCGCGAAGGCGACGAGACCACGCTGGACGTGCTGGTCGCCTCCGGCGCGCTCTCCGAGGACGACGTGCTCGGAACGATCGCCGACACGTTCGGTATCAAGTACGTGAGCATCGACCCCTCCGGGATCGACCCGGAGGTCGGCAAGGAGATCGCGCCCGAGATCGCGCGTAAGTACGGCGTCGCGCCCGTGATGGCCGACGCCGACGCCGTGACGGTGGTGCTGTCGGACCCGATGGGCTACGACGCGGTGGACTCGCTGCGCTACGTGCTGCACGGCAAGGACGTGCAGGCCGTGCTCGCCCCCTCGGAAGAGGTCAAGGCGGTGATGGAGAAGCTCTACCCGACCGGCGCCGAGCAGGTGACGACGCGCAACGACGACGGCTACGGCGGCGACGAGTCGGCGAGCGGCGACGACGCGCCCGTGATCCGCCTCAGCACGATGATCCTCTCCAACGCAATCAAGATGAAGGCCTCCGACATCCACCTGGAGCCGATGGAGAAGGAGTTCCGCGTGCGCTACCGCATCGACGGCGCGCTCCGCAAGATGGACTCGCCGCCGAAGCGCCTGCAGGGCGCGATCCTCTCGCGCATCAAGATCATGTCGAAGATCAAGATCTCCGAGAAGCGCATCCCGCAGGACGGCCGCATCCAGGTGAATGTGGGCGGGCGCGACCTCGACCTGCGCGTCTCGACGGTGCCGACGAACCACGGCGAGTCGATCGTGATGCGTATCCTCGACAAGACGAACCTCTCGCTCGGCCTGCCCCAGCTCGGCTTCCTCTCCGACGACCAGAACAAGTTCGAGCGCTTCATCCACCTTTCCGACGGCGTCGTGCTCGTGACGGGGCCGACGGGCTCGGGCAAGTCGACGACGCTCTACGCGGCGCTCGGGCAGATCAACCTGCCGGACCGCAAGATCATCACGGTCGAGGACCCGGTCGAATACCAGATGTCGGGCATCAACCAGGTGCAGGTGAACCGCGACGTGGGCCTCGACTTTTCGGCCGCCCTGCGCTCCATCCTGCGCCAGGCGCCGAACATCGTGATGATCGGCGAAATCCGCGACGAGGAGACGGCCGGTATCGCGATGGAGGCCGCCCTCACGGGCCACCTCGTGTTCTCCACCCTCCACACGAACGACGCCCCCTCCGCCGTCACCCGTCTGACGGACATGGGCTGCAAGCCGTTCCTCGTCGCCTCCGCCGTGCGCGCCTGCCTCGCGCAGCGCCTCGTGCGCGCGATCTGCCCGAACTGCAAGGAGGAGTACACGCCGACGGAGCGCGACCTCAAGATGCTCGGCTCGATCGCGAAGGTCATCCCCGAGCGCATGTACGCGGGCAGGGGCTGCGCGAAGTGCAACGGCGGCTACAAGGGGCGCAAGGGCATCTTCGAGATCTTCGAGGTGGACGACACGATCCAGCGCCTCATCTTCGACCACGCGCCCTCCGCAGTGCTGCGCCAGCGCGCCCGCGAGATGGGCATGCGCACGCTGCGCGAGGACGGCATGCTGAAGGTCGCCTCGGGCATGACCTCTCTCCGGGAGGTGCTGCAGGCGACGATGGGCGACGCCGACTGAGCGGCGGACGGACAATTCGAGAGAAGGAGGGCTTCAGATGGCTACGGAAATCACGATGCGGGACTTGTTGCAGGCGACGATCGACGAAGGCGCGTCCGACCTGCACGTGCGCGCGTTCATGCCGCCCGAGCTGCGCATCCACGGCGAGCTGGTGGCGATCGCGGACGAGGCGTTCTCGGACGAGGAGACGCGGACGCTGTGCAACGAGATCATGACGCCCGATCAGGTCGCCGAGGTCGAGCGCAACGGCGGCGCCGACTTCGCCCTCGCGCACGAGGACGGCACGCGCTTCCGCGTCTCCGTCTTCAAGGAGCGCGGGCGCTGGGGCTGCGTCCTCCGGATGATCCCCTCGAAGCTCCTCACGCTGGAGCAGATCGGCCTGCCGCCCTCCATCAAGGAGCTTCTCTTCAAGCCGCGCGGCCTCATCCTCGTGACGGGCCCGACGGGCTCGGGCAAGTCGACGACGCTCGCCTCGATGATCGACGTCATCAACCAGGAGCGCGGCGTCCACGTCGTCACGGTCGAGGACCCGATCGAGTTCTACCACACGTCGAAGAAGTCGCTCGTCACGCAGCGCGAGGTCGGCAGCGACGTGCCGTCCTTCGCCGAGGCGATCCGCCGCGCGCTCCGGCAGGACCCGGACGTGATCCTCGTCGGCGAAATGCGCGACCTGGAGACGATCGGCGCAGCCATCACCGCCGCCGAGACGGGCCACCTCGTCTTCGGGACGCTCCACACGACGGGCGCCGCCGAGACGATCGACCGCATCGTCGACGCCTTCCCGACGGATCAGCAGGAGCAGGTGCGCACGCAGCTCGCGGCGGGCCTCCAGGCCGTCATCTCCCAGATCCTCCTGCCGAAGCTGGGGCCCGACGGGCAGGTCCGCGGGCGCATCGCCGCGTTCGAGATCATGCTGGCGACTTCATCCATCCGCAGCCGCATCCGCGACAACAAGACCTTCCAGATCCGCTCCGACATCCAGACGGGTGCGAAGTTCGGCATGGTCACCCTCGACGCCTGCCTGCTCGACCACTACCGCAACGGGCTCATCAGCTACGACGAGCTTGTCACGAAGGCGCAGGACCCCGACTCCGTCGTCGAGAAGGTCAGGGAAGAAATGGGGCGCCGTTCATGACGCCGCCGTTCGATCCGCTTCTGGACCTCCTCGTGCAGAACGGCGTCCTCGACAAGGACGGCGTCGACACGATCCGCGAGGAGCAGGCCAACTCCGGCGGCAAGACCGTCCGCGAGATCATCGTGGACGGCGGCTACCTCGACGAGGACACGCTCCTCGGCATGATGGCGGCCTATCAGGGCTGCGAGGTCGTGGACCTCTCGAAGATGGAGCTCGACGACGACGTCGTCAACGCGATCCCCGCCTCCATCGCGCGCATGTACAACGTCCTCTGCGTGGGCGTGGACGGCAACAGCGTCACGCTCGCGACGTCCAGCCTCGTGGACCCGCGCGTCGCCGACGAGGTTGCCTTCTCCCTTTCGAAGGAAGTGCGCTTCGTCATGGCGCGCGAGAAGGACGTCAACGAGCGCATTGCCCAGCACTACGGCGACGCGAGCGATTCCGTCGCCGACATGCTCAAGAGCCTCGGCGAGGGCATGGAGGGCGACGAGAGCCTCAAGGGCGACCCGAACGACGTGGCCGCCCTCGAAGGCGCGGCGAACAACAACGCCGTCGTCAAGTTCGTCAACATGATCCTCTACCAGGGCGTCGTGGACCGCGCGGCCGACATCCACATCGAGCCCTTCGAACACGACTTCAAGATCCGCTACCGCGTGGACGGCGCCCTCTACGAGGTGAAGGCCCCGGACGTCTCGATGGCCCCCGCCATCATCTCGCGCGTCAAGATCATGGCGAACCTCAACATCGCCGAGCGCCGCATCCCGCAGGACGGCCGCATCGCGATCACCGTGGCCGGCCATCCCGTCGACCTGCGCGTGAGCTGCCTGCCGACGACCCACGGCGAATCCGTCGTGATGCGTATCCTCGACCAGAGCGCCACGTCGCTCGACCTGGAGAACGTGGGCCTGCCCGAGGACGTCTACGAGCAGGTCACGATGGACATCGAGAAGCCGAACGGCATCATCGTCGTGACCGGCCCGACGGGCTCCGGCAAGACGACGACGCTCTACTCCGTGCTGCGCCGCATCAACACGATCGATTCGAAGCTGCTCACCGCCGAGGAGCCGGTCGAATACGACATGGACGGCATCGTGCAGGTGCCGATCAACCACGAGGTCGGCAACACGTTCGCGAAGGTGCTGCGCGCCTTCCTGCGCCAGGACCCCGACATCATCATGGTCGGCGAAATCCGCGACCTCGAAACGGCGGAAATCGCCATCCAGGCCGCCCTCACCGGCCACCTCGTGTTCTCCACCCTCCACACGAACGACGCCGCCGGCGCCGTGATGCGCTTCGTCGACATGAACGTGGCCCCCTACATGGTGGCCTCCACGCTGGAGGCCGTCCTCGGCCAGCGCCTTCTCCGCACGTGTTGCAAGGGCTGCAAGGAGGGCTACGACCCGGACGACGAGACGCTTGACCGCATCAACCTCCACCGCGACGAGATCGGCGGGCGGCAGTTCTTCTTCGGCCGGGGCTGCAAGACGTGCAACGGCACGGGTTACAAGGGCCGCAAGGCGATCTTCGAGTACCTGCGCGTCACGAATCCGATCCGCGAGCTCATCAACGCCCGCTCCCCCACGCTCATCATCCGCGAGAAGGCCCGCGAGCTCGGCATGCGCACGATGCGCGAGGATGGCGTGCGCGCCATCCTCGACGGCTACACGACCGTGGACGAAGTGCTGCGCTACACCTGATCGGCGCTGTAAACGCACGAAGAACGCCGTGCCGTCGGGCGCGGCGGCGACGGAGAAGGATCCGGGCGACGTGCCCTGGTAGGGCGCGACGTCCTCGGCGCGCCGCGCCAACGGGGACGCCCACGAGAACGCCCACAGGCACGCGGGCCGCCGGGGACGTCGGCCCCTACCACGCACCCATGGTGCTGGCCCCTACCACGCACGTACCCATGGTGTCGGCTCCTGCCACGCACCACATGGTAGGGCGCGACGTCCTCGGCGCGCCGCGCCCACGGGGACGCCCACGAGAACGCCCACAGGCACGCGGGCCGCCGAGGACGTCGGCCCCTACCACGCACGCACCCATGGTGTCGGCCCCTGCCACGCACCACATGGTAGGGCGCGACGTCCTCGGCGCGCCGCGCCAACGGGGACGCCCACGAGAACGTCCACAGGCACGCGGGCCGCCGGGACGTCGGCCCCTACCACGCCACGGTGGCGAGCGACGTCGCGAGCGCGAGCCAGTCGTCGTTCGAGAGCTGCTCGGCGCGCGCGGTCGACGCGACCACGCCCTTGAAGATCGCGCCGAGCTGCTTGCGGCGGTGTTCGAACGCCTGTTTCGTGAGGCGGTGGAAGAGGGCGCGCGCCGCCGGGGCGAGCGCGTCGTTACGGTGGTGCCGCACGAGCTTCACGACGGTGGAGCCGATTTCGGGGCGTGGCCAGAAGCAGCTCGCCGCCACCTTCCGCACGGCCTTCACGTCGTAGTCAAGCTGCGCCCACACGCCCGCAAGCCCGCGCGTCTTCGAGCCGGGGCCCGCCGCCAGGCGGTCCGCGACTTCCGTCTGCACGAGGACGACCATCGTCTCGGGCGCCTGCGCGATGCGCTGGATGAGTTCAAGGAGGATGCGCGTCCCCGCCTGGTAGGGCAGGTTCGAGACGAGGAAGGGGAAACCGTCGCACGCGCCGTCCTTGATCGCATCAAGCGCGTCGCCCGCGAGGACCGTGAGCGTGGGCGGGTTGCCCAAGGCCCCGGCAAGCCGCGTCGCGAGGACGGGATCCTTCTCGACGGCCGTGACGGCCGCGCCGCGCCGCAGTAGCTCCTCGGTGAGGACGCCGAGGCCGGGGCCGATCTCCAGGACGCGCGCGCCCGCCTCCGGGAGGCCCGCCGCATCGACGATCGCCTCCAAGGTGTTGCGGTCGATGAGGAAGTTCTGCCCGAGGACCTTGTTGGGGCGGAAGCCGTTCGCGTGGCACCACGCCTTGACCTGCGCTGGGCTCGTGAGGTTCACTTCTCGTCGGGGATGGGGTAGACCTTGATGAAGGCCGCCGCGCGCAGGCGCGCGATCCAGGCGTCGTGGCGGGCCTGGACGAGGCGTGTGCGCACGTTGCGCGCGATCTGGTCGTAGGCTTCCGCGAAGGAAAGCTGCCGGCTCGCCGTCTCGGCCTCCTTGCGCACGATGAAGCCCCAGCCGTCGAGGTTGACGAGCTTGGAGACCTCGCCGATCTTGAGCTTCGCGATCGCCTCGGCGATTTCGGCGCGGAACGCCTCCTCGGGCTTCACGTCCTTCCAGAGGCCGCCGTCCTTCGCGCGGGAGTCGGCGGAAAAGGCCTTCGCGAGGTCGGCGAACGCCTCGCCTGCCGCGAGCCGCTTGAAGACCTCCTCGCCGCGCGCCGCGACGGATGGCGTCTTGTCGTCGGCCGGCGGGCGCAGGAGGATGACGCGCACGGTCGTCTTCGCCTCGCGCGCGTAGCGGTCACGGTTCATGAGGTACTCGTTGTGCATTTCGGCGGGCGACGGGTCCGCTCCCTTGTCCACGAGCTGGAACCGCATCGCGTTCACGATCATGTCGTCGCGGATCTGGTTGCGCCAGTCCGTGAGGGCGACCCGCGACTGGGCGAGCTGCGCGGTGAGCTTGTTCATGTCGCCGCCGAAGTTGTCCTTCACGATCTCGCGCACGCGGTTGTCGACGAGCCATTCCTGCATGTCGAGCTTCTTCTCGCGCGCCGCGTCGAGGATGAGGCGGCGGTTGATCGCCTCCTCGACGGCGTTGCTGTAGGCTACGCGGAAGTCCTGCTTGGGGCCGCGCCGCATCTCGTTCACGACGTCGCCGACGGTGATGACGGCGTCGTTGACCTTGGCCGCGAGGCCGTCGAGCGTCGCGCCCTGCGCGAGGGCGGCGATGGCGCATGTGCCGAGCGCCGTTGCAAAAGAGCCTGTCTTCATGGCGGTGAGCATACCAAAACGCGGCCGCGCGCGCAAGACGCACGGGGCGATGGGGGGGGGGGATGCCTACTTCCCCACGCAGAAGCGGCTGAACAGGGCGTCGAGGAGGTCGTCCGCGTAGACCTTGCCGAGCATCTGGCCGAGCGCCTCGCCCGCCGCGCGCAGCTCGTTCGCCGCGACGACCCAGTCGGCGCCGGCGAGCGCGGCGTCCGCGCGCGCGAGCGCCGCGTCGGCCGCGAGGAGGCCGTCCTTCTGGCGCGTCGTCACGTCCGCGCCCGTCTCCTCCGCGCGCTTCGCCGCCTGCCGGGCGAGAGCGCGCGCGATTGCCGCGCGCAGTTCGTCCAGCCCCTCGCCCGTGACGGCGGAGACGCAGAGCCCGGCCGGCTTCGCCCCGCGCGCCGCGTCGCATTTCGACCACACGCGCAGCTCGCGGCCGTCCGCCGGCCGCGCGGCCGCCCCGTCCGCCGCCCCGCAGGGGACAAGCCGCAGGACGAGGTCGGCCGCGTCGATGAGCGCCGCCGCGCGCGCGACGCCTTCGGCCTCCACCGCGTCGCGCGCCTCGCGCAGGCCCGCCGTGTCGACGAGCCGCACGGGCCATCCGCCGATCTCCATCCAGTCCTCGATTGCGTCGCGCGTCGTGCCCGCGATGTCCGAGACGATCGCGCGCCGTTCGCCGAGCAGTGCGTTCAGCAGCGAGCTCTTGCCCGCGTTCGGCGCGCCCGCGAGGACGACGCGCGCGCCCTCGCGGAGGAGGCGGCCCTCGCGCGCCGTCGAGAGCTTGCGCGCGACGGCCTCGCGCAGGTCGCCGAGCGCCGCGCGCAGCGCGCCCGCGAAGTCCGCCGGCAGCTCCTCTTCGCTGACGTCAAGCGCGTGCTCGACCTGCGACGAGAGATCGAGCGCCGCCGCGTAGAGCGCCTCCAGCGCGCGCGACGGCGCGCCGCCGAGGCGCGCGACGGCGTCGTCCGCCGCGCGCGCCGTCTTCGCGTCGATGAGGTCGAGGACGGCCTCCGCCGCGCCGAGGTCGAGCCGCCCGTTCAGGAAGGCGCGCGCCGTGAACTCGCCGCGCCGCGCGAGGCGCGCGCCCGCCGCGAGGCACGCTTCGAGGACGCGCCGGGGCGCGACGCTGCCGCCGTGCCCCTGCAGCTCGACGACGTCTTCGCCCGTGTAGCTGTGCGGGGCGGCGAAGACGAGGACGAGCCCGTCGTCGAGGACGGCCGGGCCGCCCGGCGCGCGAAAGGCCGCGTGGAAGAAGCGCCCCGCCTGCGCCCGGCCGACCGCGCGCCCCGTGAGCGCGCGCGCGACGCGGAAGGCGTCGGGGCCGCTCACGCGCACGACGGCGACGCCGCCCCGGCCCGGCGCCGTCGCGATGGCGGCGATCGTGTCCGCGCCGCTCACGCGCCCCCCCCGAAGAGCCAGAGCGCGCCGCCGACGAGCGGCGGCATCGTGAGCATCGAGAGAAGCGTCGTCCCCGAGACGAGGCCGGCCGAGAGGGCGACGTCGCGGTCGTAGCGGACGGCGAACATCGAGGTGAGCGCCGCCACGGGCGCGGAGGCCGCCGTCACGATCGCGACGGCCATCTTCGGCTCAAGCGCGACGCCGAGGCGCACGAGCGCCCAGACGAGCGCGAGGAACGCGCCGGGGACGGCGACGAGGCGCAGCGCGCCCGCGAGGTACGCCTTCGGGAGGCGCGCGACGGGGCCGAGCGCCGCTGTCGCGAGATTCGCGCCGATGATGATCATCGCAAGGGGCGTGTTGAGGTCCGCCATCATCTTGACGGGCGTGCCGACGGCCTCCGGCAGCGGCCAGGAGAAGAGGAAGAGGGGCAGGCCGAGCGCGACGCCGACGGAGCCGGGGTTCAGGAAGAGCGTCAGGGGGCGCACGTCCTTCAGCGAGCCGCAGAACGCGACGAGCCCCCAGCTCCAGAAGACGAGGTTGAAGACGACGACGTAGGCGATGCCGTAGAAGACGCCGTCCGCGCCGAGGAGCGCGTATTCGAGCGGGATGCCCATGAACCCCGCGTTGGAGAAGACGATGGCCGCGCGGAGGACGCTGCGCGTCCGGACGGCGCGGTCGCGGACGAGCAGGCAGGCGGCCGCCAGGCCGAGCGCGTGCGCGAGCGCCGCAAGCGCGAACGCCCAGCCGAGGCCGACGAGGAGGCGCGGCTCGTAGGGGTGCGCTTGGAAGGCGTGGACGATGAGGCAGGGCGTGACGACGAGGATGAGCAGGTCGGCCATCCCCTTCAGCGAGGCTTCGCCCAGGATTTTCGTCCGGCGGCAGACGAACCCCACGCCCATCAACAGGAAGAGGATGCCCACCTGACGGGCCACGGCGACGAGACTTTCCAGCATGACGGGGCGAGATTATACCAAAATCGCGGAGAGGCGGCCTCCATGTGCTATACTATGTCGAACGACAGGAGCCGCGCGGGATGCGTGGCGCGAGGAAACTGACCGTGAAGAGAAGGAGGGCGAGAGCCATGAGGGGAAGGGGCATGCCGGCCGTCGGCATGGCGCGTGGCGCCGCCTGCGCGGGCGCGGAGGAGAGATAAGGACGGGCCGGTGACGTGCAGAAGCAGAAGGTCAGCTACGTCGAGCGCCTTGAGCATGCGCTCGTGAAGGTCATCCAGCAGCCGGGGGCGGACCAGAACCAGCCCACGGGGATGCGGATGGTCCTTGGGCTCCTCTCCGGGGCCTCGTGCGTGTTCCGGGCGGTCGTCGCGGTGCGCTACTTCTTCTACCGCGTCGGCATCCTCCGCCGCTTCCCGCTCGGCTGCCAGGTCATCTCGATCGGGAACGTCACGGCGGGCGGGACGGGCAAGACGCCCGTCACGGAGAAGTTCGCGCGCGAACTGACGGCGATGGGGCGCAGGGTGGCGATCCTCTCGCGCGGCTACCGCCGCAAGGAGCGGCCGTGGTGGCAGCGGATGTTCTCGGCCGTCATCGAGCCGCCGCTCGTCGTCTCGGACGGCAAGCGCATCCGCCTCGACGCGGCGACGGGCGGCGACGAGCCCTACATGCTCGCCGCCAACCTGCCGGGCGTGTGCGTCGTCGTCGACCGCAACCGCGTGAAGGCGGGGCGCTACGCGATCTCGCGCTTCGGGTGCGACACGCTCATCCTCGACGACGGCTTCCAGTACCAGCGCCTCAAGCACTCGCACGAAGTCGTGCTCGTCGACAAGACAAACCCCTTCGGGAACGGCCACATGCTGCCGCGTGGCGTCCTGCGCGAGCCGGCGGGCCACATCGCCCGCGCGGACGTCATCTTCATCACGAAGTCGGATGGCCGCACGGAGAACATCGTGAAGCAGATCCGCGCGTGCAACCAGAAGGCCGAGATCATCGAGTGCCGCCACGCGCCGCGCCTCCTGAAGGACGTGTGGAGCCGCGAGGAGCTGCCGCTCGCGTGGCTGAAGGGCAAGACGCTCACCACGCTCTCCGGCATCGCCGTGCCGCAGGGCTTCGAGGACTCCCTCCGGCGGCTCGGCGCGAAGGTCATCTGGTGCGAGCGCTACGCGGACCACCACCGCTACGACTCCTCCGAGATCCTCTACGCGCTCAACAAGACGGCCGACCTCCGCGCGGACGCGCTCATCACGACGGAGAAGGACGCCGTGCGCTTCCCGCGCTTCGAGACCACCCCCGTGCCGTGCTACTACCTGCGCGTCGACATCGAGATCCTCAAGGGCGCGGAGAACTTCGCCGCCGCCGTGCAGCACATCTGCAACCGGAAGGCGCGCGCAGATCCCGCACCGGCGTGACGGCCCCGGCCGCTCCCGTTCGACGCCCCTGCGGCGGTTTTGGTATAATGCGCCCTACGCGATGCGAATTGAATTGACAGGCTCCGTGCCGAAGGACTTCGGCCTGACGAAGCGCGAGGCGGCGGCCGCCGCCTCGTTCTTCGCGGCGCGCGCGTGCGCGCGGGCGGGCGGCGCGTGGCACGAGGTCGTCGTCCATCTCGTGCGCGACGCCGCGTCTGACGGGCTCCACCGCGCGATCATGGGCTGCGCGGGCGCGACGGACGTCATCACGCAGGCCTACGACGCGATCCCCCCCGAGCCGCCGGGCCTGTCGGGCGAGCTCTTCGTGAACGTCGACCAGGCGCGGCGCGCGGCCCCGCGCCGGTCCGGCTGGAGCGCCGCGAAGGAGCTGCTCCTCTACATCGCGCACGGCATGGACCACCTTTCAGGCGCGGACGACCGCGCGCCCGCCGGCTACGCCGCCATGCGGCGGCGCGAGCTCGGATGGCTGCGCGCGCACGCGGGAAAAAAGGGGAAGGCGCGGTGCGCGCGCCGCTGAGGGTCCTCCTCCTCGCGGGCGAGGAGTCGGGCGTCCTCTACGCCCGGCAGCTCAGGGACGCCCTCGCCCGGATGGCGGAGGGCGCCGTCTTCCGGGGCTACGACACGGAGGGCTTCAAGACGGGCGACCTCGCCGTCATGGGCTTCTGGCCCGTCATCCGGCGGCTCTTCTACTTCCTCGGCGTCGCGCGCGCGCTCCGGCGCGTCATCCGAAACTGGAAGCCCGACGTCGTCGTCACCGTCGACTACCCCGGCCTCAACCTGAAGCTCGCGGCCTACGCGAAGGCGCGCGGCATCCCCGCCGTCCACCTCGTCTGCCCGCAGGTCTGGGCCTGGCACCGGGGGCGCATTCCGAAAGTGGCCGCCGCGCTCACGAAGCTCCTCTGCTTCTTCCCGTTCGAGCCCGCGCTCTTCACGGGGACGGGCCTCGACGCGCGCTTCATCGGCCATCCGCTCGTCGATGCGTTCAACGGGGCCGGGAAGGTCGAGGAGGGGGGGAAGATCCTCGCGCTCCTGCCGGGAAGCCGCGCGGGGGAGATCCGGCGGAACCTGCCGCGCCTCGTGGCGGCGCTGCCGCTTCTGGAGACGGACGGCGTGCGCGTCGTCGTGCCGGCGGCGAACGAGCAGGCCGACCGGGAGATCCGGCGGGTCCTCGCGGCGGCGCCGCACGGCGCGTGCGCGGTGGAGGTCCGGAGGGGCGGGGCGCGCGACCTCCTGCGGCGGGCGACGTGCGCGGCGGTGGCGAGCGGCACGGCGACCCTTGAGGCGGCGCTCGCGCGCTGCCCGACGGTGCTCGTCTACGCGGTCTCGCCGCTTCTCGCCTGGTTCGCGCGCCGCGTCATCACCCAAATCCACTACATCGGCCTCGCGAACGTCGTCTGGGAGAAGAGCGGCGGGACGGGCGCGCCGCCCATGCCCGAGCTCCTCCAGGAGGCGTTCACGCCCGCCGCCGTCGCGGCGCAGCTCGCGCCGCTTCTCGCGGACGCGGCGGCGCGCGCGGCCGCCGTCCGGCGC
>CAKUCX010000076.1 GCA_934643865.1 uncultured Kiritimatiellota bacterium
CGGAAGTCAAGGGCCCCTTCGCCGAGGGTAGTGCGGGACCCGCCCGCGCGAGAGTAGGACGCCGCCGGCTTTTTTTTCGCACACACCCCTAAACGCGATTCTTACGAGACGTAAGAATCGCGTTTTCTTTTTGTCGGAATCTTTTCGCCGGTTTATGCTTAAATCTCCCTGCGCACAGGCCAGACCCGGCCTGCGAAAAAAACACGAAAAAAGGAGAAACGCATGTCGAAGATTCTGCTGGCGGAAGACGACGACTCCGTTCGCGAGGCGCTTGTCGCCCTTCTGGAGTCCGAGTTCCATTCGGTCTGCGCCGTCATGAACGGGAAGGAGGCGGTGGAGCGGCATTGGAAGCTTGTCCCCGACCTCGTCGTCCTGGACGTCATGATGCCCTTGAAGAGCGGCTTTGACGTCTGCCGCGAAATCCGCGCATCGGACGCGACGACTCCCATCCTCTTCCTTTCGGCGAAGGGAGAGGAGGCCGACAAGGTGCTGGGCCTCGGACTCGGCGCCGACGACTATCTCGCCAAGCCCTTTGGCACGCGCGAGTTCCTGGCGCGCGTGGAATCGCTTCTGCGGCGGACGCGCCTTGGCGAAACCCGCGCGGAACAGCTCTCCGATCACGGATTCCGCATCGGAACGGCCGTCGTGAGGGGGACGGATCTGACGCTGACGACGGCAGAAGGGATGCGTATCGGCCTGACGCATCGCGAGTTCCAGCTTCTGCGCCTCTTGAGCCGCCGCGCCGGCGAGGTCGTCTCGAAAGATGCGGTCATGGATCTTCTCTGGGGCGAGGGCTATCTCCCGAACTCGCGGACGCTTGAACAGCATCTCTACAACCTGCGAAGGAAAGTCGAAGGGAACGGCTTCAGGATTCTGACGGTTCCGCGCTGCGGCCTTCGCCTCGAATGCGGGGAGGTCTGAGGCGGGCTCTTTGAATCTTGACGTCGAATTAGGGGCAAAACTAAAGAAAGGGTTCCCGGGATGTTGTACTCTATGCGCGTATTCGGCGGGCTGTCCGCGCGAACGGAAAAACGAAAGGGAACGCCATGAACGACATCCAGACGACTGAGCAGAGGGTTCGCTACCGCGCCAACGACGCCTATGTCCACGCAAGCGCGAAGGGTACGGGCAGCGCGTGCCGACTTGAACTCCAGCCCGCCCACGGCGACACGCCGGGGTGCATCTTCTTGAGCCTTGCCCCGCAGAAGACGGTCGCCTCCGCCCGGGGGGGCGAACGGGTCTACCCGACCTTCGACTGGGAGAACAAGATCGTCGTCAAGCTGGACCGCGGCGATCTCTCGCAGATCCTCCAGGTCCTGCGGGGCATGCAGGAGTCGATTCAGGACGGCAAGGGACTTTTCCACCGTTCGGCGCGCGGGCTGACGGTCATCAAGTTCGCGCACCAGATCGATCCCCGCCCCGGCTACCTTCTCGCGGTCTCCCGCAAGGGGGGAGACGGCGAGGTGAGGCAATGCTGGTTCGTGTTCGACGTGGACGAGGCGTTCTGCCTCATGCTGACCCTTGAGCAGGCCATGCTCTACATTTGCCTCGGCATTCCGCTCGTCCGCACGCCGGCGGGGGCGCGCTCCGCCTGATCTTGTCCGGCCTCCGCGCGGAGCGGGCGGGGTGTCATCCCGCGATGGAACGTGTTATTCGTCCTGACACCGCGTTTCGTCGCCGCCCGGCAGCCGGCCCGCGCGCGCCGGAAACGACATGTGTTCCGTTGGAGGAAGAAGGAATGGATATGCGGAGCGAAGAGCAGCGCGCACGCGACCGGGCGTACGGCGAGCGGAGCGTCGCCAGGGGACGGTGGGGCGAGAACCTGGCCGCCGCGCTTCTGGAGCGGAGCGGATGGGTCGTCGTCGGGCGGAACGTGCGCCCCTGCGCGCGCGACCGTCGCTGCGAAATCGACCTCCTCGTGCGTTCGCGCGACCGGCGGACCGTCGTCTTCGTCGAGGTCAAGACGCACGCCCGCCGTTCGGCGCGCGCCCCTGCGCTGTGGGGCGTGGACCGGCGCAAGCGGGGCGTCCTGCTGCGGGCCTGCACGAGCTGGATCATGAAGGAGAAGTGGCACGGGAACTTCCGCTTCGACGTCGTCGAGGTCTACGGCGTGCCCGGACAGGCCGAGCCGCCGGAGATCGAACATGCCGAAAACGTCCCCCTCTTCCCCGCGAAGTGGCGGTTCTGGTAGCGGTGTGCTATACTAGCGGGAATGAAACCTGCCCATACTGTTCTCATCACGGGGGCCTCAAGCGGGATTGGCGCGGCGCTGGCGCTGGAATGCGCGCGGCGCGGCGCGAAGTGCCTGTTCCTGTGCGGCCGCGATGCAGGGCGTCTGGAGGACGTCGCCGCCCGCTGCCGCGCGGCGGGGGCCGACGTGCGGGCGGAGGCGCTGGACGTGGCCGACGAGGCGGCCGCGCGCGCATGGGTCGAGGCGTGCGACGCGCAGGCGCCGCTCGAACTCGTCTTCTCGAACGCGGGGATCGGGACGGGCGTCGAGAGCGAGGTGAACATCCGACGGACGTTCGCGACGAACGTGACGGGGAACCTCAACGTCGTCCTTCCGGCCCTTGCGCGCTTCCGCGCGGCGCCGGAGAGCCGCGCGCGCCGCCAGATCGTCATCACGGCCTCGATTGCGGGCTATGCGCCCCTCTCCACCTGTCCCGCCTACGCGGCGACGAAGGCGGCGATGAAGGCGTGGGCGCTCTCCTTCCGGCGGCCGCTCGCGCGCGAGGGCATCCGCATGAACGTGGTGTGCCCGGGGTTCGTCCGCTCGCGCATCACGGACCGCAACACCTGCCCGATGCCGTTCTTCATGGAGGCGGACAGGGCCGCGCGCATCATCCTGGACCGGGTGGACCGCAACGTCGGCCTGATCGCCCTCCCCTGGCCCATGCGCCTTGCGGCCTGGCTCCTCTCCGTCTGCCCCTGGCGGCTGGCCGAGCTTCTTTCGGGCGTCCTCCCGGAGAAGAACGCCGACGCCTCCAACTGTTCGTTCTGAGGTCCTGCGCGATGGTCATTCTCGGCATTGACACGTCCCTCCGCTCAAGCGGCTACGGCGTCCTGTCCGTCGCGGGCTCGCGGATGCGCTGCCTGGAGGCGGGGCGGATCCGGAACGCCCCGAAGGCCCTGCTTTCGGCATGCCTCGGGGCGATCCATGCGCGCGTCTCGGAACTGATTGCGCAGTACGCGCCGGATGTCCTTTCGATCGAGAGCGTCATCTACGGCAAGAACGCGGGCACGATGCTCGTCCTCGGCGAGGCGCGCGGCGCGGTGATCGCGGCGGCGTCGCAGGCGGCATGCCCCATCTACGAATACGAACCGCGCCGCGTGAAGATGGCCGTCTGTGGAAACGGCTTGGCGGAGAAGGTGCAGGTGCAGCGCATGGTGAAGACCCTGCTCGCGCTGGAGGAACTTCCGCAGAACGACGCGGCCGACGCGCTGGCGCTTGCCATCGCGCACGCCCATTCGAACACGCGCCTCGGCATGCGCGCGCCGATCTAGATGACACGCGACCTCAAGCTCTACTTCCTTCTGATCTGCCTCCCCGCCGCGATCCTGACGGGGCTGGGGCTGCTCTTCCTCCATCGCCAGTCCGCCGCCGCCGCCGCGCGAGAGAACGAGATGCGCCGCGCGCAGGTCGAGAACCTCGCCGCCTCGCTCCAGGACATCGTGAACGAGAGCGGGCGGACGGGCGAGGTGGCGCGCGCGGCCCTGTGCCGGTGGGAGGGCGGGGCGGGCGTGCGGAACCCGGTCGGCGCGTTCGTCTGGACGCCGAAGGCGCATCTGGTCTGGTCGGTTGGGCTGCGGGAGGGCGTTCCGTTTCCCGTAGACGTGGGCACGCGGCTCGGGGGGCTGTCGCGCTGGAACGAATGGACGGCCGTCGGCAAGAAGCGCGCCCGGCGCGGCCTGATGGAGATCGGCCCGGCGAGCGTCCTCTGGGGGCGCGTCGACCAGATGGCCTACGGGCTTGTCTTCGACGGGCATCCGCTCGGCGAGGCGGCCGCGCACGTGGACGCCTGGCTGGTGGGGGGCATCCTCGTCGTACTGCTCGCC
The DNA here is from genome assembly GCA_934643865.1 of uncultured Kiritimatiellota bacterium. Lineage (GTDB taxonomy): Bacteria > Verrucomicrobiota > Kiritimatiellia > RFP12 > UBA1067 > RUG572. The sequence continues at coordinate 4,057 of CAKUCX010000076.1, forward strand.
TGCGTCTTGGCGGCGGGGGCGTGGCTGATGGGCCGGGCCGCCGTGAAGGCGCGGCGGGACGACGAAACGAAGACGACGTTCCTCTCGAACTGCTCGCACGAGCTGAAGACGCCGCTTGCGGGCATCGGCATCTGGATCGACCTCCTGCGGGGCGGCCGCCTCCAGGATGGCGCGAAGCGCGCGCATGCCTACGAGGTCATCGCGCGCGAGAACGCGCGCATGGTCCGCCTCGTCGAGAACCTTCTGGACTTCTCGCGGCTGGAGCAGGGACGGCGCCGCTTCCGCCTCGCGCGCGTCGACCTCGCCGCGCTCGCGGCCGACGTGGTCGAGCTCGTGCGCGAGGACTTCCCCGCGCACGGCGTCGCCGTGCAGGCGGAAGGCCCCTGCGCCGCGTGGGCCGACGCGGACGCGGTGAAGCAGATTCTCCTCAACCTGCTGGGGAATGCGGCGAAATACGCGGCGGCGGGCGGCCGCGTGGAGGTGGTGACCGAGGTGGTGGAGGGGCGTCCCCGCCTCGCCGTGCGGGATCGCGGGCCTGGCCTCTCGGCGGAGGAGCGGGCGCATGTGTTCGACCGCTTCTACCGTGCGGACGACGCCCTCAGCTCGCGCACGGGCGGCCTCGGCCTGGGCCTCGCGATTTCGCGCGCCCTTGCGCGGGACATGGAGGGGACGCTCTCCGTCGCCGCGCGTCCGGGCGGCGGCTGCGTCTTTACGCTGACGCTCCCGCCGGGCGGCGGGACGCCGGCGGGCGGGGCAGGAGGAGGCGGGAGATGATCGATCTGCATTGCCATAGCACGTGTTCGGACGGGACCTGTACGCCTGAGGAACTGGCGGAGCGGGGGCGCGAGTTCACGGCCTTTGCCTTGACGGACCACGACAGCTGCGAGGGCTGCGCGCGCTTCCTCGCGGCGTGCCGAGGCCAGACGGGGCTGCGTCTCGCGGGCGTGGAACTCTCCATTGAACCGGGAGCGGGCTATGCCAAGTTCCATCTTCTTGGGCTGGGGATCGACCCCGCCTCCCCGCGTCTGAATGCGTTTCTCGACCAGATCCGCGCGGGGCGGAACGAGCGGAACCGGAAAATTGTCGCGCGTCTCGCCGAACTGGGCATGCCCGTTGCGGAGGAGGAACTGCTCAAGTATGCGAATGGCCGGGTCGTCGCCCGTCCGCACATCGCCCGCGTCCTCATGGACCATGGGTGGGCGACGAGCGTGAAGGACGCCTTCGAACGCATCCTCGGCGACGGGAAGCCCGCCTACGTCACGCGCGACCATCCCCCCCAGGCGGAGGCCATCGAGGTCGTCCACGCCGCAGGCGGTGTCGCCGTCATGGCGCATCCCCGGTACTGGACGCAGGATCTGGCCAAGCTGCGAGCCGGGCTGATCCGGTTAAAGGATCTTGGGCTCGATGCCGTGGAGGCGGTGTACGGCGCGAACCTGCCGGAGGAAACGGTGGAACATCTGCGCGTGGCCCGCGCGCTGGGGCTCGCCGTGACGGCCGGGAGCGACTTCCACGGCGTGAACAAGCCCACGGTTACGCTCGGCATGGCGACCGACGACGACGCGGCGTTCCTCGCCCCGCTCCGCGCGCGCCTCGATATCGCGTCTCGGTTGCGTTCCGCCGGCGATTGCGGTAAAATGGGCGTTCACGATTTCAACTGAAAGGACAGGCGAAATGGCTCTCGTCAACATGAAGGACATGCTCTCCGAGGCGCGGAAGGAGAAGCGCGCCGTGGGGGCGTTCAACACCGCGAACTACGAACTCTCCCGGGCGATTCTCAAGGCCGCCGAGGCCGAGAACCAGCCGGTCATCATCCAGCTCTACATGCGCCTCTTCGACAGCGAGAAGGCCTACGACCTCTGCGGCATGCTCCAGCGGCTCGCGACGCGCGCGAAGGTGCCCGTGGCGCTGCACCTCGACCACGGCGCCACGATCAAGCAGGCAAAGGACGCCCTTGCCTGGGGCTACACCTCCGTGATGTACGACGGCAGCCGCGACCCGTTCGCGAAGAACGTGCAGGACACGGCGTTCGTCGCGCAGTACGCGCACGCGGTGGGCGCGACGTGCGAGGGCGAGATCGGCCACGTCGCGCAGGGCGACGAGACGGCCCTGACGGACGTGAAGGAGGCGGTCGACTTCGCGCGGGCGACGGGCGTCGACGCCCTCGCCGTCTCGATCGGCACGGCGCACGGCTACTACAAGGCCGAGCCGAAGCTCGACATCGCGCGTTGCCAGGCGATCGCGGATGCGCTGCCGGACGTGCCGCTCGTGCTGCACGGCGGCTCCGGCACGCCCCTCGCGGACGTCCGCCGCGCCGTGGAGGCCGGCATCGCGAAGATCAACATCGCGACGGAGTTCATGGACACCTACCTCAAGGCGACGCGTGCCGAGCTGAACCGCCTCGACGGAACGTTCATTCCCGTGGACAAGTTCTACGACCCCATCGTGGATGCCTGCGCCGCGCACGTCCAGAAGCTGATCCGCTTCTTCAGCGGCAAATGAGGACGGCGGACGCAATGAATTGCGTCCCTCCCGCCGAAGAGACCGTGAAAGACGACTTAACTACTTCACCACTTAAAGCGAAGCGACTTAAAGAAAAGGAAACGACGAAATGAGACCTGTTGTCTTGATCATCCGCGACGGCTGGGGCGTGAACGCGCGTCCCGACGGGAACTCGGTGGTGGCGGCGAAGACGCCCGTCATCGACCAGATCCGGGCGCGCTATCCGCACGGCCTCCTGAACTGCTGCGGCGAGGCCGTGGGCCTCCCCGACGGCTACCAGGGCTCCTCCGAAGTCGGCCACCTCAACATGGGCGCCGGGCGCATCGTCGTGCAGGAGCTGAAGCGCATCGACGACGGACTCTCCTCGGGTGCGCTCTTCAAGAGCCCGAAGTGGCAGAACCTCATCGCGAACTGGAAGAAGAACAACTCGCAGTTCCACTTCCTCGGCCTCCTGCAGGACGAGGGCGTCCACGCCCACCAGGAACACCTCTTCAAACTCATGAGGCGCGCGCGCGCCGAGTTCCCGGAAGGCCGCATCGTCGTCCATCCGTTCCTCGACGGCCGCGACACGCCGCCGCGCTCGACGCTCGAATACATCGCCCGCCTGAAGCAGGAACTCGCCGCCGTCGGCAACGCCGTGATCGGCACCGCGATGGGCCGCTACTACGGCATGGACCGCGTGAAGAACTGGACGCTCACGAGCGAAGCCTACAACTGCATCGTCAGCTGCGAGGGCAGGCGGACGCCGACCATCGAGGCGTGCGTCAAGGACGAGTACGCCACGGGCAAGACGCCCGACGGCACGCCGATGACCGACGAGTACATCCCCTGCTACGTCGTGGGCGACTACGCGGGCGTGAAGGACGGCGACGTCGTGATGCACACGAACTACCGCCAGGACCGCGCGATCCAGCTCACTCAGGCGTTCGTGTGCGACGACTACCCCGGCGTGCGCCGTGCGCGCCCGAAGGTCACGTTCCTCGGCTTCACGCGCTACTGGGACGAGTTCGAGGACTATCTGCTCGGCGCGATGGGCGCGGGCGGCGGCATGGCGAACCTCCTCGGCGAGGTCGTCTCGAAGGCCGGCATCCGCCAGCTGCGCCTCGCCGAGACACAGAAGTTCCGCCATGTCACGAGCTTCTTCAACGGCAAGTCGACGACGCCCAGCCCGGGCGAGGACCAGGTGGAGGTGAAGAGCCGCTTCGATCCCGCCACGTTCGCCTCCCATCCGGAGATGGACGCCTACAACGTGACGGACGAACTGCTGAAGCGCCTGGAGAACAACCCCTACGGCCTCATCGTCGTCAACTACGCGAACTGCGACATGGTGGGCCACACGGGCGACGCGGCCGCCGCCACGAAGGCCGTCGAGGTGACGGACGCGTGCATCGGCAGGATCCTGCCGCGCCTCCTGGAGCTGGACGCGCACGTGCTCATCTACGCGGACCACGGCAACGCCGAGCAGATGATCGACTACAAGAGCGGCCTCACGAAGACGAGCCACACGCTCAACCTCGTGGACTGCTTCTACGTGGCGAAGGACGCCGCGGGCGTGCGCCTCACGCCGCTCGCGAAGCTCTCCGCGATCGCCCCGACGGCCCTGCAGCTGCTCGGCCTCCCCGTGCCGCCGGAGATGACGACCCCCTCGCTCCTCGCGGGCAAGGAGCCGTGGAGCAGGACGGCGCTTAATGTTTAGGTTTTAGGTTCTAGGTGTTAGGTTTTAGGTTCTAGGTTTTAGGTGTTGGCGTTTTAGCTGAGAAGGTTGAAGATTGTTGTGCGGGGATTGGAAAATGGACAGGGGAGGCCTGGATCGTGCGTTCCGTGCGACCGCCTCCCGCCTCCATCCCCGTGGGCGTCCTTGAAGAAGAGGCCGTCCGTCTTCGGCCTTTTGGCCTTCGGCCTTTGGGCGTTCTCGTGCGCGGCCGCGCCGCTCGTCCTCAAGGACGACTACCGTTCGCCGCGCAACAAGGAGCGGCCGCTCCGCAAGGCGACGCGGCTCATCGTCCTCCACACGACCGAGGCGCACGCGAAGAGCGCGCTCAACAAGCTCAGCGAGCGCGGCGAGGCGCACTACTGCGTGACGGAGACGGGCGTGGCCTACCGCATCATCGACCGCGACCGCCAGGCGTTCCACGCGGGGCGCTCGATGTGGAACGCGCGCGAGAACTGCGACGAATACTCCATCGGCATCGAAGTGGTGGGGCACCATAACCAGACGATGCCCCTCCGGCAGCTGGAGGCGCTGAAGGAGCTTGTCGCCCGCCTCAAGCGCACGTACGGCATCGCGGACGCGCAGGTCGTCTGCCATTCGCACGTCGCCTACGGCGCGCCGAACACCTGGCATCCCAAGAAGCATCGCGGGCGCAAGCGCTGCGGGATGCTCTTCGCGATGCCGAGCGTGCGCGCGAAGCTGGGCCTGCGGGCGCGCCCGGGCCACGACCCCGACGTGCGCGCGAAGCGCCTCGTGCAGGCCGACGCCTATCTGAACAGCGTCCTCTATGGCGGCGTCGACACGATGGCCGCGTTCTACGGGCGGGGGCAGACGCAGATCGCCGCCGCGCCGCCTGCCGCAGGCGCGGCGAAGAAGGGCGCGGCGAAGGCGGAGAAGAAGGGCGCGGCGAAGGCGGAGAAGAAGGGCGCGGCGCCTGCGGAGGAGGAGGACGCCGACTGGCTGCGGGCGATGGGCCTGAAGGGCGGGTACTTCAAGAAGAAGGTCAAGCTGCTGCCGCCGCCGCCGGATCTGCACATCCGCAAGATGGGCGACGACGTGAAGGACCTTGCCGCGCTCGCGAAGCTGCCGGGCTACACGCGCGGCGGGCCTGTGAACGCGACGAATTCGCCGTTCAGGATCGCGGGGGGGGCGTGGAACGCGCCGACGACCTACTACTACGATCCGCGCGGCGGCATCACGACCGGCGACAAGGTGGACGAGAAGGCCATCGAGGCCGGCACCTTCATCTTCTACAAAAAAAGGAAATGACAGCGGACATGACGTTCACGCCACGGAACATGATCGTGATCACCGGCGCGGGGGCCTATCCGCGCCTGGTCGTCGAGGGCGCCCGCGCGGCGGGCGTCGCGCAGGTGGACGTGCTGGCGGTGCGCGGCTCGACGGCGCGCGCGACGTGCCGGGCGGCGGACCGCGTCCACACGATCGGCATCGGCGAAATCGCCTCGGGCCTCCGCTGGGTCGCGGCGCAGGGCTACGAGGGGGCCGTCTTCGCGGGGCAGATCAGCCCGTTTTCGCTCTTCCGCAGCCGCTTCGACGCCGAGACGAGGGCGTGGCTCGCGTCCCTCCCCTGCAAGACGGCGCACACGATCTACGGCAAGCTCGCCTTCGAGTTCGAGCGCGCGGGCGTCCCCGTCTTCCCCGCCTCCTCGTTCATGGAGCGCCACCTGCCGGGCGAGGGCCTCCTGACGGCGCGCGCTTTCACGGACCGCGAGCGGCGCGACGCCGCGCACGGCGCCGTCGTCATGCGCGACATGGGGCGGCACGACGTGGGGCAGACCGTCCTCGTGAAGGACGGCATGGTGCTGGCGGTGGAGGCCTTCGAGGGCACGAACGCGGCGATCAAGCGCGGCGGCAAGCTCGGCGGGAAGGGCGCGGTGCTCGTGAAGGGCGCGCGCGAGGGGCACGACATGCGCTTCGACATCCCCGTCGTCGGACTGAAGACGCTCAAGGTCATGAAGTCGGCCGGCGTCACCGCGCTCGCCTTCCAGGCGGGTCGGCTTCTCCTCCTCGACCGGGAGGCGGTGGTCGCCTACGCGAACCGCCACGCGATCGCGCTCGCGGGCTTCGCGACGGACCTGCCGCCCGCGCCCACGCGCCCCGCGCGCGGGGGCGCGGGCCGGGTCGTCGTTGATGAACCTCAAAGAAGGAGAACGGAACATGGACAGGTCGGATAAGGCGGTTGAACTCTTCAAAAGCGGGCTCTGCTGCTCGCAGGCCGTCTTCTGCGCGTTCGCGGAGGACTTCGGCATGGACGCCGAGACGGCGCGGAAGGTGAGCGCGGGGCTCGGCGGCGGCGTGGGGCGCATGCGCGAGGTGTGCGGCGCCGTGACGGGCGCCACGCTCGTCCTGGGGCTCACGTACGGGCCCGACAAGGCCGCCGTCTACCCGCACGTGCAGGATCTCTGCGCGCGCTTCAAGGCGGCATGCGGGTCGCTCGTCTGCCGCGACCTGTTGGCGGGGACGGACGCGACGCAGGGTGGTACGCCCGAGGCGCGCACGGCGGCGTACTACAAGAAACGCCCCTGCGCCGAGCTCGTGCGCCTCGCCGCCTGGCTCGTCGAACAGTGCTGACGCAGATGCTTCGCATCCGCGATCTGCGTTTTAGCAGAAGGGTGCCCCAATGAAAAATGAACGCACGTGCAAGGGGGCGCTCTGCCTGGTCGCCTCCGCGTTCGGCTTCGCCGTGATGGGGATGTGCGTACGGATGACGGACGACCACGGGGAGGCGATCTCGGCGTTCCAGAAGGGCTTCTTCCGCAACGCGGTGGCGTTCGCGATTGCGCTCGCGCTTTTCCTGAGGGCGGGGCGCCGGGTTTCGCTCGGGGAGGGCCCGGCGGCGCGCCGCTGGACGGTGCTCGCGTTGCGCGCCGTGTTCGGCACGGCGGGTATCTTCGGCAACTTCTACGCGCTCGGGAAGATCGACCTCGGCGACGCGATGATGCTCAACAAGCTCGCCCCGTTCTTTACGGTGCTCTTCAGCTGGCTCTTCATCAAGGAGCGGCTTACCCTGCGTCAGGCGCTCTGCCTGGTGGGGGCGTTCGTGGGGGCGGCGCTCGTGGTGAAGCCGGGCCTCGGCGTGATGCCGCTCGTGCCGGTCCTGAGCGGGCTTGCGGGCGGGGTCTGCGCGGGCTCCGCCTACGCCTGCGTGCGCGAACTCGGTCTGCTGAAGATAGACGGACGGTTCATCGTCCTCTTCTTCTCCGCCTTCTCCTGCTGCGCCTCGGTGCCCTTCCTCGTCTTCGACTACCATCCGATGACGGCGGCGCAGGTCTGGATCCTCGTCGGCGCGGGCGCGGGCGCGGCGGTCGGGCAGTTCGGCGTCACGGCCGCCTACCGCTACGCCCAGCCGCGCCGCATCGCGGTGTTCGACTACACGAACATCCTCTTCGCGGCGCTGCTGGGGTATCTCGCATTCGGACAGGTCCCCGACGTGTTCAGCTGGATCGGCTTCGCGCTCATCGCCGCGATGGCGTTCCTGATGAACGGCGGGGACCATCCCCGTTCAGCGTAGCAGCAGCACCGTGCTGGCGGCCGGACCGAGCAGGATGCGCGTCGCGCCGTCCGCGCGGAGGGTCCAGCCCGCCTGTGCCGTCCCGCCCGCCGGAAGGGGCTTCCCGGTGATGCCGCCCGCCGCCTCGCACAGGGTGTAGGTGGAGGTGGGCCGCGCGGCGGACGGGTCGTCGAGCTCGAACGTGGCGCCGTCGGCGAAGGTGAGCGCGCCGGCGGCGGTCAGGAGGGACGGGGCTTCCGCGAAGACGTCCGCCGCCCGCGCGCGGTACGATCCGGCGACGACGAGGTTCGTGATGGTGGAGGCGGCCGTGGGCGTGCCGACGAGTTCCTGGAAAATGGCGTAGGTCTTGCGGGGGGCCTTTGTCTGGATCGTCGTGCCGGGGGCGAAGTCGGCGCGGGCGATGAGGGAGAAGAGCTCGTGCGAATCGGGCATCAGGCGGGCGCCGTTGCGGAACGTGAACAGCGGGAACTGGTTGTCCGTTGGCGCGTAGGCGGTTGGGTTCACGACGCTGGGGTAGTTGTTGTCGTGGGGGGAGGCGGAGAGCGAGACGCCGTCCACCACCACGGCGCCGCCGCCCGTCCAGGAACAAGCCCGGCCAAAGCGGAAATTGGCTTCCGTTCCCTTCCCCTTCAGTGTGAGCGTGTGGCCGTTGGCCTGGACGTTCGCCCAGAGGAAGACGCCCGTCTCGCCCGTGCAGTTGTTGTACATCGTCGCGTCGTCGTCCAGGATCCAGGTGATGGTGTCCGCCTTGTTCCACAGGGAATTTCCGGAGAAGCGCACGGCGGGATTCTGCGTGCCAGTCCCCGTCCCGGCGATGCGGATCGTGCGGTTGTGCGCCGCGCGGGTGGCGTCCGCGAAGGTGAGGTTGGCGCCCGCGCGCACCTGCACGCCCTGTTTGGCCACGCCGAGGTGCGTGTCGGCGCGCGCGACGTACTGCCCGGCGCGGACGTCGATGTTGGTGATCAGGGCGGCGGAGAGGTTGGCCGCCGGGTCGAAGGTGCCCGCGCCGAGCTTGAGGAGCCCCTGTCGGGTGGGCTTGTGCGGATCGAGGCAGGTCCGGGCGACGAAGTTGCTCCAGCCGATCCACTCGCCGGAGGGGATGTTGACGACCAGCCGCCCGGACTGGGCGTCGCTTCGGTCGGTCTGGCTACCGCCCTCCAGATAGGCCTGGGCGGCGTAGCGGGCATGGGCGAACGTGTTCGCGTACGCTTCCAGGTCCGTCACGTTCACGGCGGCGAAGGGATAGTTCGCGCCGTCCACGTACGTACCCGCCACGCCGTCGAGTACACAGCCGGTGATGACGAGGCCGTCCGTTTGCGTGGCGACCACGGCGGGTCCGGCGAGATCGGCGAACTTCAGTCCGCGCACGGTGACGCCGGTGGCGGCGCCGAGGTGGAGGGACGAACGGAGGAGAGAGGCGGGGCCCGTCCCCCAGAACGTCGTGTTCGCGCCCGTGCAGACGGTCGCGTCGAGGGCGTCGCCGAAGGACCAGTCGCCCGCGCGGAAGGCGAAGACGAGGTTGTCCCTGCCGCCCACATCGCGGCAGAGCGCCGCCCAGGCGGCGGCGTTCGCGGCGGCGGCCGCCGCGCCTTCCGCAAGCGGGGCGCGGGAGGCAACGTCAATCACGTTGTCCTTGACGGTGAGAACGAGTTCCCTGCCCGTATTGGTGAGGGAGAAGATGCGCGCGGCCGCTTCGGAGAGGGCGGGCGTGCCGGTGATTGCGGTGGACGAACGGGCGGCCACGTAGGTGGTGCCCGCCGCGAACGACAGGGCCGCCCAGTCCGTCACGTCGAGCGTACTAGCGTCGGCGAACACGAGGGCGTTCTCCGTGGTGAGGATCTTCCCGGCGGCGAGGTCGGCACCCCGCGCGACGAGCGAGCGGGTGATTGTGAGCGTGGCGACATTGGCGTCCACCGTTGGCGGGCCGATGACCGTTTGCAGAGACATCGCGGCTCCCGTTTCGCCGTACTTTGCGGTCTTCCGGATGCCCGTGCCGGCCTCGAAGGAAAATTCGTTCACGAGGTCCCAGAGCGAGGGCGAGGCATAGACGTCCAGCGCCGCACCCTCCGTGAGGGTGACGCGCGGCAGTCCGCCCGCGATGTCGTTCAGCTCCTTGTGGCGGGCGAAGACGCCGTTGCGGAAGACGAGCGGACCGGGATTCTTGACCGTCCACTTCCAGCGCGGGCGGAACAGGGAGGCGGCGTCCTTCCCGCGCACGGTGAGCGTGTGGCCGTTCATGTCGAGGGTGGAACCGTTGGTTTTACCCGTTCCGGAAAAGAGGGCGTTCATCGTTCCGTAGGAGTAGAGCGTCGTGTCGCCGGTCAACTCGAAACGCGAATTGCCGCCGAGCGAGGGATTGGTCATGCCGCCGCCGATCGCGAGCGCGCCGAGGTTGTTGCCCTCGCCCGTCCCCTGCCCGGCAAGGCTGACGACCCAGTAGCCGTCGAAGACGTCGCTCTGGCCTCCCTGAAGGTTCACGGTGGCGCCGTCGCAGATGACAAGGGTGGAATTGCCCTTGTGGGCTTTCGTGCCGACGGCGTTGGGCACGTAGTAGACGCCCTCCTTGATGCACCAGTTGAGCTGCGTGTCCTTGTAGGCGGCGACGGCCACGAGCGTGCCGGCGCCGGTCTTCTCGATCAAGTCGCCCGCCGCCGGGACGGTCCCCTCCAGCAGTTCGGCCACCGTGTTGGTGGCGCCCGCCGCGACGTGAAGCGTGTGCGTCGTCGCGGCATGGCCGCAAAGCCCCGCCACGACTGCGCACGTCCACACGGTTCTTTCCATTCTGCCCATATCCGGTCCTTTCCTACTCGCTTGGTTGAGTGAAGCGCGAAACCTTCTCCAATGAAACGCCAATATTGTACCCCCCTCCCTGCTATGCCGTCAATGAAATCGAAAATTGTAAAAGTGGGTTAGTGGGCTGCGCGGCGCCGCCGCGCAGCCCACTAACCCACTACTTTTACACTTTTCACCCTTATCCCGATTTTTTCATGGGAAACGGGGTTCGTCAAAACATCGGGACAAGGGATTCCCCGATGTTTGATGCTTTTTGACAGGTGTGGGCCGTGTCGCCGCCGTCTGCGTTTCGCACGGGAATGCAGATCTTGAGGGGCGGACAGGGAAGTTTCGGGAATACAGATTTTGAGGGGCAGGTGATGGGCAAGAACCGAAAGCGTGTCCGCTTCTGGTTCTCGCAGCGTCTGAGGCTGCCGAGACAGACCCCGGGAGGGCCGCAATTCATCGCGTCCGAACGCATCACGCCGCGAGGAGGGCCGCGATTGCCGAACCCGTTGCCGTTGCGCCGCGCGCCGCGACGGCTTTCAGGCAAGATACGGCTTCAAGCAAGATTATTACGCATTAAAATCTCATTGCATCCCGACCATTGCGTCCCGTCTTGCCCTGCCGAATCGCAATCTCGGCATCGTCAATCTCGGCATCGTTAAGATTATTACGCAGTGAAATCTCATCTCGTCCCGACCATTGCGTCCCGGCTTGACCTGCCGAATCCGCAATCTCGGCATCGTCAAGATTATTACGCGGTGGAATCTCATTTCTTCTCGACCATTGCGTCCCGGCTTGACCTGCCGGACCCGCAGTCTCGGCGTCTTCAAGATTATTACGCGGTGGAATCTCATCTCGCGGCGGCGCGGGCGGGTTGCATGGCCTCCGGCCGGTTAACACGGAGCGCGAGGAGGCACGGGGACACGGAGAGGATTTTGAGGCTGGCTTACGCACCGCTTCATCCATCAAAGAGTGACGGGCTTCGAAGAGGGACGGGAATTGTTGCCGAGATGCGTGCAATCTCGTTCTGAAAACCTCCGTGCCTCCTATGAGAACAGAAGTCAATGGGCAAAATCGCTTTGGCGATTTCCGCTTCCCTCGCGCCGATGCCTTCGTGTCTCCGCGCGCTCCTATGAGAACAGAAGTCAATGGGCAAAATCGCTTTGGCGATTTCCGCTTCCCTCGCGCCGATGCCTTCGTGTCT
>CAKUCX010000077.1 GCA_934643865.1 uncultured Kiritimatiellota bacterium
CGCGAAGGCCGTCGCCCGGCGATGCGCCGTGCGGCGTGCGGCGAGGCGGCGGCGCGCGGGCGGGGCGAGGCGCAGGGCGAGGACGAGAAGCGGCGCGGCGAAGAAGAGCGCGAGCGCGAGGCCGAGATGCGGCAGCAGCGGCTCCGCCGCCGCGCCGCGCGGATCGAGGTCCACGCCGTCGGGGAGCGGGAAGGCGTCCGCCTCGTCCCCCGCCGCGTCCAGGGCGCCGAGCGTCGCCTGCGCGCCCGCCTTCACCTGAACGGGGATGGCGTCCGTCCGCACCGTCGCGTAGGCCCGCCGCGCGAGGCTGTAGTAGCCCACCTCAAGGGAGGGGAACTCGACCGTCCCCGCCTTCAGCGCGCGCACGCGCCAGGAGAAGCGGCGCGACGCCGCCAGCGTCTCCGTCTTCAGGGAGGCGTCGTCGAGGCGGAAGACGCCCCCCCTGTTCACGCGCGCCGCGAAGGACGGCGGGACGAGCGCCGACGGGTTGCGCGCCCCGGCGACGTCGAGCGTGAGGACGAGCGGATCGCCCGCCGTGCAGACGCTCGCGTCGAGCGTCGCCGTCACGGCCAGGTTGGAGGCGATCGCCCCGCAGGAGGTCGCGGGGCGGTCCGCCGCCGGCGGCTCGATGACCTCCAGGACGAGCGGCCGCGTGCGCAGCACGACCTCCCGGACGGCGGGCACGCGCACGGCCCGGCCGAAGCGGTCGCGGCTCGTGCGCACCCCCGTGATGAGCGGCACCTTCACGGCCACGGGCGCGATCTCGGCGCGCCCCGGCGCCGCGGCACGGTAGGGCGCCGTCGTGAAGGAGAACTCCCAGCCGTTCACGCCCTCCCGCTCCACGCGGCGCGTCGTGAACGGGAAGCGCTGCGCCTTCGGGCCGAGCGCGCGCCCGAAGAAGCCGTCGTCCAGCATCGAGAACGGGTCGCGCATCCCGCCGAAGAAGTCGTCCGAGACGTAGTCGTTGAGCGTGTAGACGGAGACGTTGCGGTCCCGGCTGCGCAGTTCGACCGGCGGCCAATGCTGGGGATCGGTCGGCACGAGCGCGCGCGGCGTGCCGTCCGGCTCCAGGAACGCCGCCTGCACGTGCGGCGGACGCTGGTTCAGGACGGGCGGCACGTCGGCGAGGTCGCCCTCCAGCGGCGGCATCCAGAGGCGGAACGCGAGCGTCGCCTCCTCCGTCACGACGAGGTTCGTCGCCGATGCGGCGAGCGCGGCGTGCGGCTCAACTGCCCACGCCCCCCATGCCGCGCATCCCGCCATGCAAAGCCAGAACACCTTCAACCTGCACGCCCCCCGTCTCTTCACTGGATCACCACCACGGACACGTTGCGATGGGCGTCCGCCGCCCCGGCGGCAGACCGCGCGGGCGCGTTCGTCGCCCCGCCCGCCTCGGCGGCGAAGCCGTCGAGCTGCGAAAGCGCACGGGCGAGACGCGCCTCGCGCTGGCGCTGCTGGCGGTTCTCCATCACCGCGATGCCCACAAGCAGACCGCCCGCAAAGCACAGAAGCGCAAGCAGTGCCACGGAGACGCCGATGAACGCCGGATGCGGCGCGCGCGCGAGGCGCGCCTCGGCCGCCGCATGCGCGCGCGCCGCCGCGAGGCGTTCGCGCTCCACGGCGAGCGCCTCGCGCTCAAGCCGCAGGCGCTCCTCGGCGAGGCGCAGCGGCGCATGTTCTGTCTCGTCTTCGTGCATGGCGTCCCTTACTCCTTCATCAGGCGGATCTCGTCCGGCGCAAGGCGCAGGACCCGGCGCGTGCCGCGTTCGTCGAGCGTGACGGTCTGCTCCACGCCCGTCGCGTTCACCACCACCACGGCCCGGCGGCCGTCCTGCGCCGCGTAGGCGTTGCAGAAGGCGACGGGCCGTTGGAGCGTGCGCGGCGCCTTGCCGCGCGACGTCACCGTGTAGGGCTGCGTGGCGCAGGTCATGCGCGGCGGCTTCACCTGGCGGCCGAAAGCGAGCCAGTCGCGCCCCTCGCCGTGGTAGAGCGCCACCCAGCGCTTCATGAAGGCGTCGTAGGCGCCGCGCCCAGAGAGGACGACCTCCCGCGTCGATCCGTCCGCGCGCACCTCCTCAAGCCTGAGCCCGTCGACCCACGCCGTCGCGTCGCCCGCGAGGTGCAGCATGATGCGCAGCGTCTCCGCGTCGACGGGCACCGTGAAGTCGCGCGCGACGCGCGTCCACCCTTCCTCGGGCTTCGGAAACGCGAGCGAGCCGCCCGGCGCGCGCGAACCGAGGAAGCAGAAGTTGACGCTGTTCGGGCGCGACATGTGCCCCGTCTTCAGCCAGCCCGAGAGCCGGTAGGTCCCGCCCGCGCGGAACGCCCCGTCGGCGAGGTCGACGTTCTGCGACACCTGGACGGCGTTCTCACCCTCCTTCACCTCCAGGCGGATGGCGCGCGCGCCGTCGCGCTTCGTCTCCGCGTCAACGAACATCCGCCCGTTCCACGCGACGCCGTTGTAGCCGCTCAGCTTGTCCCAGCCCCGGAAACGCCCCTCGAAGGCGTTCTCGAACGAGCCGTTCATGAGCGCGGCGCGCGCGTCGCCGAGGTCCTTCTCGGACGGCGAGAGGAACGGGATCTGCCCGTCGGCCGCCTCGTGCGCCTGCCAGATGCGGTTGCCGCGACGGGGGTTCGACTGGAAGCACGGCAGGTCCTCGTGGTAGACGTAGTTGAACACGCTCGCCCACTCGTCCGCATGGCTTTCGCAGTCGCGGTAGTCCTGGATGCCGACAAGGTGGTTGTAGAACTCGTTCGGCTCCTCCACGCACACGATGGCATCCGGCTGGACCGCGCGCATCGTCTCGCGCATCGTGCGCAGCTGGTCGAGGAAGGCCGCGCTCTTCCACCGCCCTTCGCCGGGTCCGTGCGGATGGTTCTTCGCCCAGCACGGCGGGTATGCGCCGCCGACGACCTGGTCCACCTGGATCATCTCGCAGCCGAGCTTCGCGAGCGGAAGGCAGATGTCGCGGTTCCACCAGTCGCGCGTCCACGGGTCGCCGCCGCACAGGCAGGCGCAGTCGCCGCCCCTGAGCCAGAAGGGCGTGCGCACGTAGCGCGCGCCGTCGCGGTTGGAGATGGCGTGCGGCGCGGCAATCCGCTCGAAGCGCGCGCGGTCGTCCCACGCGAACGTGCCGTCGGGCCGCTTGTCGTAGGTCGTCGTCCAGTGGTAGCCGCTCGGCCAGGGGAAGACGTGGGCGCCGAGCGCCTTCAGGTCCGCCGCGAGCCGCGCGAAGGTCGCGTCGTCGGGGACGACGGGGAAGTAGTCCGGCGTCACCCAGGTGCCGATCTTCTCCCAGCCCCAGACGGCCACCACGAGCGGCGCGACGGGGAATTCCTTCTTCCAGTAGTCGCGCATCCACGCGCGGATGCGGTCGGGGTCCTGCAGCCAGTCGCGCGAGAAGCGCACCATCGCAGGCGCGTCGCGCATCCAGGCGGGGATGTCGTCGCGGTCGCGGAACGGCTTCGTGGCCCATGCCTGCCCCTTCGCCCAGGCGCGGTAGAGGTCCGCCGCGTCGTGCCACGTGCAGGGATCGCCCGGCGTCCCCTCGAAGCCCCCCGTCACGAGGTCGTACGCCTGCACGACATCGCCCGTGTCGAAGCCGATGCGGCGGCTCGTCACGAGGAAACCCGCCTTGGTGCGCTCGCCGCCGAGGTACTTGCAGTGTCCCGCGCCGTCCTCCGCCGCGAAGTAGAGGCCCGCGCGGTCGTCGTAGACCGTCGCGAACTGCGCGGCGAGCGCGCCGGGCTGCTTCGCGTAGGCCCGCCAGCCGACGCCCTTCGCGCCGGGGTTGTACGTGACGCCGCCCTTCGCCGTGCCGTAGACGAAGCGGTCGTCGCCGGCGTCCGAACCGAGGACGGGCGCGACGAGGATGTGCGGGTAGGTCGTCTCTTCGAGCGCCCACCCGTCCGCCATCTTCACGGAGATGCCCCAGCGGACGGAAGCGTCGACGCCGCGCACCGTGCAGACGACGGCCTCGACGCCCTCCTTCCGGAAACCGCCGTAGACGAGCCGCACGCCATCCGCCAGCTTCTCGACGCGGCACGCCGCCGCATCGGCCGCACTGATCTCGACGCTCTTCGCGACGTCGTCCGCGCGCGTCGCCTTCAGGTAGAAGAGCGGCATCCGGTCCGTCGCTGGCGCGAGGTCCGCGCCGTGCGCCGTGACGAGGCGCGAAACCGCGCCCTGCGCGTCCTCCGCGAGTTCAACCGTCAGCGTGCCGCTCTTCACCGTCGCCGCCGCCGCCGCGCCCGCAAGCGCAAAGGCGCCCAGCGCCGTCATGATCCGTCTCGTCATCTTTCTGCTCCTTTTTCCGTGTTGAAGAGCCTTCCCCGCTCCGCCTTCCCCGCCGCCGCGCGGCATTCCGGCGGCACGGCCGCATCGCGGCCGGCAAGGACGGCGACGATGTCGCGCCATCCCCGCACCCGCGTCATGTTGGCGGAAAGGGGGAAGGCGCGGTTCCAGGGCCGGTCGTAGACCAAAATGCGCGTCCGGGGCCAGACGACCGCCAGATGCTTCAGGACGAGGGGCGAGTCGTCGACGACGGCGTCATACCGGCGCGCGAAGAGCTGGCCGAGCGACAGGGTCGGCGGCTCGTCCGGGGCCGGCCCGGAAAGGGCCGCGCGCCCGTACTTGTCGACATAGAAGACCGGCAACGTCCCGAGACCGGCCGCCGCGAGCCACGCCGCCGTCGCGCCGTGCGTCGCCGCCGGCCGCCCCGTGACGATCTCCACCGCATGGCCCGCCGCGCGCAGCGTCCGCACGCCCTCCGGCGCCCCGGACGTGACGGCGTAGGCCAGCAGTTCGTCCGGCGCATGCACGCGCGCCATGAACTGCCGCATCTCCGCGTCGGAAAAGCCGAACACCTGCTGCAGGTCGAACTGGAAGACGTCCGCGTAGGCGACCCGCCGCCCGAACGCGCGCGCGGCGAGGCCGCACAAATGGGCCGCCGTCTCGCACAGCACGTCGTCGACGTCGATGTAGATCCTCATGCCCGCTCCATTCCGCCCGGATTGCCGCGTGTGGCGTCCGCCTAGGCGCGCCCGTCCTGCTCGTAGTCCTTCTTCAGGAAGAGGACGATCGCGACGAGCACGGTGAGCGCGCCGCAGAAGTAGGCGCCGGAGAGGGACGCGAGGCAGTTCTTCACGCTCACGCCCGCGTCCATCATCGCGCCGATCAGCTTCGGGGCGACGGCGCCGACGAGGAACGCGCCGCAGCACATGAAGCCCGTGGAGGAGGCGCGATAGCGCGGCTTGATGACGTCGTAGAGCGAGGCGAACATGTTCGAGTCGTAGACGCCGTGCGCGAGGCCGAAGAGGAAGAGCCCCGCCGCGCAGAGCGCCAGCGAGTCCGAGGCGTAGGCGAGGTAGATGCATGGCGCGCCCGCGAGGAGCCCGACGACGTTCGTCGCCATGCGCGCGGGCTTCCACGTCGCGGCGAGCCGGTCAGAGAAGCGGCTCGCGGCCATGATGCCGATCACGCAGCCGGCGTAGTGCCAGATGACGGAGTGGAACATCGTCCAGAAGCCCGCCTCGGTGGCGGCCATCGCCTTGTCCGCGAAGAACGTCTCGCGCAGGTAGACGGGCGTCCAGACCGTGAAGCCGAAATTCGTGAACACCTGGAAGCCGAACGCCACCATCAGCAGCCACGCGCTCGGCTTCACCGCGAACGCCTTGAACGCCTCCGCCATCGACGGCTTCTGCACGGCGCCGGGCGCGGCCGGCACGGGCTTTGTGTCGCGCAGGAAGAGGGCGAGGACGACGAAGAGCGCGAGGCCGAAGCCGCCGAACACCCAGAACGGGTAGCGCCAGGCGCCCGTCCCGAGGCCCGCGAGCCAGCCGGAGGCGAGCGAGACCGCGACGACGGCCACGTAGAGCGCGCTCTGCATGACCGACATCGCCATCGACCGCGTCCGGGCGTGGAGCTGGCTCAGGATCGAGTTCGCGGAGGACGGGTAGAGGCACTGCCCCACGGCGAAGACGACGCTGTAGACGACGACGAGGTAGCTCACGAGCGACAGCCACCCGAACGGCCGCGCGAAGCCGGAGGCGAGGATCGCGAGCGAGAAGAGCGCCACGGAGACGAGGATCGTCTTCTTGCGGCTGAAGAGGTCCCCCAGCACGCCCGCGAAGAGAACGCAGACGCCGTACACGGCGGCGAACACCGTCATGACGGTGCCCCAGTCGCTTGCCGCGACGGACGTGAATTCGAGTTTCATCTGCGGCAGCACGGAGTTGAAGATCTGCCGCGTGCCCTGCTGCATGAAGTAGCCCACCGTCAGGAGGGCGAGCGCCACCCACTTGTAGGCGCCCGCGCCGTCGTTCGTCTCTCTGTCGTTCATCGCGTGTTCCTTTCGTTGTCCATCGTCACTTCCATTCGGGCGAACGCTCGAAGTCGGGCACGTAGACGGCAAGCACCCGGCAGATGTGCGCGAGCTTCGCGTCGCGCTCGTCGCGGTCGCCCTTGTCGCGCCGCGCCTCGTCGTAGATCTTGCGGAACGCCTTCACGTAGTCGTCCTTCTCCACGCGCCCGGCGAGCGCGCGGCTGTAGAAGGCCTCGTCGTGGCGGATGAGGCGCACGAGCGCCGCGACGCGCCGACCTTCGGGGACGAGCGCGAGAAGCTCGTCGAGACGTTTCTTCTGCGCCGCCGCGTCGTTGGCCGCCCGCGCCTCGTCGAGCAGCTCGACGTAGACATCCTCGTAGTCCGGGACGAGCGAGACGAGCGCGCGCCGGTCGTGGGCGGCGTCCGCGAGGCGCCCCTCCGCGACGGCCCGGTCGATGCGCCGGCCGAAGTCGGCGATGCGCCGGCGCGCCGCGCGCGCCCGCTCCGCCGCGTGTACGTCGTCGATCTTCCGCTGGATCGCGGCGGCCTGCGCCTCGGCCGGCGTCACGTCCGGCCGTGCCTCCGGCCAGTCCACCTTCACGGCCGCGTTCGTCGGGGCGTTCCCGTCAGCGGCGGCCCCGGCGGTGTTTCCGGCGGCCTCCTCGGCAGGCGCCATCCCGCCGTCGCCCGCGTTGTCCTCCGCCGCGAGCAGCCCCGCCTCCTCCAGCGCGAGGCGCCGCTCGGCGCGCTGGAGGGCGACCGTCTCCGCCCGGCTGAGGCTCGCGCGGCTGTAGAGGCGCAGCTTCCGGTCGCGTTCGGCGGCGGCGGCGGCCTCGGCGGCCTTCAGGTCGTTCGCGCTCTTCGCGCGCGCCGCCTCGGCGATCTGCCGCGCGGCGATCTTCTCGTCGCGCGCCGCCTCGGCCGTCTTCCGCTCGGCCTCCGCGCGCCGGAGCGCCACAGCCTCCGCCGCCGCGCGCTTCTCCTGCTCGGCGCGCGCCGCGTCCGAGGCGGCCTTCTCCGCCGCCGCCTTCTTCGCCGCCGCGTCCGCCGCCGCCTTTTCCGCCGTTGCCTTCTTCGCCGCCGCCGCCGACGCGGCCGCCTGCTCCCGGAGGCGCGCCTCCTCCTGCCTCTTCGCGTCGAGCGCGGCCTTCTTCGCCGCCGCCTCGCCTTCGGCCCGCTTGCGGTCGGCCTCGGCCTTCCGGGCCTCGGCCTCCTTCGTCTTCGCCTCGGCCTCCTTCGCGCGCGCCTCGGCCTCCTTCGCCTTCAGGCGGGCCTTCTGCGTCTCGGCCTGCAGCGCGAGCCGCCGCCCCTCCTGCACGGTGCGGAAGAAATACGTCCCGCCCCCGAGGGCGGCCAGCGCCACGAGGACCAGTACGGTTCCTGTCGTTCCCGAGATTCTCATGTCTTTTCCTTTACCCTTCTTTCAATCACCAACATCCACAAGCGTTTCCCGTGTCGGCGCGCCGGGGACGTCGCGCCCGACCAGCGCAGGACAATCCATCGATGCACAACGGACACAGGACGGCGCACCCGGCCCGTTGCATTGGTAGGGGCGGACGTCCCAGCCGCCCGCAGAAGGCTGCAACTACCAAACTATTCAACCATTCAACCACGCAATCACCTAATCACTTGACCATTCAACTACCTAACCACTCAACCACTTAACCACTTAACTACTTAACCACTCAACTACCTAACCACTTAACCACTCAACCACTCAACCACTTAACTACTTAACCACTCAACCACTCAACCACTTAACCACTTAACTACTTAACCACTCAACCACTTAACTACTTAACCACTTAACTACTTAACCACTTAAAGCCGCGAAGCGGCGACTTAATCCTCCCCTATGGGTCTTCCTGCCATTCGAGGTAGACAGGGCGAGATTCCTTGATCGTCATCTTCGCCTTGACGACGTGCTTCATGCCCATCGACGCGGCCGTGATCGTCATGCGGTAGAGGGCGCCCTCGCCGGCGCCGCCCTGGTAGGCGAGATACTCCTGCGCCGCCGGGCGGATGTAGCTCTGGCAGATCTCGTTGAGCTTCGACCAGTCCTTGATGAGCGTACCGTTCTCCTCGTCGTCCAGATTGACCTCGCGCCCGTCCATGTCCACGCCGTTGCGCCATTCGAGAATCGCGTTGACGACGTCGAGCATCGTCTCGTCTTCGAGGTCCTCGGGCGTGTCCGGCGAGCGAATGCCGGGAATCTGCAGGAGGACGTCGCGCGCGGCGAGGTTGACGTTGATCTTCGCGCCGCCGAAGGTCGTGAGAACCTTGTCGAGCGTGTTCGTGATCCAGAGGTTGTCCTCGTCCTTGCGCCCGTCCGCGTAGTACCACCCGCCCGTCAGGACGGCGGGATGGAGGCGGAAGGCGCCCACCCAGGCAAGTTCCTTGAGTTCCTTGATGGGGCCGTTGCGGGGCTTGTACTTCTCCTCGTCGTTCTGGTCGGCGAGGTCCTCGTAGTATTCGCTCTCGCTGCCGTCGCGCGCGCCGTCGCCGTAGTCGCCCTTCTTCACGTCGTCGCTGTCGTACCAGTCGAGCCAGCTGTTGAGGAAGTATTCCTGGTCGTCCTCGGGCACGCCGACCCAGTAGAGGATGTTCTCCCAGAGCTCGGCGAAGTGGGGGTCGCCCTCGGGCTGGAGGTTGTTGATGTTGAACTTGGGCCCGCCGCCGTCGCCGCCGCCCACGCTCTCGATGACGACCGTCACGGTGCCGCGCCCGGCGAGCGCGTCGGCGGCGTCGGCGGCGTCGCGGGCGCGGAAATCGTCCGGCAGCTTCTCGTCGACGACGACTGGGCCGATCGTCACGGTCGCGCCACTCTGCTTGAGCTGGCGCTTCTCCAGGATCCAGCGGTCTTCCGTGAGAAGCTCGTCCAGTTTCTCGTCCTCCGACCAGGCGGGCGCGTCCTGGTGGTTCGCGACGATCATCTCGCCCAGCACCCGGCCCGCGTCGACCAGAGTCTCCAGCTGCGCGCGCTCGCGCACGTACACGTTCACCGACGCCTGCAGCTTCGCCTCCACGGCGAAGCTCATCACGATGACCGAGAGGACGGCGATCGTCCAGATGACCATCACGAGGGCGGAGCCTCTGGAACGCGCGTCGGTCACTTCTTCTTCGCCTCCGTCTTCGACCCTTCGAGCGCGAACGGCTTCTGCGAGAGGCGCCAGAGGGGGATCTCCACGACGCGCAGGACCGGCAGCGGCTCCTCGCCCTTCTCGGCGGGCTTCATGCGGAACGTGATCTTCACGCGGTAGGGGATCGCATTCGAGGTCGCCCACTCTTCGGCCCACTTCGGCTTCCCGTCCGACTCCACCTCCGAGGCGTCCTTCTGCACCTGGCAGTCGAAGCCGACGACGTCCTCCACGAGCAGCATCTCCTCGCCGTAGTCGTCCTCGTTGAAGCGCGTGCGGTCGTCCTCCACGAAGAGGTCGGGGTTCCACACGCGGATCTTCAGCCCGCCCGGCTCGTCCTTCCCGCGCGCCTCCTCCACCCACATCCGCACGCGGTGCGTCGTCTCGGAGAAGGCCGACGTGCTGCCGATCATGGAGGTGCCGATCTTCGTCCACTCGATCCAGTCGCTGCTGGAGGGGTCCGTGCCGTCGCCCTTGTCCTCCATCATGAAGCCCCACTCGTCCTTCTGGTTGCCGTCGGCGGGGTAGTAGGCGCTGCGCAGGCCCGCGACGACCTGGTTGAGCGCGTAGTCGGCCGTCTGCATGCGGTCGGCGAGCTTGGTGGCGCGGTGCCAGCCGTTGATGACGGCGGTGAAGGCGACGCCCCCGACGATCGTCATCATCGCGAGGATGAGGATCGCCGCCAGCAGCTCGACCAGCGTGAAGCCCGCGCGCCTCATTTCGCCTTACCCTCCGCGTTCGAGCCCTTGCCGCCGGCCGTCCCCTTCCACCAGAGCTTCACGACGGAGAGGCTCTCCTTCTTGCCGCCGAAGTGGTCGCCGCCCCACTTGACTGTCGTGCGCAGCGTGTAGAGGCCGCCGTTGCGCTCCAGTTCCTCGTCGTCAATGTCGTCGACGGCCCGCTCGGCCGTGTAGCCAGCAAAGTCCTCCCGGTCCGTGCGCGAAAGCTCGATCTCCAGGTCGTCCGCCAGGCTCTCGGCGCGTTCCTCGGGGATGTTGAGGAGGTCGTCGTCGAGCGGGTCGCCCGTCACCTGGTCGACGGCGGGGATGGGGTGGACCATCTCGAAGTAGCCGAGGACGCGCTGGGCCGTCTCGAAGCGGGCCGAGGCCGTCATGAGCTTGTAGCTCTGGAGGAAGAGCCCCAGGACGGCGACGATGCCGAGCGTGAGGATGACGGAGGCGACGAGCACCTCGATGAGCGTGAAGCCCCGCTTCATCGCCGCGCCTCCTCGTCTTCCACGACGCGGCCGAAGCGGCCGACCTCCAGGGTCACGCCCCGGTCCTCGTCCGTGCCGTCCTTCCAGATCTTCACGCGGTAGGGGGCGCAGCGGCCGTTCGGCTCGTAGACGACGGAGAAGGCCTCCGCGCGCGCGGGCTCGGCGGCGTCCGCCTCCCCGTCCGCCTCCCCGTCCGCCTCCGCGCGCCGCGCGCGGGCCTGCTGCTCGCGGTTCCGGCGCAGGAGCAGGTCGGCCGTGCTGAAGACGGAGATGCGCGAGCGCCGCTTCTCCAGCTCCTCCTTCAGCTGCGCGCGGATGTGAATGCCCTCGAAGTCGCGCGGCTCGGGCGCAAGGGGGTCGTCCGCCAGCTCCGCCGGCGCGTCGCCGGGCCCGTCCCCCTCGACGGGGACGCCCGAGAGCGTCAACGTCCGCCCGCCCGCCGCGCCCGCCACGCCGAAGCCGGCGCCGCCCGAGGCGCCGGCCCCCTCGGCCTCCGCGTCCTTCCCGTAGCTCGCCGAGAGGCGGCTCTTCGCGAAGACGCCGTCCTCGGCGACCTCCTCGATGGTCAGGACGACGGGCCGCTGCTTGAGAAGCGCGATCGCCCGCGCGTGCCCGGCGTACTGCTGCACGGCGCGCGCGGCGTCGGCCATCTGGGCCGACTTGACGCCCGCGCCCAGGCTGACGGCGGCCGTCCCCACGAGGATGCCGACGATCACGAGCGCGACGAGGATCTCGATGAGCGTGAAGCCGTTCTTCACGGCGGCCGGCCCTCCAGCTTCAGGCGCTAGCGCCTGTCCTCGAAGGCGGAGAGGTCGTCGTCGCCGCCCGGCTCGCCGTCCGGGCCGTTCGAGTAGATGTTGAAGCGCCCGCCCTTGCCCTTCTTCTCGTAGCGGAGCGGCTCGCCCCAGGGGTCCGTGAGCGCGTCGGCGCCGCCCTCGATGTAGGGCTCCTCGCCGCCCGTCAGGGCCTCGACCCAGGCGTCCTGCGTCTCGGGGACCTTGCCCCGGTGTTCGTTCTGGTACTGGATCGTCGCGTTCTTCGCCGTGTCGATGAGCTGGCGCGCCGCGTTGATGCGGGCGTTCTTCAGGTACTTGTTGATGTTCGGCACCGCGACGGCGGCCATGATGCCGACGATCGAGATGGCGATGATGATTTCGATGAGCGTGAAGCCCGCCTTCGCGGCCTTCTCGGCGATGTCCTCGTGTCTCATGTCTTGCTCCTTGTCACTGTTGTGGTTTCATTGGGGGCGGCCGCCCTAGTGGGCGCTGATCTGGCTCGTCATGCCGAAGACGGCGGAGACGATCGCGTAGGCGATGAAGCCGACGCCGACGGAGATGAGACCGATCATGAGCGGGCCGAGCGCGTTCGTGAAACGGGCAATGTTCCGGTCCATGTCCTTCTGGTAGCGGAGGCCGATGTGGCCGAGCGAACTCGTGAGGTTGCCCGCCTGCTCGCCGACCGCGAGCATGTCCGTCATCATGCGGGGGAACGCGCCGGAGGCCGCGAGCGGACCCGAGATCGACGTGCCGTCCGTCACGCGCCTGCGCGCCGTCGCGAGCGCCTGGCCGATGACGGCGTTCTCGCACGTGTCCTCGGCGATCTTCAGCGCCTGCAGCACGTTCACGCCGTTCGCGAGCAGCGTCTGGAGCGTGTAGGCGAGCGACGAGTAGGCCCCTGCCGCGACGATGCCGCTCACGAGCGGCGCGCGCAGCTTCCAGCCGTCCACCTTCGTCCGTCCGGAGGGCGTCTTCTTCCAGCGGGCGAAGAGGACTGCCGCCACCGCCGCCGTCAACGCAAGCAGCCAGCCGTACTGCACCATGAAGGTACTCATGTCCATGAGGAACTTCGTCGCGGGCGGCAGCGTGCCGTGCATGCCGTCGAAGACCTTCTTGAAGCGCGGGATGATGAACGTCATCGCCACGATGACCGCGCCGATGCCGAAGACGAGCACGAAGAGCGGGTAGGTCATCGCGCCCTTGATCTTGCCCATCATCGCGTCGTTCCGCTCGTAGTGGTCCACGAGGCGGCGCAGCACGTCCACCATCGCGCCCGAGGCCTCACCCGCGCGGATCATGTTCGCGTAGAGGGGGCGGAAGGACGTGCGGTGGTGCGCAAGGGCGTCCGAGAAGGACTCGCCGTTCACGATGCGCTGGCAGAGGTCCTGGCTGACCGTGCGCTGCGCGCTCCCCTCCTCGCCCTGGTTCGCGAGACAGCCGAGGGCCTGGCCGAGCGTCATGCCGGCCTCCAGCAGGTCGGCGAGCTCGCTCGTGAAGAGCAGCACCTCGGCGTCCGTCATCGCGTCCGCCTTGCCGCCGATCTTCATGTTCCAGATGCTGCCGCCCTTCGCGGCCTTCTTGGCGGCCGCCGCGCCGCCGTGCGCCTCGGAGACGGACAGCGGCGTGTGGCCAAGCCGGCGCACGGCGGCCAGGGCGCCGCGGCGGTCCGGCGCCTGGACCGTTCCGTCCACGCGCCGTCCGTCCTTCGTCATCGCCCTGTAGCTGAACGCCGCCATAAGAATTGAGTTATTAAGTCGCTTCGCTTTAAGTTTGGATTAAGTCGCTTCGCTTTAAGTTTGGGTTAAGTCGCTTCGCTTTAAGTTTGGATTAAGTCGCTTCGCTTTAAGTTTGGATTAAGTCGCTTCGCTTTAAGTGGTTAAGTAGTTAAGTTACTGTCAACGTATCAATTCTACGAACTCAATAAACTTAACCACTTAACTACTTAACCACTTAACTACTTAACCACTTAACTACTTAACCACTTAAAAAACTTAACTACTTAACTACTTAACCACTTAACCACTACTTGATCACCCGCACGCGGATGACCGCCGCGCTCTTCTTGAGCGCGTCGACGACTTCCGCAGGCGCGGGGGAGTCGACATCGATGAGCGTGTAGGCGACATCGCCGCGCGACTTGTTCGCGATCGCGTCGATGTTGACCTTCGCGTTGCCGAGGATCGACGTGAACGTGCCGATCATGTTCGCCTCGTTCTTGTGGCAGATCGCGAGGCGGCCGGGCTTCCGCGCCGGGCCGAGCGAGCAGGCCGGGTAGTTGACGGCGTTCGCGATGTTCCCGTTTTCGAGGTAGTCGCGCATCTCCTTCACGGCCATCACCGCGCAGTTGTCCTCGGCCTCCGCCGTGGAGGCACCCAGGTGCGGAATGACGATGCAGCCCTTCTGCCCGGCCGTCGTCGCGTTCGGGAAGTCGCTCACGTACGTGCGCACCTTGCCGGCCTTCAGCGCGGCGAGCATGTCCTTCTCGTTCACGAGCGCGTCGCGCGCCGCGTTGATCACGATCACGCCCGTCTTCATCATGGCGATCGCCTCGGCGTTGATCATGCCCTTCGTTGACTCCAGGGCCGGCACGTGGACGGTGATGAAGTCGCACGTCTGGTAGATCGCCTCGACGTTCTTGCAGTGGTGGACGGCGCGGCTCAGGTTCCACGCGGCGTCGACCGAGAGGTAGGGGTCGTAGCCGTACACCTCCATGCCGAGCGCGGCGGCGGCGTTCGCCACCTTCTGCCCGATCGCCCCGAGGCCGATGACGCCCAGCTTCTTGCCGAGGATCTCCGTGCCGGAGAACGCCTTCTTCGCCTTCTCGGCCGCTTTGGCGATGTCCGCGTCCGCCGCGTTGGCCTTCACCCACTCGATGCCGCCGATGACGTCGCGGCTCGCAAGCAGCATCGCCGCGATGACAAGCTCCTTCACGCCGTTCGCGTTCGCGCCGGGCGTGTTGAAGACGACGATGCCCTTCTTCGCGTAGTCCGCGTGCGGGATGTTGTTGACGCCCGCGCCGGCGCGCGCGACGGCGAGCAGGTTCGCGCCGGGCGCGAGGTCGGCCATCTTGGCGCTGCGCACGAAGACGGCATCCGCCGCCGCGAAGTCCTCGGTGCGCGTATAGGCGTCCGTCAGGTTGTTCAGCCCAACCGCCGCGATGGGGTTGAGGCACATGTAGGTGTAGTTCATGGTCGTTGCGTTCTTTCTGTCTAGAGTTTATCGTAGAAAGCCGGACACCGCGTCCGAAAGTGGCAGTATAGCACAAACTCCCGTCCGCGTCATGAGCCGGTTTGAAGCGGGAAGGCCGCCGGGACGCGGGCCGCCGGGGACGTCGGCCCCTACCATGCCCCAC